>JAJYEJ010000030.1 GCA_021785805.1 Microcaldota archaeon | reverse complement strand
TCTCCTTAGGCAATATAACACCGATGGAATTAGCAGATTGTTATCTTCGCCCTTCTATATAAAACTTTGGTTTGCCCCAATGCATAAATACCTGCAAGAGTGATGCGTTAACACGTCGCCTGATTACTGATATGCGTGACCGGAGAGGAGAGCCAAGAACCAACCGATATATAACCATTTCTCATAAATATAGTCTAGTACTGTGATCCACCATGAACATAGATGACATGCTGGCGTTCGCCAAGGCGAAAGGCTTCTTCTGGCAGAGCGCGGAGATATACGGGTCGAAGGCTGGCCTTTACGATTACGGGCACCTAGGGGCGCTCGTAAAGAGGAGGTTCGAGAACCTGTGGCTGTCATACTTCATAGACGCAAAGGAGGACTGCTTCCTGATAGAGGGAGCGACGATAATGCCTGAGAAGGTCCTTGTAGCATCAGGTCATGCAGCCCGGTTCAACGACATACTTATAGGTTGCTCAAAGTGCCACACTTACTATAGGGCAGATGTGCTGCTATCGGACCTCGGAATAACGGTCTCAGAGGGCGCGACCGCAGACGATATCGATAAAGCCGTAAAGGAAAACAGCATAAGATGTCCAAAGGACAAAGGCGCCCTTCTTCCTGCCAAGGCTTTCAACATGATGATAGACGTGAATCTAGGCCCCGAGAAGGCGGACAAGGGTTACTTGAGGCCTGAGACTGCCCAGTCGGCATACATCAACTTCTTCAGGGAGTTTAACGCCTTAAGGAAGACCCTGCCTATGGGATTGGCGGTGATAGGCAAGGCGTACAGGAACGAGATATCGCCAAGGCAGGGCTTATACAGGATGAGGGAGCTGATACAGGCGGAACTGCAGATATTCTTCGACCCGGACGACTGGAAACCGGACATCAGCGAGTACATGGGTGTAAAGATGAACGTGGTCCCTTACGCCACGAAGCAAGCCGAAAGGTCTACGCCCGTGGAAATAGCGAAGAAGTATAACATACCGGAGTTCTACGTCTACCACATGGCATACATACACAAGTTCTACACGGAGGTGATCGGAATCCCCGAAGAGAAGTTCAGGTTCCTCGAGAAGGGGGGCGATGAGAAGGCGTTCTACAACAAGGTACACATGGACATGGAAGTGGACATCGAAAGCTGGAACGGCTTCAAAGAGGTCGGCGGACTCCACTACAGGGGCGACTACGACCTGTCCTGCCATAGCAAGGGCTCAAACCAGGACCTATCGGTGAATGTCGATGGCAAGAGGGTAATGCCCCATATCCTTGAGCTGAGCTTCGGGGTCGACAGGAACGTATGGATGCTGATAGATGTATTCTACCACAAGGACGGAGAACGAATGGTGCTCAGCCTACCGAAGAGCATGGCTCCATACCAGATTGCCATATTTCCGCTCCAGAAAGACGAATCCATTAGCAAGAGGTCAGACGAGATATACAAAACTCTCAAGAAGCGTTTCAAGGCAGTGACGGATTTATCCGGTTCAATAGGCAGACGATATGCGCGGATGGATGAAATAGGGACGCCATTCTGCGTGACAGTCGACTTCGATAGCGTAGACAAGAACTCCGGCAACTATGACACAGTCACGGTAAGGCACAGGGACGACAAGAAACAGGATAGGATAGCCATCAAGGATCTTACTGAATTCTTCAGCAAATCTTTTGGGATGCAATGACAACAGATGCCTCGACAGGCAACATACCGATATCGGTGTTCGATCTGAGGCATACGTTCGAGAGCGCTCAGCCGCTGACGTTCCACGCGGATTACAATCCGGGCAGCAACAGCATTCTGTATACCATGGGACGCACGATAGTGAGCGTAGGGCAGTCCGGAGGGAATGAGAAAGGCACACTTACGGTGATGAGCAAGGAACTCGGTATCGCGATGCGCGATGCCGTGAAGCGGTTCAGGCTCGGTGACGACATGAAAAGGATTTACAGGATCATAAATACCGACAGGTTCACCGATGAAGCCATAAGGCGGTACTATGGGATGCGGCTGACGGTGAATGACCCATGGGAGACGACCCTATGCTTCATCATATCGCAGTTCAACAACGTAAAAAGGATCAGGAAGATAGTACGGGCGCTAAAAGAGCGCTACGGTCAGCCGATAAAGGACAACACCGGGAGGACGATAGCTCATTCGTTCCCGGAAAGCAAGGACCTGCTTGGGGCGTCGGTGAAAGACCTTATGGGGTGCGGGACAGGCTTCAGGGCAAGATACGTGAAGCATGCGGCCGAGTACTGCACGTATAATCTGGACATATACAAATTGAACCCAACGGACTATGATAAGCTCACGGAAGCGTTGATGGAGATAAACGGGGTCGGAGAGAAGGTAGCCGATTGCATAGCGCTCATGGGCTACGGCAATACAGAGGCATTTCCGATCGACGTCTGGGTGAAAAGGACGATGGAAAGGGTGTATTTCAAAGGGAGGAAGAAAACACCGAAGCAACTAAGGAGATTCGCCGACGAACGCTATGGTAAGTACAAAGGCTACTTCCAGCAGTACCTGTTCTGGGGCGGCAGGCAGATGGACGAGGAGGTCGGAGCATATGCCTGAAATATTCAAGTGGAAGAGCAATCATCATGGCTGCGCGGTCTCCACTACAATTTGCATTCAAGAAGAAATAAAAACAAGAACAACAAGGTGAGCAAATGAAGAACCTGGATCAGGATGTGGAGAATGTGGCGGAAAGCCTTGCTGCGAAGCAGGAGGCATTCGACAGGGTGATGCAGCTGTCCCGGGAAGTGATAAGGTCCGCTGGGCAAGCGATAACCATGATGCACAACGGCGACACGAAGAAAGCCGCGGCAGTGATCAAGGAGATGAAGGGGAAGGTCAAATCATTGCAGGGAATCGATACCCAGTTCAAGTACAACACGCAGCAGGCATACCAGGAATACGTGGAAGCGCAGGTGTTCTACGATATAATGGCAGGGAATGGGGTTCCAAGGATGTCGGAGATCGGCGTGGACCCTGATGCGTATCTCATGGGCCTGATGGACGTTACCGGCGAGCTTAAGCGGGAAATACTCGAGTCCCTAAGGCAGGAGGAGATAAAGGACGCCGAATCGTACTTCGAGATAATGAAGGGCATATACGACGGCACGCGTAGCATAAGGTTTGCGGAGGCGGTGCTTCCAGGGTTCAGGAAGAAACAGGACGTAGCCAGGATACAGCTGGAGAACGCAGGAAGCGATATCCTATCATTTAGAAACAGAGGGAGATAATTTCAGAATCTTGATCGTCTTTTCCGCGAGGGTAGAGTTCAAAGCGGCAGCGTCTATCAGTAAGGAGATATGCTTCCTGTCGTAGCCGGCCTTACTCAACGCCTTGACTATCGGCGCGTCCAGCCCTATCGATTCCACAATGCCGCGTACCTTCCCTATCCTAGCCGAGTACCTGCCATTAAGGTACTTGCTCACCGCGGCTTGTGCTATGCCTACACGCCTGGCTATTTCTACCTCGTTGAGATTATACACCTTCTTAAGCTTGCATGCGACGCTTATCCGCAGGGCAGGTATAGTCAGTTTGATTACGCTGTTGCAATTGGTGTACATCCTATTCCTCTTCATCCTCCTCCAATCCCAAGGCATCCTTGAGCGACCCGAAAATCCCCTTGTTGCTCTTTCTTTTTGCAGGGGCCGCTGAACCTCCCGTCTGCATCTGCCTCCTGGGCTGGCTGTCCTGTGATTGGCTTCCAGTTCCCTTGGTGAACCTGTCCATGACGTCTTTCAATGGGTTGCCTTTTGGCTGCCGCATAGGCTGTATGCCATCAGCATCCGCCTGCTGCGGCTGCTCCTGATAAGCCTTGGCCTTCGCGTGTGACTGCACCCCTTTTCCGCTCCTGGACAGTACCCCGTCAATCACATCAACCAGCGTATCCGTATCTACCTTGGAATCGAATATGAGCACGTTGGCCTTAGCGTCGTAGGCCTCTGCGGAATCCTCCCGGTCCTTGCATAAGACTGCACGCGCGTCCTGGATCTTGTTGGCCGCGATAGTGAACTCCTTCGGGCTCCTGTTTATTACGACACAGAAATCGTCAACATCCACATTCTCCTTGAGGTCCAGGATTGCGGTACGTTGGTCGCTTCCATCCTTCTCGCTTATTATCGCAGTGCTCCCATTGCTGTTTATCTCATTCGCCACTGTGATACTGTTGCGTGTATTGTCGCTTATGATGTAAAACCTCAAAGAACCACGAACATTATACGCAAAAACGGTTTAAATTTGTTTGCCCCCTGCCTATAATCCTCAGGTGCCTGCAACTGCAGGGGTCTCCGAGTAAGAACCGTTGTCGCCTATCAGCACAGCGTCATAGGTCTGGTTCGGTATGAAAGCGACTGTCATATGGTTGCTTCCGAGCTGCGCAATCCCGTAGTATGTAAGATTGGTCTCTTCTCCTGGGGTCAGGCCCAATCCGCCTCCGGATGCGGCATCCCCTGCGGTGAACGGAAGCGACAACACGTTGCCCGGTAGGACCACGAAATTCAATTGGTCGTGATAAGCCGCCTGGAATTCCAACGCATCATGTACTGTGGTGTTTACCCTCGAGCTGTTGAAGTCCAGATTCAGGTCCCTCGCTATCATGGAAGAAAGCCCCCCAGTGCCGAAATTGATCGATGTGGCGTTCTTGGTCTTGTTGGCCGTGGAATTTGTCACTGGCCCTCTGCCCTTTACCGGCGGTCCCCCTCCGCCTCCGCCTAAGCTTCTCTGCATAGGCGCAGTGAACAGGACGGAGTTGTTGGTGTATACGGCCATCACCCCATAGATGAGCAGGTGCTTCAATGTGACCGGACCGCTTCCGGTGTCGATCACCCTGGCTGTTATCCTCATAACGCTCCCGTTCTGCTGTATGGCGACGCCGCTCAACACCATGGAGAAGTTAAGCTCCCCGAGCGAAGCCCTTTCCGACGAGTTCATAAGCGAAACCGTTCCTTCGGCAAGCGGTGCGTTTGAGCCGCTGATGACGGCGGTCCTAGCTGAAGGCACAATGGTAAAGCTCTGGTTGCTTCCATACAACTGGATGGCCGATGATGATAAATCGACGAGAACGGACTCGTTCGCCCCGCCAAACCCTCCAGGCACGCCCAATGTCAACGTGCCATTCGGTATGGTTATCGGATAGCTGACCCCATCGATCACGATGGCTCCGGACGCTCCTGTAAGCATGAAGCCGTCAAATGCCTTGGTCGACTGTGTCTTAGCTACGGCCACCACATAGGTATGGTTCGTAAGGTTAAGCAGGTTAATGCTGCCGCTTGCATTGAGCGTAATGGAACCTGTAGCGTCCGATGTACCGGACTGGTGCAGCTCAATGCCTTTATAGCTCAAAATCAGCGACGTAGTATTCTGGGGCACATACGGAGGATCCGTTATCTGCAGCGATATCCAGTCGGAATGAGAGGCGGTGGTATTTACCACACGCTGCGCACCGCACCCGCCAGGCTTCGCCCCGCATGCGAAATGCAGCAGTAACACATACGACGCTGCGATTGCGACAACCGCGATGATAGCTGCAGATACTATCAATTCCTTCTTCGTCCTATTATCGATGTACATCGCACCACTATATCTCCAAGAGCAACCTATAAATATCAAATACATCAAGAAAATACAGTTTGCCTGCCATGACACGATATCTTGTTGAAGGGGCCTGCAAAAACTGAAAGGAAGTAAAAAACTGTTCCGAAAGTATTTAAATACTTTCGAAAGCACTTGAATCCGTTAATGATATTATCAGGTGTAATGAATATGCCGAATCATCCACAGAACACGAGCGAGATGGAGACTCAGATACAGATAGACCAGAATCTGATCAGCAACATAAATAACAAGCGACCGGAGATGAAGGCGGAAGAGGCAGGCGCTCCGATGGACCCTCTCCTGGCTCCTTACCATAGGACAATGGAGGAGATGGAGAAGATGCCGGTCATAGAGAAGACCATGACTGTGTGCCCGGAGTGCAAGCTCGTCATACAGGGGACGATATACAAGGACGAAGACAACGTAATGATCAGGAAGTACTGCCCGGATCATAAATGGACAGTAGAGAAGTACTGGGAAGATTATGAGATGTACATGAAGATGAGGAAGTACAACTACTTCGGAAGAGGCTTCGACAACCCCAACTACAAGGCAACCGGGGCCATGTGCCCGTTCGAATGCGGTATGTGCCAGAGGCACAAGTCCCACACTGGGCTTGCGAACGTGGTAGTCACCAACCGATGCCACCTGTCGTGCTGGTACTGCTTCTTCTACGCCAAGGAAGGGGAGCCGATATACGAGCCTACGGTCGACGAGCTCGAGAAGATGTTCGTTAACCTAAGGAACCAGAAGCCTATACCGGCAAACGCCCTCCAAATCAGTGGAGGCGAGCCAACCATGCATCCTGAAATAGAGGAGATAGTCAGGAGGGCGAAGAAGGCTGGTTTCGATCAGATACAGCTCAACACGACAGGGATAAACCTCGGACTGAATCCAGACATGGCGGTCAGGCTGAGGCATGCCGGAGTAAGTACGCTATACATGAGCTTTGACGGGGTGAGCAAGAGAGCGAATCCCAAGAACCACTGGGAGACCCCACTCGCGCTGAAGGCGGCAAGGAAAGCCGGAATGGGGGTGGTATTGGTCCCGACAGTCATAAGGACGATAAACGACCACGAGCTCGGGTCGATGATAAACTTCAGTCTCAATAATGTAGATATAGTGAGGGCGATCAACTTCCAGCCCGTTTCGCTGGTTGGCAGGATGCCGTCAAGGCTGAGGGAGAAGCAGAGGATATCCATACCTGGGGCGATCAAGCTCATAGAGGAGCAGACCAATGGGGTCATAAGGAAGGACCACTGGTTCTCGGTGCCTTATGTCGGCGGAATAAACAGGTTCATAGAAGCGCTGACAGGTGAGTACAAGTACGACCTGTCCATACACTTCGCGTGCGGTGCCGGGACCTACCTGTTCCTGGATACCGACAAAAAGGTAGTGCCGCTTACGGAGTTCTTCGATGCAACAGGATTCGTAGAGCACCTGCAGAACGCAATACAGGAAATGCAGGGCCACAGCAGGTTGAAAAGGAGGGTCATGGCAACGAAGTACCTGCTCGCGCTGCCGAGGTTCATAGAGAAGAGCAAGCAGCCGAAGTCCATAAACTTCGCAAAACTCCTGCTCTCTATATTCACGAAGCATGACTTCGCCTCCATGGGCAAGCTGCAGATGAACAGCATGTTCATAGGGATGATGCACTTCCAGGATGAATACACCTACGACATACACAGGGTGGAGAAGTGCGACATACACTACGTGCAGCCTGACGGAGAGGTCCTGCCTTTCTGCACATTTAACGTATTCCCTGAGGTGTACAGGGACAAGATACAGAGGCAGTACAGCATACCCTCAAAGGACTGGGAGACGCTGCACCCAGGCTGGACATACAGGGAAGACAAATACTTGAGGGACGTAAAGGGCCTAGAGGCCACGCAAGAATACATCGACACATACTGCAAACTCACCGACTACTTCGCTCTTCCGGTAAATGGGGGGAAAGGTGTGCACAACTTCCAGAACGAGCCAATGAGCGTGTCCAATCCGAAGCCGTTCCAGATAAAGCCGACACAGAGCGCGCAGAAGGTGCAGCAGATACAGCAAATGGTCATGTCGAACAGCTCCATACAGACGAAAGCGGAGGAGGGCGACAGCTGCGGATGCGGAGGGAATTGCGGCTGTGGCGCAGAGGAATCCAGCGGCGACAGCTGCGGATGCGGAGGGCACTGACTGCATACTAAAGTAGACTCGGAAACAGTGACATGCATGGACCGAAGAGATCATCAAGAGCAAAACCTGTACGAGAAGGAACTTAAGAGCGGAAAGGGGGAGGAATACGATACCTCAAAGGATTACATAGCCGAGGCAGACGGCAAGAAGTACCATGTCCCGTACCGTATGATAAAGGAGGTGACGTTCGGAAACATAAGCCATCAGGACATGGTTAGCATGGAATATGCCGCAAGGCTGCAATACAGGATAATGCTTCTAGAGCCAGTGATAAAGGCAAGGGTAGAATATGTGAAGAACAGGATTGTCGTAATATACAATCCTGTGGGCGCCGACAACATGAAGGACAAGATGAGCCTCGACGAGCTCATAGCATTCTTCGAGAAGGAAGGAATACACGTGGACAGGAAGGCTATAGTCGAGAGGGACTACGACTACTACAAGGAGTTCTACACTTATTCGCACAACCCTGAAAGGATCAGGGAAAGGCCGCCTTACGGCTACACCCTCGATGAGTGGAAAAAAATAAAACCCGAGTGGACGAAGAAGATGGCCGAGGCTGAAGTCGACAAACAGAAAAAGCAAATCGAGTGGCAGAACGAGTACGCGGCCCAGTATCCGGATGTTTTCGGAAAGAGCGCGACAGCCCAAGCCTCTACCGCTGCGAATAAGAACGGCAAAAACTCATTACTTGGCAAGATTCTGGGCAAAAAGGCCGGCGCCAAGGAGAAGGGCTTCTGGTTCCACGGGGTATAATCCTGCTTATCCTCTGTCTCCTGCTCCAGGCATAGCCCCTGAGAGGACAGATACCATTAAATTCTGCACAAGGGGAATAAATCCCTAGGGGTTCATCATGCTTATCTTTATACTAGGGCGACAGCCCGGCCTGAGCATCGCGGAGCTCGAGTCGGTATTCGGCCCGGAATCGATCAAGCGCATATCCCAAGATAGTGTCCTGATGAATGATGGACACCAGGATGTACTGCATCAAGGCCTAGGTGGCGTGATAAAAACAGGCGAAGTGGTAAAGGTCATACCATCCTCCCATATGAACAAGATATATTCCGGATCGCGTGGAGGGATAATCGATTACATAACGCAGAAGCAAGATACGGCCCGCAAGGTCCGCCTAGGCATAAGCGCGTATTCAATGCGCGTCAGTACGGCGCAGATGCACCGCCTATCATTCGATATAGCCAGACGCCTCCAGAAGAAGGGTTACAAGACGAACGTGACTATCGGGAACGGGCCTGAATTAAACAGCGCACAGGTGATCCACAATGACCTTACCGGTGAATATGGATATGAATTCCTGATCGTCAGGAGCCAGGACGAGACGTATCTTGCCAGGACCATAGGGGTCCAGGACATAGAGAGATACGCCAAAAGGGACTATGGTAGGCCTAAAAGGGACACAAAAACAGGCATGCTGCCTCCTAAGCTCGCGCAGATAATGCTCAACCTGGCAAAAGCAGGGCCGGGCAGCACGGTTCTGGACCCATTCTGCGGCACCGGGGTAGTACTGATGGAGGCTGCACTGAAGCGATGCAAATTGACAGGAAGTGACGTCAGGCAGCAGATGGTCGATTATACGAAGGAGAACCTCCAGTGGCTCGGGAAGGAGTTCGGGCTCGACATAGACACGCAGGGGATCGCGTGCGCGGATGCGACTGTCTGCAAGTGGAAGACGCATTTCGATTGCGTAGTGAGTGAAACATATCTGGGTAGGCCATTGACGCAGGTCCCAAGCCCGGAGGTACTGAAAAAGAGCATACAGGAATGCAACGCACTGATAAGGAGGTTCCTGATTAATCTAAAGCCGCAGCTGGATCATGGCTCACGTTGCTGCATAGCTGTTCCGGCATGGAGCCTAGGCCACGGGATAGTCCACCTTCCTGTCCTGAACCAACTGGAAAGCCTGGGCTACAAGAGAGTAAGGTTCAGGCATGCTGATTTCAGCAAATTCATATATCGCAGATCCGATCAGATAGTCGCGAGGGAACTCCTTGTGCTGGAGACAGGAGGGAACAGCGAGGGATCCGGGCCGAATCGTGCATGAATCGGATCAGTAATAAACCATAAAAGTCTTGCCAGTGCAGTAGCAACATGGATGGTAAGATGGTGCGCGACCATGTCGGAAAGTCCCAGTCCGCAATGGAGTACCTCATGACCTATGGGTGGGCCATCCTCATCATAGCGGTGGTCCTGGGTGCGCTCTACTCGTTGGGTATCTTCAACGGTGCAAATTTCCTTGGAGGGACGTGCGTAGCATCTCCAGGATACCTCTGCAGCAATCCGCTCCTGGCCACTGACGGTACGCTTTCCCTAACATACGGGTATCAGGGACCCAATGTCACCGTAGTGGGATTCGCCTGCACCAACACGACCACTGCGCCCTCGTCCTTCGCACCATCAGGGTCCTCTAACCTTGAACCTGGGCAGGAGGAGAGCGTAAGCGTCTCGTGCCCTCTCTCATCGAGTGCAACGATCGGGACACCTTACTCAGGTTACCTCTGGGTTGAGTATGACCAGGCGGGCCAGAGCGATCTGATAGCGAGGTTCGCCACGGTGCGCGAGGCAGTAACAGAGGGATCGTCGAGTTCTCTTTCGCTTGTTGGAAACGTACAACTTTCTGAATCACAAGATTGGGCCGCGTATGATTCCGGGAACGGATATGTGTATGTCACCAGTAGCGACTACATCAGTGTGCTCTCGGGGCTCAGCCTGGTAGGGAACATATTGATCAGTTCTGGAGACCTTCTAACATCAATCTACGATCCCAGCAACGGATATGTATACGTACCGTCAGCCCAGAACACTGGAAATATTTACATAGTCTCTGGAACTTCACTTATCAAAACCGAGACCATTGGAGGTGCTCTTCAATTTGGGACATACGATTCCGGGAATGGATATGTGTATGTCACAGACTGGGGTACGGGCACAGTCGCTGTCATTTCAGGCACTTCGATAATGAGCAATGTACCGGTGCAGACCGATCCCGAATCTGCCACATACGACTCCGGTAATGGTTATGTGTATGTCCCAAATTTCGGCTCCAGCAGCGTATCGGTAATCTCAGGAACTTCGCTGGTCACAAACGTGCCTGTGCAGACCTACCCGGAATTCGCAACTTACGACCCGAATAACGGTTACCTCTACGTATCAAATTCAGGCTCGTCATCAGTCTCGATAATCTCAGGCACATCTGTAATCACGACCGTGCCAACTGCCTCTGAGCCTCTCCGCGGAGCGTACGACCCCAGCAATGGCTATGTATACATATCAAATAACAACGCTCTCGGGAGCGTTTCTGTCTTTTCCGGCACCTCCCTAATAGCCAATATACCTGTAGTCAGCAATCCGGATGGGATATTGTACAATCCAGGCAACGGATACATATACGTATCAGGCACAGGAACTGAAGTTTCAGTCATCTCAGGGACCTCTTTAGTTGGAAATGTTGCTGTAGGCGGCAGTAGTGGCATAGGCACTTATGATTCCGGGAATGGCTACGTTTACATCCCAAACGGCTCAGGCGTAGTATCGGTGCTTACATAAATATCCAGTGCATGCTGTCGGATCCATACAACTGAGAATGGCGGAGTCCTGTCCTGACGATATCCGGTGTGAATACTATCTCCTTCTGAGGCATAACGTTAGGCGAAAGGCGACGCATGGCATCGACGAGACCACAGGGTCAAGTGCAGGGGCTTCCCATCGAAGCCATCCGTGCGCAGGCATAGTAAAATACCTGATTTCCGGCACCGGGCAAACCTTTTAATAGCTTATCAAGAGAATATATCTGCTAAGGCAAGGGCATTTTTACGTCAGAAAGGCTAATTTTGCTCAACTAAGTGAATTCAATGTCTAATATACTTGA
>JAJYEJ010000029.1 GCA_021785805.1 Microcaldota archaeon | reverse complement strand
TGGCGGGGGCGGGATTTGAACCCGCGGCCTCTAGATTTCTCGTCATTGCCCTTCAGGGCTCAACACTCATCGTGCTTTGCATATGAGTCTAGCGCTCCACCAGGCTGAGCTACCCCGCCGTGCAAGAAGCAGCGTTTAGCTATTATGTGGAAATGCTTTAATAAACATGCTGCTCATAAAATCCGTTAACATGGGGATTCTTCTCGTTGGATTTGGCAAGTATCTGAGCTATGACTACAATCCTAGCGGGGAGATGGCTAAAAAGTTCGATAAGAAAACGATATCGGGCGCTAAGGTGTCGGGGCTTGTGCTCACCGTGGAACATAGGGAGGCGCTGAAAGAGCTCAATGAGAGGATAAGGGAAGAGAAGCCGGATGCCATAATGGCACTGGGTCTTGCGCCGGGCAGGGGTTATATAGCATTGGAGAGGGTGGCGCAGAACAGGTATTTCTACATAGATACTGATGTGGAGGCGGATGAGCCCCTGTACAAGGACGGAAAGCCGGTCTACTATTCGACGCTTCCTCTGCAAAGGATCAGGGAAAAACTCAGGTCCAACGGCATACCGTCCGAATACTCATTTTTCGCGGATACCTACCTATGCAATGAGGTATTCTACGAGATAATGGACATAGCTGAAAAAAGACGCATAAAAAGCGCAGGGTTTATCCACGTTCCTCTGACACATGTGCAGATAATAAAGACGAAGCGGTTCAATTCCCCAAGCATGGACGAAAGCACTATAGAGAAGGCCGTACGCATAGCGATAGAAGAGACATGCGAAGCCTTAAAATGATTTCCACCTGCAGGGATAAGCGTAAAAATATGCCCTTCTATTCCTAATCTAGGAGTGAGCTAATGCCAAACACCTGTCCCACACTATCCTTCATCCATGTCATCGGGATGAAATGGACAGTGCCTATAATCGAGGAGCTATATTCTTCCAGGGACGGGATGCAATTCAATGACATACAGGCATCGCTACGGAGCATAACCGCAAGGAACTTAAGCAAGAGCCTAAAGATACTCCAAGACGAGTCAATGGTGGAGAAGCGCAAGAGCGGGGCACCCGAGGACCAGCGTATCGTCTACCTGCTCACCCGGCGCGGGAAAGATGCAGAAGAAGTCGTAAAAACGATAAAGCGGGTAGGGGTATCGTGGTATGGGCTAGGACGGCTCTGCGCAAGCACGAAATGCGGCACATGCAGGGTCTTTACCGGGCGAATCACAACGGCGCTCCATAATCCACAACAGTGATCTAACGTTTTCCATGCAGACGCAAATGCACCATTCAATATCGCTTCGCGTCAACCGATAAACAGCGACATAAGTCAATTGAACACAGACAGGGATGCGTCCAAGGGCATCACTGGTGTATCCAGACGGGATAGCTCACGAATGATGGAAACGCCAAACCTTATGCAATTGCAGAGGAACCCTATAGGATTTATTCGTAGGGCGGTGCCATAAGGGATAGCTATCCTATCGGATACTTAATCGGTTAAATAAACCCAGCGTCAAGTACCAGCTAAGATGTAGCGCAGTGAAGGAACAAGGGATACTGATGAGCGGTCTGAAGAGAAAGGGGAAACCGGGCAATTCCATACTCGCAGATATGCGCTCCATGATCAGTTTCTTCTACATAAAGAAGGTACCCTCGTACGGAAACAGCTTCTTCTTTACGATAGGCGTCTATCTCCTTGCACTATTTGGCCTTCTCGCCATCACAGGAATGATAATGATGGTATTCGGGATACCATGGGGGTATACCACCAGAATAGGCAACTTCGTGCGCAGTGTGCATCTATGGGCGGCAGAGGCGTTCGTGACGCTCATATTCCTCCACCTGCTTGTAAACTTCTCTACATCCATGTTTAAGCGAAAGAGGCTTGTCTGGATACTCGGCAGCATGATGCTGTTCCTGGTTTTGCTGGAGTTCGCTTTCGGGATTGCACTTCCAAATGATTTCGTCGCACAGGTCAATGCCAGAGCCGGTGCAGACCTTTGGAACGGCATGGGACTGGGGTTCTGGATAAATCCGCTAAACAGGGGTGCGGTCCTGGGCTGGCATATAGCCGTAGTGCCGTTGTTGCTTGTTACTCTGATGTTCACGCACTACATGCTTGTGAAGAAGAAGGGCATAAGCACGCCCTACAGGAAAGACATACCGTACAGCATGGTAATGGCAGACCACAAAGCAATGTACAGGCGCATGGGATACATCTTTGCCATTGTGCTGCTGTTCGCACTGCTGTTGCCTGCACCGTACGCCCCTCCGATGACCATGCAATCATGGGCAAAATCATCTCCGAATAATTTCGCACTTACGCTCCTTAGCGAGTTTAACTACAGCTCAGGTACAGCGACATACATGGATACTATAGATCCATACGGGTTCAGCACCAGGGAGGTGTACGTTACGGTGCCGTATGGGGAATACATAAACGCAACGCATCAGCCGGATGAGCTACGGGCATTCCTTCTCGAGTCTCCTGGGGAACAGAGCGCCGACATATCGGAAGCGTTCGCGTATTTCAGCACCGGGGCTACACCCCCAGCGGGTCAAAACCGGACTGATCCTATGATAAGCGTCATGGAAACCCTGATAGGGATGGCGCAGAGCGGAATATACGGTCCGGTTCTCCAATCGGAATCATCTAGCGCGTCTAACAGGACATACTCCCTTCTCCTGCTCTCCGACTCCGTGGCATTCGAGAACGAGACCACCGAAACCGGGCTTCAGGTGTCGCAACTAGGCATGCTTAGCATAGGAAATGGCGCCTTATGGCAACAGTATATGATGTATTGGCTTCTTCCGTATGATCTCATGGAGATTCTAACTTCCGGAATACCATGGTGGAACGACCTCCAGAACGGCACCGTAGCTCTGATCGCATTTGCCTTCCTGATGTTCCTCCCATATATACCATACCTGAGAGACGTACCTGACAGGCTTAAGCTATACAAGCTTTTCTGGAACGGCTTCACCGTGCCGGAGCTTAGGTCACGAAACAGAAAAGACAGGAAAAATAGACGAGTATGATGGTCGATTGACATGGCTACAGAAATATTTGCATCCCAGCTCTCCGCTATACTGACATCGCTGATTACGCTCTTGCTGTCGGTCGGGCTATCCGTAACCATAACCAAGAGGTATATCATTAAGAGACACGCATCGCTGATATTCTGGGCATCCGGTCTCTGGCTATTCTCTATAGGGGTGCTGATGGAATTGATATTCGCTTTCGGGGCGTACTCGGACGGAATGATGAAGGCGTATCTGCTGATAGTGGCAGTGCTGGTCGAACTCCTCGCCCTCGGCTCCGTACAATTGGCCAGATCAAAGCTCATAAAACAGGTTTACTACGCATTTGTCATAGCCTCCACCGCATTTCTCACGTACTCCGTTCTCGAATCTAGCATGAACAGCATGATTGTAGATTATGTGGTGGCGGGACAGCCGCCTGCCCTGGTCACCATCGCATCGACACTGGTAACGGTCCCAGCGGCGATTATGCTTGTGGCGTTCGCATACGTATCCTACAGAGCCAGGAAAGACATACGCATGCTAAGTATAATAGCAGGGGTTATCGTAGTCAGCATATCCGGTGCCCTCTATGTGGTGCAATACCCTGCGTTCCTTTATTTAGCAGAAGTGATAGGGATAGGGCTATTGTGGTACGGATTCGTATAGGGTCGGCAGGCAGGCTACCTGCGCACGAACCTAACCCTATCTTCGAGCTCATGTTATTCCCATAACCCCTTCTTACCAGAAGCATCCCCAGGGTTTCGAGTCGACTTGCCATCTTAAGCTTCCCGACATCCAACGGCTCGAAGTCCATGACCTCGCCAAGCCTCATCGCATCGCCAATGCATATTCGGCGCTAAAGACATCTAGTCATGAGCGTCTGCGACAGAAATGTGGGAAACGATCGGCCAAAACAGGGTGCGACAGCGGGAACCGTCACTTCTCCGCCTCGATGAAAAGGAATTTGGGCAGGTCCTTCTGGCCGCTATACCTGGGATACGCTTCTATTATCTGGTTGTTTACCGTCAGCTCCTTGAATCCGGTGATACCGAGGCCATTGTCAAGGATGGAACTTATCAGATCCTCTACGGTATGGTGAAAGAAAGGTGTCGGCTTATTGGCTATAGTCAGCATATAATCTCCCTTAAAACGCTCGAAGTAATTGCCGACACCGATTATCTTATCATTCTTCTTCCCGGTGTATCTCTCGTACAGATAGTAGCGCATCGGATAGAAAGGATGTATCGCCATAAGTAAGAGCCGTCCTCCCTTCTTCAGGGTCCTTGCCGCTTCCTTCATCACCGCTCTAATGTCATCGACCTCATTAAGGACGAATATCAGATAGGTTATATCGAATCGTCGGTCCTCATAAGGGAACTTTTTCCTTATATCTCCCTTGAAGATCTCTATCTTTCTGCTCTTTATGTGCTCCTTGAGGTAGCGGAGGAATTCATCGTTTATCTCTATGCCGCAAACCTGTGTCGGTCCAAAAGGCAGGATCTTCTTTATCCAGTTGCCGTTCCCGCAACCGATGTCAAGGATTTTCTTATTCCTCAAGTTGCCAGAAACCTCGAGCAGATAAGGGTGGACGAGAAACTCGCGTATAGGGTCCTTGTCAAGTCCGTACACACTATCCCATTTTAACGCAGTGTTCTCGCTTAGCCCAGGCATTTCATTCAACTTCTATGACGATAGGTTCTTAAGTGGTGCGACCGCCGGGATTTGAACCCGGGTCTCTGCCTTGGAGGGGCAGAGTCCTACCAGGCTAGACTACAGTCGCGTAATCAGTGCTTATATGGGGGAAGAATATTTATATGATGTGTTCTTATCCGGCATCCCCTCATGGCAGAAGCCCGGAGCTTCAGTGGCGGCCATAATAGGCAACCATGTCGCCAGCCATATGAGCCTTCGTTCAGCGGCATCGACCTCCATCGCTAAGGCTCTTACATCTTCATTGATAAAAAAAGCATTAAGGCGCCGCTAAATACGAACACGGCGCCCTCTACTGTCATGGTCTCATACGTGTGCAGCTATGATTATGGCCGCTGCACCCAATGGCATTCGCCTCTTCTTGGCTTCCCTCATCGCCCTTATGGCGTAATCCGCCATGCGTTCCGCGACGATGGATTTCAAAGCTGCACCTGCCGCAGCGTAGTTTCCCTCCACCTCGGTCGCCTCGAAGATTGCCGAAAGATCGCTTTCCTTAAGGATCTCCGCAGCGATGCCCTTTATCTTCTCTGAGGCTTTCCTGTCTTTTCCTGCGCCTCCTAAGAGACCTAGCCGCCTGATTCCCCCACCCATCTCGTTCATCTCATCAACCTCTTGTTTTCGTCCCCCATATTTTTTCATTTCTCTTCCCCACCAGTTTTGCCTTATACAATAAGATAGTGGCAAACCTCATATTTAAAGGTTTTCAGGAACTTTCTAACATGCTATTGGAAAAATAGCTCTACCACTATTTAAACATATCATTTAACAGGATTTTGTCGTCGGTAATCGTCGACATATCCATGTATATAGACGTCAAACTACGGTCTTTCCAGCGGCAAATATCCTTGGTTTGCCCCTCCTAAGAAGAAGGAATGGCTCACCGCCTGATACCGGAAGCGGTTTTTCCAGCGTGATCAAGTGCCCGCCGTCGACGCTTTTTATCCTTGCGTTAGTGACTGAGAACCCTGACACAAAAACATAATCACCTGAACCGAGAGCGGCATCCTTCACCGCAGGGCTTATCGTTATCATCGCCTTCACATCTGAGACTCTCTTTATCGGGACATCTGACAGTATCTCTCCCTTATCGATATCATCGCTCTCGACTCCCTTTACGGATATCCCGACCCTGGTTCCAGGCTCTGCACTGTCGATGTCAACATCCTGGGACTGGATAGACCTAACGCTTATCTCCTTTCCTCCGCTGCTGAAGAGCGTACCATGCTTCCTGAGCACGCCGCTACGCACTATGCCGAGCAACACGGTGCCAATCCCTTTTACTGGAAATGCCCTGTCGATGACAATCCTCACGCCATTGCCATCTGCAGTCTTCTCGTGGCTTCCTATGCTCTCCAGAAGCTCATCCCTGCCGATGGTATTCACGGTCATTGCGCCAATGTTCGAGACCATTTTCGTCACATCGTTATCGTCGGTAAGCAGGATGTCCTTTCCCAGAAGCGCAGCCCCGACCAGCGACTCACCGAAGACACTGTCAATGTTCCGTGTGCTTATCACTAAGACATCCGCCATGAGCATCGCCTGCGCCGCTGCATAAGGCTTATCTTCGAAATCGGTCGGATAAAGCGCAGTTATCGTAGCATCAGGTAGCTTCCTATTGTAGAACGCCACACCATTGGTGCTTCCCTTCTTGCCGACGTATTCCGCCAATTCCTGATCATTAAGAATCGCGACAACCAAACTCTTCATAAGTTACGCCCCCTATCTCAATACTTGCTCCACAGTTCATTGAAATGGTCTGTAAGCTTCGTTACCTTAGCCTGATCCCTTGTCACATCTATGTGTTCTATGTTTTTATGCATGCCGCTGTATGTGAGATTAGCGCTCCCTACTACGGCTTCCTCGTCTGTCAGGTATAACTTCTCGTGTATGAACCTGTTAGTCACCACCTTGACGTGGAGATTGGGCAATCTGCGCCTCCGCCGCGCAACCGCGGCATAGCCGAACAGCACAAGCATCAGCAGCGAAACCGTGGCGAAAAGGTATAGCTTGAACAGATAAAGTGCAGCGGAGAGCACGGTAAGGTAGGCTGCAGGCCTGAATATGCCTGTCCTCCTGCCCTTAACCAGAACCCCCACCGCTTCGTCGTTGCCATGGCTTCCGGATGTTATGACATAGACCCTCCTTCCCCTCGCCGCCCTTAGCAGCCTATCGGCATATGAAACGCTTATGAAAGGAGAGACTATCCTAAGCGTGGAGTTTCCTCCATCTATCATCCGATCTACGAACCTGTAAGAGCTGTCACCGCTATAACTTATGTCCCCTGCCACTCTATCGATGTCATTATGGATTCACAGAATAAATAGGTATCAGGCGAGACAAAAAGACTATAAATAGCCCCTACCAAGATAATCCATTCCTATTCAGAGAGGGGACGGAATGTTTGACCTTAAGCGCAATGAACATGAGGTACTCAAGTACTGGGCGGATAACAACGTCTACAAGGCGATAAAGAGCAGGAACCTCGGGAGGAAGAAGTTCTATTTCCTTGACGGCCCTCCGAACGCCTATGGGCTTGCAGTGCACCATATGTGGGTCTACACGATCAAGGACGTCATGCTGAAGTACCAGAGGTATGCCGGCTTCGATGTCCATGACAGGCCGGGCTTCGACGTACACGGCCTGCCGATAGAGAACAGGGTAGAGCGCTCTCTCCAGGTAACGTCAAAGATGGACATAGAGACGAAGATAGGCGTAGCCGAGTTCGTCAAGGCATGCAGGGACTATGTCGACAGGGAGATAGTCGGTTCGATCGAGCTGCTGAGGAGGTTCGGGATATTCATGGATTTCGATTCAGTCTACCTCCCGTACAGGAGCGAATACATAAGCAAGGGCTGGGGAATATTCAAAGGAATGCGCGATAAAGGCCTCCTATACAGGGACCTGAAGCCGTTGGCGTATTGTCCGCGGTGCGAGACCGTGCTTTCAGCGCAGGGCCCGGAAGTAGAATACGCCGATGAGACGGACAAATCGGTCTTCGTACGGTTCAGGGTGCAGCCATCCAAATCGGACAAGGTGAGATTCGAGCCGGATACTTACCTCGTCATATGGACTACAACGCCATGGACACTGCCTTCGAACATGGCCATAGCCGCGAATCCAAAGGCAACATATGTCATGGTAGACGTAGGTCCAGTCCACTACGTGGTGGCAAAGGAGAGGCTGGACGTGTTTTCGCAGGCTATCGGGAAGAGCGTCATTGTGAAGATGGAGTTCACTGGCACCGAGCTTGCCGGATTGAAGTACTCAAGCCCGCTGGAAAAGGAGGTGCCGATCCAAAAGTCATTCAACAAGTACCACAAGGTGCTGTTGAGCGAGAAGCTGGTCTCCCTGAGCGAGGGAACAGGGCTCCTCCACGTGGCGCCAGGCCACGGACCAGAGGACTATATCCTTGCGAAGCAGAACAGGGTTGCGGTGTTCTCTCCGGTAGACTCCCATGCCAGGTACGAGAAGGACGCAGGCAAGTATCACGGCCTTAAGGTGCCCGAAGAGGCGAACCCTGCGGTGCTCGCCGACCTGAAGGGAAGCGAAGACCTCCTGTTCACTGGACAGATAACCCACAGCTATCCGCACTGCTGGAGGTGCCATTCAAAGCTGATCTTCCGCGCCACCGAACAATGGTTCATAAACATATCGAAGATCAAGAAGAAGATGCTGAAGGAGAACCTCAAGATACAGTGGTATCCCCAGTTCGCGCAGAAATGGTTCGCAGACGCCGTGGAAAGCTCTCCAGACTGGTGCATATCAAGGCAAAGGTATTGGGCATCCCCTGTGCCGATATGGATATGCGGCTCCTGCAAGGAGATGGAGGTAATCGGTTCAGTGGATGAACTCACAGCGAGGGCCGGACTGCCGGAGAAGCCAAAGGATTTGCACAAACCTCACATAGACCGGATAACGATGGAGTGCCGGAAGTGCAAGAGTGCCATGCACAGGGTCAGTGACGTGTTCGATGTATGGTACGACTCCGGGGTGTCTCACACTGCAAGCCTCACGGATGAGGAGTTCACGAGGCTGTTCCCTGCGGACTGGATAACGGAAAGCCAGGACCAGATAAGGGGATGGTTCACGACCCTGTTAAGGACCAGCGTAGCCGCTCACGGCAAGACGCCGTTCAAGAGGGTGACGATAGGAGGGATGATGAAGGATGAGTTCGGGGAGGAGGTCCACAGGAGCAAGGGCAATGCGGTGGCGCCGCAGGATCTCCTGAACGCCGCTTCGGTGGACGGGTTCAGGCTGTGGTGCTCCGGCAGGCCAAGGTGGCAGGACCTCAAGCTGAAGCTGAAGGAGCTCAGGGAAGCCGACAGCGACATAATCACGCTCTACAACGTTGCGGAGTTGGTGAACGAGTTTGCCGAATTGTCGGGATACGACCTTAAGCAGGCAAAGAAGCCAGGCACAGGAGGGCTTGCCATGGAAGACAGATGGATACTCTCTAGGCTTAATTCGCTCATAATGTCGGTCAGCGACAACATGGCGGGATATGCGATGGATAAGGCGGTAACGGAGGTAAGGAACTTCATAATCGAGGACTTCAGCAGGTTCTACCTCAGGTTCGCGAAGCAGAGGGCATCTGAGGCGAAGAAACCGGAACTGAAGAGGATAGCCGCGGTAAGCGCATATGTGCTCAGGAGCGTGCTGGTAATGGGTTCGATAGTCATCCCATTCTCGACAGAGAGCATATACCAGAGGCTGTTCTCCACAGACAAGCAGAGCGTATTCATACAGGACTGGCCGAAAGCGGTCAAGAGATTCACGGACAAGGGACTGGAGGCAGATTTCGACACGCTGGAAGCGGCGTCAACCGCGATACTGGCGCTCAGGGAGAAGAACAACATAAAGCTTCGTTCGCCTGTGCTCTCTGCGACTATAGAATCCAGCGATGACGGAGCGATAAACTCGATGGAACACGTGTCAATGCTCATAGCGTCTTACACGAATGTCAAGTCGGTAAAGGTGGTTAAAGGCGCAGCCAACAGGAAGGAGATAAGGCCGCTATTCCAGAAGCTTGGACCAGAGTTCAAGCAGAACGCCCAGGTTGTGGCGCAGGAGCTGCAGAAGCTCGACGGCGCAGTGGTGGAAGGCGCAATCCTGAAAGACGGCCACTATCAATTGCACACGGTCAATGGCACGTTCAATGTAAAGGCTGAGCATTTCACGATAGTGGAGAAGCCTGCATCAGAGAACAGAATGCCGTTCAGGTACGGCGCAGTGTCGATAGACGCTTCGCAGACCGAAGAGCTGAAGGAGGAGCAGCTCCTCAGGGAAGTGGTTAGGAGGGTGCAGATGATGAGGAAGGATCTGGGGTTGAAGAAGACGAACAGGATAGCGCTCCATGTCCAGACCGACAAAGAGCTGGAGATGATCCTGGGGAAACACATGCAGGAGCTCAAGAGCCTCGTAAAGGCATCGGTATTCTCCACCGGTCATAGCCCGGACAAGGAGCTCCACAGCAAGGAATGGGAGATAATGGGGAGCAAAACAACCATCCAGGTAAAGAAGCTAGACTGATATATCCGGAAATCGGTGCATCCGAAGCGGAAATTGGCGGAGAAGTATCCTGGACCTGGTTGTCGAAGGCGATGGACAGTATATGCATTAGCGCAGCCGGAGGGACCTCAATAGGATGGGAGCATGAGACGATGATAGCGCAGCTACTGTGATGAAATAATAAAGGAAACGAACCGCAGAGAGATCAAGAGGGATCAATGCGCTAGACAGGACAGATAAGATATCAAGTTTGCTTATGTGGTAGTCGTATCCTTCTGGACTATCCCGCAATCCACACAGACCATATCCTTCTGGTTGATGTGCCTCTTCACAAGACCACCGCACCGTTCGCAGATTCTCATGCTATCCCCTTCTGGACCTCTTTTCATGGTAAAGAGACACATCCCCGAACCTCCCCGCAAGACACTTCCTCATGTAATCAAGAGCGTCTTCCTCGTCCCTCCTGTCAAGGAACCTGGTGGTTATCAGGAAGCCATCATTATGGAAATTAATCATGGCCTCTTCCATCTTGACGAAGTCCACGAGCGCGTCTAGGAGCGCATCCGCCCCTCTCTTCGGCCTCTTTATCAGGAACCTGTGTACCGTCCCTTCTCTTCCGTTAAGTGTAGGAAGTTTCTCCATGCGGTCACCTCTGGAACTTGTAGAAGGTGGTTGCCTTCCCGTATGAGGCTCCTGTCCTATCCATGAACCTTATGAGTTCCTGGGGCTCCTTGTCCTCCTCCATCCTCGCCTTTATCACATATCCGAAGTCCCCATCTGCGAGGTAGACCTCAAGCACGGACGGCATGCTCAGCAAGTGCCCTATGAGCGCCTTCACGTCCTCATTCACTCTGGGATGCAGCATATAGAATGCCGCATGCTCTATCCTCCTCATGAAGCTCACGCTAGTTGTCGTATTGTTTCCCATTCCACCACCATTTATCATGAATTATCCATCATCGTTCTCGCATTTGGGTAAGAGGTGCGGCCGTCAATGAGGTAACATTAATGATATAAACATAAAGATGGAGGATAAGGGAAAAAGGAATAGGTGGGTGGGTGAGGATGGTGTCCTTGGCAGACGCTTTTAGGTGAGAAATGTTGGCAATCTC
Source organism: Microcaldota archaeon (assembly GCA_021785805.1). Classification (GTDB taxonomy): domain Archaea; phylum Micrarchaeota; class Micrarchaeia; order Micrarchaeales; family Micrarchaeaceae; genus JAJZYD01. Next base: position 1,252 of record JAJYEJ010000029.1, on the reverse strand, counting down.
TGGTGTAACGTCAGGTGGGAATCTATCGGAGACGCTGCATTTCTGCCAATTCATAACATCCACCAACCCTGTATATATTTATGGGATTCAGGGTATATAAGCATGTACTGGGCTCTCAAGGCACTGCCTGATAATAATATATATAAAGGCTTCATATATTCGGTTTTATCATAGGTAATACATATATTACACTGGCGGATGTATGACATATTATTATATATTATTATGATTAAGTAATATATATGCCAGGACAGGATGACATCCCACCAAAGATAAAGAGGACATTCGAAAGGCTTAAGGGCGAATATGCGTTCTATGTGGTCCTTGCCAAGTTGAGAGGGAGGTTCTACGTATACAGGAGAAGCAGCAGGTGGGATAAGGAGTCGAAGAAGATCAAGAGCGTATCCGAGTTCCTGGGTCGCATCCTGGATGACGGTACATACGTCAAGAAATCGCGCAACTTGGTGAAGCGCAAGGCCGTCAGGGCGCAAGGTCAGATCGGAAGCGCACCAACTATCCAGGTCGAACCAATACAAGAGGGCAGCATAGACGACGTGCTTATGAAAACGTTGAGCATGGCCGGCAGATCAAATCTTGCATCGCTGAGCAGGAAACTAGGCATAGACAAGGATGCGCTCTACCGTCAAGTTACCTCTATGGAATCCACATACAAGATAAGGTACATAGCAGAGATCGACGCCAGCAAACTGGGATACCAGATATATGTAGCTATGATAAAGTTCGAAGAGGACAGGCCCGGCCCCGAAATGGTGAAGGGGGCATTGGAAAGCAATCCCAGGGTGCTGCTAGCCGCTTTCACCAAGGGGGAATACGACATGCTGATATTCCTCTGCGCGGCCAACAACAAGGAGGTCGCATACTTCGTCCACGAGACCAGGGTCGACAGCATATTCAGGAGATTCAAGGCAAGATGGTTCGTTGCGCCTTTTTTCGACAGCTACGGATTCGTTCCATTCAGGGACAGGTTCTTCGACCTGCTCAAGGAGAAGGTGTGGCACAGGAAGAAGGATAGCCCGAGGCCTGAAAAGGGCCAGATCACAAACAGGGAGTATGCCGTGCTAAGGGCGCTGAACTCAAACGGGAAGAAGGAGTTCAAGACGATAGACGAGGAAAACCGGTTCGACATAGGGAGGTCAGCATACACGTATCATAAGTTGAAGGAGACAGGAGTATTGAAGAGGGTGACAATATCGATGGACGGACTTCCGATAAAATACAACGCAGTAATGAT
>JAJYEJ010000028.1:4027-12766 GCA_021785805.1 Microcaldota archaeon | reverse complement strand
GGGTGATGGCCATAGAAGCCAAAGGAGTTCTGCCAAGAATGCCCTCAATCCGTGAAGCTCACTTCCGCTTCCAAACAAAACTGAAAGCTTTTTATTCTATGGTGCTGCAGTTATAGTGTGTTTTATGGCTGAGCGAATACTGGTCCTTGCTGTCGACATCGATAACGATCTGTATAGGAAGACCAAGATAACTGGTCCTGTCGTAGGCAGGACCGACAACCTGAAGGCAGCCGCCAGGCTGGCCCTTGCGGACCCACAGGACACTGATTCGAACACGATGTTCGAGGCGGTGAAGAAGTTCGACGAGCTGAAGAAAGCCGGCTTCACCACCGCCGTGGTGACGGTCACTGGGGCGGAGAAGGAAGGCTTCGCAGCCGATTCGGAGCTGTCCAGGCAGGTTGACATGGTGCTCGAGAAGTTCAAGGCGGATTCCTGCGTGCTTGTCACCGACGGGATGAGCGATTCCAGGATACTACCGATACTCAAATCCAGGCTTAAGGTAAACAGCGTGGACATCGTGCGCATGAAACAGGCGGAGCAGTTAGAGAACACCTACTTCACCATACTTGAGAAGCTCAAGGAGCCACACTATGCAAGGATAGTGTTCGGCATACCCGCACTCCTGCTCATACTTTTCGCGGTCAGCTATTACCTGAACTACGGATGGCAGATACCGGTAATGATAGTTGGCTTATATCTGATAGCGAAGGGATTCGGGGTAGAGGAAGCCATAGTGGACTCGTTCAAGGGGCTGGGCTTCAGCATATATAGGATGAGCTTCGTCTTCTATGTCGCAGCGATAGTATTCTTCATAATAAGCATAATAGTGGGAGCGGGGAGCTACTCCGGGGCGATGCAGCTCAGGTACGCTAACGATCCGCTCACCCTGGCAGCTTATGGGCTCGAGGGATTCCTGCTGCTGCTCCCGATATCCATGGTGCTGTACCTGGCAGGGAGGCTCACCGACCTTGAGAGCAAGCGCCAGAGATACAGGGCGATAACGCAGGGCACATACATAGGATTTGGGATAGCCACCGTGATAATAGTGTACGGAGCTAGCGCCTGGATCATAGGGCAGATATACTTCTGGCAGTTCCTAGCGCTCAGCCTGGTGACGCTTACGATCGGTTACCTGGTATCCAAGCTTAGCATGGGCCTGAGGAGGAGGGTGGTGCGCAACACCAAGCTGAAGGACAAGCAGGTCATAAACGACATCGGAGCGTACATCGGGAGGGTGACAGACATAGACCCTAAGCGCGGCATAATGCTCGTAAAGACGGAATATGGAAACATCCTCAGATATGACGTCGACAGGATAGCCAACGTCTCGGACCGTATCATAATAAGGTAATGCGTATCAGTACCTTGGCATCGTCTCCTTTAGCTTTCTCATCCCTTCAAGCTCTATCGTGGAGAATCCGTTGCCTGGTGCAGAATCGGAGAACATCGTAGGGTCGCTTTCCAAAGCCTCGATGGCAGGGTATAGCTTCAGGAGGTAGGCGAGAAGGCATGTGGCAAGGAGCTCCGCCTCTGCCATCCTGTCGATATTGTGGCTGTCGTAACTGGGAAATCCGCCTTCCAGCCTGGGATGGGTATTGCACGACTTGATTGGGGCTACGTCGAACTTGGGGCCCAATTCGCCCCATACTATCTCTATGGTTAGCATATCGGAGAACTCCTCGGTTCTTGTACTGTCTATTATTGCGTTTTCCACCGACTTCTTGAATCCGCCGCTCTCGGTTAGCCTGCTTATCCATTTCGTATATGGTCCTTCCGGGAGCTGTGCTCTGACGTAACCGTCGCCCGGCCGGTCCCCGATCTTCCCCCATTTTGGGAGGAACGGTTCGGGTGAGCCTGCATCCTCTTTCGCGGTGATCCGTTGGAAAGAGGGATTTTCCCTTAGCGCCTTCAGGAGATGTTGCGGGGTCGATTCCCTCCCTGTCGTCTTCCCTTCCATTATTCACTCTCTTTCCTGGGAGATATTTATAACTATGCGCCCCCTAATAGCGGATGACTGCATGTCCGGGATAAACAACAGGAACATAGTGCTCCATGAGCTCATCGGCCTAGAGGTAGATGTGGTCAACAGCTCGGACCACGACCAGATAGGCATACACGGCACGGTCATCGATGAGACGAAACACACCCTTTCTGTCAGGACAGCGGAAGGTATAAAAAGGCTAGTGAAGAAAGTATCCACATTCAGATTTGTTTCTGGAGGCAAAGACCTTATTGTAGAAGGCAAGGAGATTGATTTCAGGCCCCATGAAAGACTTGAAAAGAGCCTGAAATTCTACAAGAAGAGAAAGCTTTGAGAGGTAATCCGCCCTGCGAATTTCCTCTGAAGAGGCTGATACAATGGAATGCAACGATATAAAGTGCCCAATCCATGGCTCGCTAAAGACCCATGGCCACCACATAGAAGGGACGGTGGTCAGCGCAAAGCCCACCAAGACCGTAATCGTGGAGCACTCATACACCACTTTCCTGAAGAAATACGAGAGGTCCCTGAGAAAGCACTCCAGGATAGCCGCGCACAACCCGCCATGCATAAACGCCAAGGCTGGCGACCGGGTCGAGATCGTAGGCACCAGGAAGCTTAGCAAGATGAAGTCATTCGTAGTCATGAAGGTGCTTGAGAAGGAGGGCGTTGAAGCGAAGTGATATCTATGAAAGGCATAGCCACAAAGATAACGAAGAGCCTCATACCGGGAAGCATATTGACATGCGCGGACAACAGCGGCGCGAAGACAATCATGATCATAAACAAGATAGGGAAACAGGGCAGGAAGCGAAGGCTTGCGGCATGCGGCATAGGGGACATAGTGATGGCAAGCGTCAAGAGCGGCTCGCCCCAGTACATCAAGAAGAAGGTCAGGGCGGTCATAATCAGGCAGAAACTCCCCGTAAGGAGGGCTAACGGCATGAGGGTGCGGTTCGAGGACAATGCCGGGATACTCATAACCGATGCCAACCTGCCAGTCGGCACTGAGGTCAAGGGGGCGATGGCGAGGGAGGTAGTCGAGAGGTATATAAAGCTCGCCGGCATAGCCTCAAGGGTAGTATGATAACGATAACGGATGCGCACAACCAACAAAACAACAGATGGTCTTATGATTCAAAGTTCACAACCCAGGAAGCAGAGGAAGTTCAGGTTCAACGCCCCTATGCACCTGAGGCAGCACTTCCTGAGGGTGCATCTCGATAAGGCGGTAAGGGAGAAGCTGAAGATCCGGAAGAGAGCCGTCCAGGTATCGGAAGGCGATACCGTGAAGGTCATGCATGGCGCAAAGAGAGGCACCTCTGGAAAGGTCCTGACGGTGAGCCTGAGATCGGGAAAGATAACCATAGACTCCCTCAAGAGGAAGACCGCAAAAGGGAAGGAGTACCACATCCCAGTGTATGCGTCTAATGTTTATATAACAGACCTCAACCTGACAGACAAGGTCAGGGCCAAGAAGTTGAATGTCGCCGTACAGGCGGCGCAGAAACCGCAGCAGGCGAAGACCGAGCTGGCATCGCAGATGAAGCCACAGGTGCAGAAGCCTGTTGAGATAAGCGGGGAAGTGCCGGCGCAGGCGATAAGCAAGTGATATTATGGCAGGAAAAGGAAATAAGAGACACACATTCGGCCTTGTAGCTCCGAAGTTCTACGGCATAAAGAGGAAGGAGCACAAGTTCATACTGGCAGCCAGCCCGGGCAGGCACAGCGCTGACAAGGTCATACCTCTTGCGCTCGCGCTTAAGAGGGTGTCAGTGGCGGCCACAAGCAGGGAGGTATCTAAGATTGTCAAACCCGGCAATGTGCGGGTAAACGGCAAGGTCGTCAATGATATCGCTTATCCGGTAGGACTCAATGATGTGATCTCCGTCAAGGGGAGCAATTCCTACATCGTAGGGATAAACGATAGGGGGCAGTCCACAGTAGATGCAGTGGAGAAGCCTGACCTCAATGCGAGGCTATGCAAGGTGGTGGGCAAGTACAAGACCAAGGGGAATGCGATAATGATAAGGCTCCATGATGGCGTAATAGCGAAGGCGCCCAAGGAGGTAAAGGTCAACGACTCCGTCGTGATCGACTCCGGGCTGTCCGTCAAGAAGGTCCTTCCCATGTCGAAGGGCTCGCAGTGCATAGTCATCGACGGTGTGCACGTAGGCATGCAGGGCAGGATCTCGGAGATCAAGAAAGGGTCGATGAGCGTGCGACCCTCTGCGGTGATCGCGCCGAAGGAGGGCAAGGAGTTCGAGACCATAATAAGCAACATAATGGTAGTTGGTTGAAATGCCGGAAAATCAGATGAGGAACATATTCCCGGAGAGGCTCGTGATAAACATAGGCACCGGCAGCGACGAGCGCGTACAGGAAAATGCCAAGCGCCTGCTTGAGCTGATAACCAAGAGGAAGCCGACAGACGCCCTGTCCAAGACAAGGAACCCATCGTTCAAGATAGCGAAGGGCCAGAAGATAGGGGCATTTGTCACTGTCAGGGGCAAGGAGATACCGCCATTGGCGAAGAGGCTTTTCGACGCGGTGGACAACAAGGTCCGCTCAGGGGCGATAATAAACAACAGCCTGAGCTTCGGCATAAAGGAGTACATCGACATATCAGGCATAAAGTACGACCCGAAGGTCGGGATGCTTGGGATGAACATCAATATGACGTTCAGGAGGAAAGGCATGAGGGTAGCCTTGAGGAAAAGGAAGAGGGGAGAGATAGCTGTGAGCCACAGGACAGTGCCGCCGGAGGAGATAAAGGACTACATCAGGAGGCAATTCAATGTAGAGGTAATGTGATGAAGGTAAAGCTTGAGGAGAAATTCAAGGGAAGGGGCATAAGGAAGTGCAGGATATGCGGAAACGTAAGGGGACTTATCCGCTCGCATAAGCTCTACATATGCAGGAGGTGCTTCCGAGAGACCGCTGCCGGCTTAGGATTCAAGAAGTATGGTTGATCATGATGGATAGATTTGCTGACGCGATAAACAAGCTTAAGACTGACGAACGCATAGGTAGGAGGGAATGCATACTTTACTCCACAAAGCTGACGAAGGCTGTGCTCGATGTGATGAAGCGCGAGTCCTACATAAACAGCTATGAGGAGTTCGTCGATGGAAAGATAAGGAGGATAAAAGTGCAGCTATCGAACAGGATAAACGGCGTCGGAGTGATAAAGCCGAGATATTCGGTAGGCAACGGCGAGATAACTAGGTACGAGACGAGATACATACCGAGCAGGGATTTCGGGATACTCATAATCTCGACGCCGAAGGGCATGATGACGAACAGGGAGGCTAAGGAGGCCGGCATAGGAGGAAGGCTGATAGCATACGTATATTGAGGAATGAAGAGATGATGGAGATAGAGATGCCGAATGGCGTCCAAGCGGAAGTGAAGGGCAACGAGGTATCGGTAAAGGGAGCGCTGGGCACGAACACCAGGCGCTTCAACGACTCGCTGCTCACCGTGAGCGTCTCGGGAAACAAGCTCTCCATAGTTCCTGCAGAGAGCAAGAAGCTCAAGGAGAAGTCCAAGACCGCAGAGGTCTCATTCGCAAAGGCGGTCAGGAACGACATCGATGGAGTGATCAAGTACTATGAGGCCAACATGCAGACGGTAAGCGCGCACTTCCCGATAAGCCTTGAGATCAAGGGGGATACCCTTCTGATAAAGAACCTTATAGGGGAGAGGGCTCCGAGAACCGCTTATATAGTGGGAAAGAGCAAGGCTGAGGTCAAGGGCCAGAACCTGAGGATATATGGGATAAGCAAGGAGGAGGTGTCGCAGAGCGCAGCCAATGTAAGGAGGGCATGCAGGATAAGGTTCAAGGACACCAGGATATTCCAGGATGGCCTGTACTTCACGCCCCAGCAGTGATGAAGGACGAAAGAATGAAATGGAATGAATGAAGTGATATTATGGCATTACTAAAGAAATCCCATCCGAAATTCAACGTACCGAACTTCGGCAGCAAGAAGCGCAAGGGCGTGAAGGAGAGATGGAGGAAGCAGAGGGGCATAGACAACAAGAAGCGCGAGAAGCTGTCGTTCGCCGGAGCGGAGCCCACCATAGGATACAGGAACCCGGAATCCATCAGGGGCATCAGGGCGAACGGGAAGAGAGCGATACTTGTGCATAATGTTGACGAGCTTAAGGCAGCCATAAGCGAGATGCAGGGATCGTTCGACATAACGGTTGCGGGAGCGGTCTCGACAAGGAAGAGGGCGCAGATAGTCGAAGTGGCAATGGCGAATGGCCTGCATGTGACGAACGGTGGTACACGATGAGCATCAGACTCTCGAAAAGGATAGCGGCTGACCTCCTGGGAAGAGGGGTAAGCAGCATAAGGGTGCAGCCTAGCGCAACTGCAGAGACAGCGAAGGCGATAACCAGGGAGGACGTGAGAGCGCTCATAAAGAACGGGTCGATCTATGCGCAGAAGGAGAAGGAGAACTTGAGCCTGCACGCGAAGGAGATACGTGAAAAGAGGCGGAAGGGGAGGAGGAGAGGCCCTGGAAAGAAGCACGGCACGAGGAAGGCAAGGGGCACCGTGGAATATAAACGGAAGATAAGAGGGCAAAGAAGGATACTGCAGAGATTAAAGGATGAAAAGGCGCTTACGAACGACATGTTCAGGGAGTTCTACAAGCTCGTGAAGGGAGGCGTATTCCCGAACAAGGCATCCCTGCTCGGGCACATGAAGAGCAGGGGCGTTGAACTTACTGATGAGAGGGTAAAGGAGTTAAGGCACATATGAAGCGAGTGATTGCGATGCGAATGATAAGAAGGAGAAGGAAGGAGTCATTGACCAACTACAAGAAGCGCATAGCACTGCTCAAGAGCGAACTCCCTAGAGTGATAGTGAGGAGGAGCAACAGGAGCATATCCATGCAGGTGGCGGAATACCTCCCGGCAGGAGACAGGATCCTGGCAAGCGCAAACTCCAAGGAGCTGCAGAAGTTCCAGTGGTATCCGAGAAGCAACATACCTACCGCTTACCTCACGGGGCTCATCCTCGCAAAGAAGGCCAAGAGCCTTAAGAGCGATGGCTTTGTGCTTGACATCGGGCTCAACATACCGCTGAAATCCTCTGTCGTGTTCGCCGCTGCGAAGGGAGCGGTAGACGGCGGCATGAAGATATCGAACAGCATAGAGTTCGATGCCAAGAGGATTTCAGGGACGCACATCAGCAGTTATGCAGGAAAGCTCAAGGAGCAGGGGGCCACAAAGGCATTCCAGGGCTACGCGGAGATGAAGGTAGATCCGGCAAAGCTCCATGAGCTGTTCGAGAACGTTAAGAAGAGGATTATGAGCGAGTGATTGCTTGGCATATTATCAACGCAGAAGGGAAGAGGAGAAGAAGGCATTCGATGCGGCGCAGTGGATGCCAAGGACCAGCGTAGGCAAGAAGGTAAAGGCGCATGAGATAACCTCGATAGAGCAGATATTCCATGAGGGCAAGCGCATAGAGGAGACCGAGATAATAGATGCGCTCATACCGGACCTCAAGAGCGAAGTCATAGAGATCACCAGCGTCCAGAGGATGACCAAAAACAACAGGAAGCAGAAGTTCAGGGCGGTGGTCGTCGTAGGTGATGGAAGGGGCCATGTCGGAATAGGCGCCGGGAAGGACGTAGAGGTAAGGGCGGCGATAGACAGCGCCACAAAGTCCGCCAAGATAAACATAGTGCCTGTGATCATGGGATGCGGGTCCTGGCAATGCGCATGCGGATCGACGCACTCGCTCCCGATGACATCCAAGGGCAAGTGCGGATCCGTGGAGGTGATATTAAAGCCGGCGCCGAGAGGGCTCGGGGTAGTGGCGAGCGAGCCGATAAGAAAGATGCTGGAGCTCGCGGGGGTCAAGGACCTTTGGACATTCTCGAGAGGAAGGACAAGGACCAAGTACAACGTACTTTACGCGACGTACAGGGCTCTGCTCGGGGCGCAGAGCATGAAGAACATAAGCCATCTGGAGCATGCGGAGGAGAAGGCGCCGGAGGCAGCGGAAGAGAAGGCTGCAGCCTGAAGCCTTCGACCGGAATTTCCCCGACTTTTTATCCGAATCTGGAGGATAGATAGTGCGTAACATTAATACATTTTCCCGTAGATAGATAACTATGTATAGGCGAGTGGACGGTAGCAAGGGCAGGATGCGCCATGGACAGCATACCGTTATCGCATATGCCATTCTTGCCTTTACGATGTTATCGCTCTCCTTTGGCTATGCAACAGCGCAGTCCCAGCACACGATAACCGCCAACGTCATGGTGACCTGTCCCATGAGGATATCGGTCGCGCCTGCCAGCTCCTATTACGTCATACCATCAAACGCGGTGATAGACTACGCAGTCAAGGCCTTGGTGCCGTGCACGATACCGTCCCTGACAGGATATCTCAATATCACTAACGCGAGCACAAGAGCTCTGACCTACCAGGCACGGATAACGGTCTATAATATCACAGGCACCCAGACCGTCAACTCCGTGTCTGTGCCGGCCTCAACGCTCGGAAAGGGCACATCGGATGCAAACCTTTCCCTCACGGAATCCTACTCGTATTCCAACTCCACCACCAATACGCTCCTTGTGCTCACTCCGGCAAACATAGTGGTGCAGACCTTCGCGGTATCCCCATCCCAGGTGGTAGCGGGTTCGCCGGTGACCATAAGGCAGAAGATAAAGAATACCGGCGACCTGGCGTCGGGCAACATGCACATGGTTCTTGACGTATTCGACCAG
>JAJYEJ010000028.1:0-3927 GCA_021785805.1 Microcaldota archaeon | reverse complement strand
GTCGCGATAAGCTACTCGAGCGCGCTGGACCAGGCATCGTGCCGTGCGTTTATCAGGAACCCTTACAATTACACTGTCAATGATTCAAGTGTGGTTATCGTGCTGCCGTTGTCCGTTGCGCCCGATGCGAACGACATCTCGCTTTCCGGAGGCGGGGTAGGCACTGTCGTCACCTCCGCAGGCGGCTATACGCTGACGTGGACGGTGCCGCAGCTCAAGTCCCAGGCCGGAGCGTATGTCTACTATACCGTAGACAACGTCACAAACCCGCAGTACCTCCAGGATGCGCCGGTATCGTTTGCGGCTTTGTCTGCACAGAAATCCGCGCAACTCGTGCTGTTGGGACTGTATGCCCCGACATTATATGCGAACCAGGGCGGGAATGTGAGTGTCAATCTGCTATACACAGGAAGCGCATCATCTCCGGTGACCTTCGAGTTGCTGCCTCCGCAGCAGATAACAGTGCTTAATAATTACCAGACCGTCAATGCCACACCGGATTCGTCTATCAACAGGGTGTTCGATATACAGGCAGGGCATGAGGGCACATACTACGTGACGCTCAGGGTGTTCGGCCCCCTTGTCAACGCCAGCTACAACATGACGGTACAGGTGCTGCCGCTAAGATACAACACGTCGAGCGGCACCTCGCCGCAGGCGCAGAATGCATCCGGGATGCTCTCCACGAAGCCCATAATCTTCCTGTATTTCTTCATTGGCACATTCGTGATGCTCGTTTCAGCTAGTATTGCGATGAAGAGGTTCGCCAACGTGCCCAGATATGACAGGTCGAGAGCGGCGAAGCTGGTTGCTGTGAGGGAGAGGCTGAAGAGGGAAAAGAGACGCGTTGATGATTTCGATGGGTAAGGTACCGTTTGGGGTCATAGTGGCCTCGCATAAGGGAGGGGTAGGGAAGACTACCATATCGGTCAATATAGCGGTAGCGCTCAAGCTGTTGGGATACAACGTGCTCCTCTTGGACACGGATTTCACCGATCCGAACATAGGGGTCCATCTGGGGCTCGAGGATACCGATGCAGGGCTGTTGGCGCTAGCCGCGGGGAAGATCACGGCAAGCAGGGCGATATCGGTCCATGCGCCCACCGGTCTGCATGTGCTGTCGTGCGAACTGGAGGGCTCGGTCGCGATACCGAAGCTGGTCTACGCGGTAAGGCTCTTCAACATACTCCTGAGGAGCCGCTATGACTTCATAGTCGTGGACACGCCCCCTGGATCGTTCCCTATATCGATATTCAATAAGTTCACGAGGCTCGGAAAGATGATGGCGCTGATCATCACGACTCCAGACACCACAGCCTCGACAGCGGCGATAAAGACCGCTATGATGTTCGACAACGCCAATGTGGCCCACGAACTCGTAATCAACATGGACAGGAAAAGGAGGTACAGCATAAGCCCGAAGGAGATACGCGAGGCTTACGGCAAGAAGGCCATAGCCATGCTGCCTTTCGACGAGTCGATACCGATGAGCATAGGGGAGAGGATACCTGCAGTCCTGCTAAAGTCCAGGTCAGGCTTCTCCAGGGGCATTATCGCGTTGGCCAAGATAGTAGCCGAAAGGGCTAAGGCGATAGCGGACAAGGATAGCAAGACCGGTGATTAGATGGCTACCCCATACAGCATAAGGATATCCTCGCAGAAGGGAGGCGTAGGGAAGACCACCTTCGCGGTCAACTTCAGCGTAGCGCTCAGGGAGCTCGGATACAAGGTAATACTGATAGATTCAGATTTTGTCAACCCTGCCGTGAGCACTTATCTGGGCTTAGACCCGCACGACATATGGCTCGTTGATTCGATACATGGAAGGAAGAGCGTCAATGAGTCTGTGGTGCATACCGCAAACGGAATAGATGTCGTTCCTGGAAAGCTTTCGGTCAACGTCCCGCGCCTTAGCAACCGCGACCTGGACGCATGGCTGGAGAAACTGAAGAGGACGGACTATGACTTCATCGTCACGGATACCCAGCCCGGAATCGCGTACGCTGACGTGCTGAAGTTCTACAACGAGGCATTGATAATAGTGACTCCGGACAACCCGTCATGCATAAACGCGATAAGGATGGTGAACAGGTATGACAAGGCCCATCTCAAGAATTCGGTGGTCGTGAACATGGCGAGGCACAGGCCCTACGAGCTGAGCAAGGATGATATAGAGGATGCGGTAAGCACAAGGGTGCTCGGGGTGATCCCGGAAGACGAGCTTGTACCGCTCAGCATATACGAACAGAGGGCGGCGGTGGAGCTGAAAAGGAACGGAAGATTCAGCTCAGCTGTAAGGAGAATAGCGAACCATTATGCCGTCACAGTCGGAGGGCGTGGTCGGGGCATAGGGATACAGGCTGGAGATGGACGCGGCGGGAAGATAAACGCACTGATGCGCATCCTGCACCTGAGGTAATGCCCTCCCTTTCCGCAAAGGGGCAGAATGTTTTTAAATGCGGATTGTGTTACCTGTCTTATGCCAAAGCGATTCCGCATTGGGCGATTTAATGCCCAGTCCGCGATGGAGTACCTCATGACCTATGGGTGGGCCATCCTCATCATAGCTGTGGTCCTGGGTGCGCTCTACAGCCTCGGCATCTTCAACGGAGCGAACTTCCTGGGAGGTACATGCATAGCGGCTCCGGGATACCTCTGCGGCAATCCGCTCCTGGCTACTGACGGTACGCTTTCCCTCACTTACGGCTACCAAGGACCCAATGTCACCATAGTAGGCTTCGCCTGCACCAACACGACCACTGCGCCCTCGTCCTTCGCATCGTCAGGGTCCTCTAACATTGAACCCGGACAGGAGGAGAGCGTAAGCGTCTCGTGCCCTCTCTCGTCCAGCGCAACGATCGGGACGCCTTACTCGGGTTACCTCTGGGTGGAATACGACCAGGCTGGACAGAGCGACCTGATAGCGAGATTTGCTACGGTAAGATTAACCGCAACCGTTTCTGGCGCTGCACCTACACCGCTCATATATGCCGCGACATCACAGGGGCATCTATATGTCGTAGATACCGCAAATATGCAGATAATCGGCACGATAAGCTTGACCCATGATGGCATAAATGCAGCACCATATCATCTAGTAATATCGCCAAATTACGCCTATGTATATGCCGTAAGTAGTAATGGAGACAATACATTGTACACTATATCGACTTCGACTTCTGCAGTAACGAATCAACTAACGTTTCCTTCCCAGATCGGTCAAGGTGGGAATTTAGCCATCTCACCAAACGGTGCGGATTTGTACGTAGCCTCTGCATCCAACGCAAATTCAGTATATGTAGTTTCTACAGCAACCCATACTATAGTTAGTACAATATCAGCGGACTATCCCACTTGTGTCGCTGCAGACACGAATGGAGATTACATCTATGTTGGGGGAGGCTACACAAGCCCTTTTTACATCTCAAAGATACAGCTATCGGATGACACGATTGTAAATACTGTGACTACCACTCTCAACCAACCAGAGGAACTTGAGGTCACTCCAAACGACCAGCACCTTTACGTCGGAACACGTGCAGGACCACAGGGACTTGATATAGTGCCATCCAATTTTCTGGTATTGAACAGCGGTAGCGTCTATCTGTTCGGGGGTCTTGGCCAGAATATCGCCTTTTCTCCAGATTCGAAATACGTATACAGTGGACTGAGTACCCAATATGATGTGTCGTCAACTACAAATGACGTATTGATAAAAACTGTAGGCGGCTTCAGTGACATAGTAGTTACTGCTATAACACCGAATGGAAATACTCTCGTGCTTTCAGATTATGGCACCGATATCTTATACGCTTATAATACATCCACCAACAGCCAAATCCATTCATTGAATATGCCTGGTGGTCTGCCAGCTATAGGTTTAGTAATCAGCTGAAACTGAACGCTTAGATGATATCGAAAATCTAA
>JAJYEJ010000027.1 GCA_021785805.1 Microcaldota archaeon | reverse complement strand
GCCTTTGCACGATAAAATCCACTTCTGCATTGGTCTTCGATCGCCAATATCTCACATCCTCGCCCGCCTTGACCAGCTCCGAAAATACGTAATTTTCAAACAATTTTCCCTTGGTCTCTGGCGAGATGTAGAAAGAGTTCGCTACAGCACTACGCATCCCTGTATCTATAAAATATAATTTGTGCTGCTTTACTATCTCCTTTAGCTTGTTCTTATAGAAAGATGGAACTCTGGCTATCAGGTAGCTTTTCTCCATCGCATTCATGTATTTCTTTACTGAAAGCGAAGATAACCCCAGATTGCGGGATAGAGCTTCATACGATATCAGGTTTCCGACATTGTGGGAAAGATATTGTGCAAGCCTTTCAAGCCCAGCCCCGTCTTCTATGTTGAAAGTGCGGGCGACATCCTTGAGTATCATAAGTTGGTAAAGGTCTTTGAGTATCGCTTCCTTGCTGGAAATATCCTTTTCCAGCACAACCTTCGGGTATCCGCCGTATACAATATGTCTCTCTATCATCCTGTTAAGAATACTGGGAGTAACTTCTTTCTGGCCTTCTGCCTTCAGCACCTCATTAATTGAAAACGGATAGAGAGCCAATACTGATGCTCTGCCAACAAGCCACCCAAGCACCTCCTTGCCAAGGGCTACTTGCGAAGATGAGGTCACCCAGAGTTTTTTCCCTTTATCCGCAAGATATTTCAGCTTGCTACCTGGCTCCTTTCCATACTGTATTTCATCCAATACCACAACATTATCACCAGACAAATACTGGTTTTCGAATCTTTTGATATCAGCATCAAAAAGCTCTTTTACATCTGGATCATCAAAGCTCAGGTAGTTCTCCTTGGTATTCTTTGACTGTGCCTTAAGGAAAGTAGTCTTACCTGATTGTCTGGGTCCTACTATCACTACTACGTTGTTCAGTTTTGATGCTGACAGGAAAGCCTCGGTTATCTCCCGTTCTATGTACATGATTGTTTAATGTAAAGCAACATATTTATACCTTTCTACTAAATCTAAATTCTAGTTATGATTTAGTAAGGTTAAATTATAACTCTACTTGCAATATAGTGATAATCAGAATCGGCACCTCGGCGGTTCCCGCTGCCCGACTCGCCCAGCAGCTATCGCCTCCCGGCTCGCTCGCAGCGACCGCTTCAGCCGCTATCTAGTTTACATGGTCGATACTGCTAAAAATAACAAAAGACAAATATTTAAATATATGAATGGTCATTCATATGTTATGCATAAGTCTTCTGGAGAGATAGGTACGATATTGTCAGTTCTAAAAATTAGGAGATACCTGCTTGCGTTCATTGCAGTTTCTCTAATATCATTAGCCATCTATTCGTATCTTTTAGCGGGTTCGACCCTAAACTTAGGTACCCCGAAGATAGCTCTCGGTCTCGATGCATATGCTTTAGCCGCTTCCTTATCGATCAGCCTGCTGCTTTCACTTTCTATAGTCCTGAGCACTTTTTCAGCCTTGAATGGGGCAGCCGCAGGGGCGAAGGTAGGCCTAAGCGCTATCGTAGCCAGCATAGCTCCAGTCAGCCTGTGCTGCACACCGGTAATACCTACTATGTTGGCGGCATTCGGCGCCTCTACGACAACTATAATAGGGGCGACCGGCGCGCTACAGGGTCCCTTTGCAACATACGAGCCGCTCTTCATTGCTGTCTCGATAGTGTTGCTTTTGCTAAGCGTCTTTCTTGCCTCAAGAAGGATAGCCAGATGTTGTATTCGTAAGGTGAACAAGAATGGTAAACAATAAAAAACTTGTAACGGTGTTGGCCATTGTGATAGCCAGCATAGCGGTTGCGCTGTTGTACGGAAATATGAACGGCAGCGGAAGCAACAGCACCACGGCAGGCAATGTTACAGTAGGCTCTCTTGCACCGGACTATGGTTTTTTCCTGGGAAACAGTTCAGAAACAAATCTGTCCTCATACAGAGGGCACCCTGTACTTTTATGGTTCGTGGCGACGTGGTGCTCAACATGCGCACAGGGAAACCAGGCCCTTAACTCGAACTATCAGTTCTTCAGACAGCATGGCGTAAAAATAATAGAGTTGGAACTCTATAAGGACCTGGGTTACAGCGGGCCATCGATTAACAACTTTGTCTACTCATATGCACCGAGTGCATATTCGAACGGCACAGTTATACCGGCGTATGCCGGGTACAACATGACAGCAGAATACGACCCGAAGGGTTATTTGGATATATATTACCTGATATCCAGCAATGGGACCGTGTTGTACATAAATGGTGCGCCAGCGTCAACCGCAGGTCAGCTCGAGCAGGCAGTAAATGCTTTCGCGTAGTGATCATATGGACAAGTTAGAAGTGAAAACGTTCTTTTTTGCCATAGGCGACTACAGCAGGTTCAGTATACTCGCCAGGCTTGTAGAGAAAGATTTGAACGTAGGCGAGATAACAGATGCCACCGGCTTGGAGCAGAGCAATGTCTCTCACCACTTATCCTGCCTCCTGAATTGCGGCTTCGTGAGCGTCAAGAAAGAGGGTAAATCCAGGATTTACAGCATAAACCCGGGGGTAAAACCGATAATCGATAACGTGATAAGGCACATCGAGGAGTACAGGGATGACATCATATCCTGTGACATCGCAGACAGGGAGTACATTTCAAAGGTGATTAAATAGAAGAATTCAAATACGCGATACTGGGTCAGGGCTCTGCTGCGTTCGCAGCAGCGATAAAAGCAAACAGCCTAGGGATAAAGACGGTGATGATTGGCAAGAACGCAACAAAGGGCACTATTCTGGGAGGAACATGCATAAATGTCGGCTGCGTGCCAAGTAAGAGGCTGATAACAGTAGGCACCTTCGTGGCAGAGAACCGAAAAGAGAGGTTCTCTGGTGTTGATTACAGGCAGGTTAAGCTCAACTATAAGGATATCGCAGAAGAAAAAGACAGGCTCGTAAGTGATCTCAGGGATGAAAAATATAGGAGTGTGCTTGAGAACTTGGAGAATGTCACATATCTAAACGAAACAGGCTCTTTTGTGAGCAGGAACATAATAAAGGCAGGTGCGAAGGATGTGGGTGCCAAGAATGTCCTTATCGCAACTGGGGCAAAGGCGTCCGTTCCTGTAATTAAAGGGATAGAAAAAGCGAAATACCTCACGAATGAGGAAGCCCTGTCGCTAAAGAAGTTACCAGATTCCCTCATAGTAGTGGGCGGAAGGGCGCTCGGATTGGAGTTTGCACAGCTGTTTGCCGACTTTGGGGTCAAGGTTACCCTGTTGCAGAGGAGCCCTAGGGTGATTCCGAACTGGGAGCCTGAGATAGGCGAATATCTTGCGAAATATCTTACTGAGAGCGGAGTCAGGATAGTGACAAACGCAACGCCGGTCAGCATCAGCACGGGAAACACGCTTAAGGAGATAACTGCGCAAGTGGACGGAAAGGAGACGACGTTTGAAGCCAACGAGGTGTTATTCGCGACTGGGAGAAGCGCAAATGTTGGAAGCCTAAACTTGAATGCTGCCGGCGTCCAATTGAACGAGAGGAATTTTGTAAAGGTGGACAGGAGGCTTAAGACCACATCGGATAACATCTACGCCGCAGGAGATGTCACAGGTGAGCCTATGCTGGAAACACTCGCCGCAAAGGAGGGCAATGTCGCAACCTCGAACATCTTCGAGAAAGCCGAAAGAGAGATAAACATAAAAGAGGTCCCGAGCGCCATATTCACTTATCCGGAGGCCGCAATGGTCGGATTGACTGAAGAGCAGGTCATAAAAAGCGGGGTGAGATGCAGCTGCAGCCCGGTAAAGTTAGAATTGGTCGCCAAAGCCGCGATAATCGGCGACACAAGAGGAGTGATAAAGATAGTGATAGACAACAAAACGAAAAAGATACTTGGGGTCCATATGCTTGCGCCGCACGCGGCAGACCTTATACATGAGGGCGTTCTTGCTGTGAAATTCGGACTGACGATAGACGACATTATAGACACGGTGCACATCTTCCCGACGCTTAGTGAGGGGTTCAAGCTTGCCGCACAATCATTCTACACTGACCTGCATAATCTGAGCTGCTGTACGGAATAAAAAATAGATCCTTATTTAGTGGCACCCGGGCTTTGATCCATATGGAGATTGAGGAGCTATAGGTACATGGTGGGATTTGGCAGATTTAACACATGTTATTTTATAGGTGCCTTCTGATAGTGTATCCGCATATTTTAGTGTGGTGGGTTAATATGACAAAAACCGCTATCCTTATCGGGAGTGGGACTTCCGACGCGAAGACGAAGGACCATAAGACGCATATGGATGAATTTGCGGTAAGGGTACGCGATATCAGCAAGATCTATAAGACCGGAGACATGCAGGTAAAGGCGCTCGATAAGGTATCTTTTTCTCTTAAGCGTGGCGAGTTTGCCGCCATCGTCGGCCCTTCCGGAAGCGGCAAGTCCACGCTCATGAATCTTCTCGGGACAATAGACAAACCCACAAGCGGAGAGATTTATATTGATGGCCTTCCAATCTCCAAGATGAATGGTAATGACCTAGCTTCCTTCAGGAACAAGAAGCTCGGTTTCGTCTTCCAAGCTTTTAATCTGATAACTGGGATGAATGCTGAGGAGAATGTTGAGCTTCCTCTGCTCGTAACCAATGCCCACAGCTCCGACAGGCGGAAAAAGGCCGATGAGCTTCTCTCCGGACTTGGACTTGGCCACAGGCTTCAGCAGAAGGCCACCAACCTAAGCGGAGGCGAACAGCAGCGCGTAGCCCTCGCACGCGCGCTCATCAACGACCCTGTCCTCATACTTGCGGACGAACCTACGGGTAACCTTGACACACGTTCAAGCGATGACGTAATAAAGTTGCTTGTCAAGATATGCAAGGAGAGAGGGGTCACTATAATCATGGTTACGCACAACCTTGCCCTTACGAAGCATTGCAATAGAGTCATACACATCAGGGATGGAAAAATCGAGAGAGAAGAGGTATTATCATGAACACGAGAACAAGAATATTGGCATTGCTGCCTATCCTGCTGGTTATTGCGCCTGTCGCATCGGCGGCCGTCAGTGGCGGTACATATCCGAACCCACCGAACTTCTATATAACGTCAACCATGGTGAACCTCTGCAAGGGCACCGTTAACTATATCCCGTTAACGCTGACCAACACAGGGGTTGTAAGCTTGGGAAGTACGAACCCAAATGGCCCTTCGCTCCAGAGCGTTGAAGCGACGATAGCCAATACCAAGGACCTTTTTGCGATTGAGAACAGCACAGCCCAGGTTGGGACCGTCAACCCTGCCAACTCCGTAACATTTACGGTGCCTGTCTTCGTAGCGGGGAATGCCTCTTCTGTGGTCTCCGCAGGCTTCAACATCAACTATTACTTCGATTCCATTTACACGAACAGCCAGATTATGAACCTGACATTCGGCGTCCAGTCCTGCCCCATGCCGCTCTCCGTGCGCCTTTCCCCATCCTCCCTCGTATCCGGAAAGGAGGAAAACATCTATGTCAACTTCACCAATACAGGAGGCAGTCCGCTTAGCCTCTTGTCGACAGAGTTCAGCATCCCTTCCACCGATGGGACTGTGCTCAGCGCCCAACCGCTCCAGATCCGATCCGTTGCGCCGCATTCCTCCGTATCTGCCAATGTGAGCGTCTTTGTCTACAGGAATGCGTCACAAACCTTCCCTGTGAACTACTCCACTGAGTTCTTCCTCAACAACAGCCTGAAACAGATCGATTACAGCACTGTTGTGCTTTCAAGCGGTATAATAGGCCTTACACCTAGCAGCGAGACGGTATCCCCCACTGCTCCTGCGCCTGGCGGAATATTCTCTATCTCATTCGTGCTGACGAATATAGGCACATCTGGAGCTTCTGCGGTCACGGCGACCGCTCTTGCGCCTGAAGGCTTCACGTCCTTCGGTGCAAGCAGTGCATTCATAGGGGACATCGCAGCCGACAGCCAGGCGCCCGTAACGCTTACGCTCCAGGGCTCCAACTCCACAAAGCCGGGAAAATACGTGATACCCGTAAGGATAAACTACCTTAATGCGCTTAGGCAGAGCGAGAACATCACAACAAACGTTACAGTAACTATAGGATACAGCTCGCTGAACTCCACATCCGGAGCCGGGACATACACCAGAAGGAGTGGCGGCTCCGGTGTCTTGACCCTGCTGCTCATCATAGCAGTGGTCGTACTTGCTTACCTATACTATAAGGAGAGGAGAAGGCGCTCCAGATGAATGCGGAGGATATCCTAAGGCTAAGCTACCATGACCTTGCGGAGAAGAAGGTCAGGACGGCGCTCACAGTAGTCATGGTGGTGATAGGAGTGGCTGCCATAGTTGCCCTGATCTCCCTAACGGAGGGCATCAGCGCCACAATCTCTAATGAACTCTCCTCCCTCGGACCGACAACCATAATACTGTCTTCCACGTCAAGCTCCGGATTCACCTCTGCTGACACTTCACAGATAAGTTCACTCCCTGATGTGAATACCACCATACCAATACTGGACGGTTCCGTCTATGTGCTTTCCAACAACCAGAACGTTTCTGCTACCCTGATAGGGATATCGCCACAGGGATTGCAGCAGCTGCTGAGCGACATAAGGATATATCAAGGCACGCTCTATCAGGATTCGGTAGCCCCATCCGCACTTACAGGGTACAGTGTTGCTTTCCCTACCTCAGCCTCAGGAAAGCAGAGCGTATTCGTCGGCCAACCGGTGACCGTAAAGGTGCTGGGGAAGAACGGCGGAAGCTACACTATACCTATAATAGGGATACTGCAACCTTACGGCTCTTCGATAATCCCGGTAGACACCGGAGTCGTGATGTCCCTTCCTGCAGCTGAGACCCTTCTTGGGAAACCCTCCTTCAACATAATCCTTGTGAAGGCCACGAACACCAGCACGGTCTCGCAGCTTGCCACGCTGCTGACCGACATATATGGAAGCAGGGCAAGGGTCTTCGATACTCAGCAGATTGCACAGACTGCAAAGCAGATAATAGGCACCATCAGCACCTTCCTTATCCTTATCGCCGGCATTTCGCTTGTGGTGGCAGCCATAGGGATAATGAACATAATGCTTATAGCCGTCTATGAGAGGACCCATGAGATAGGGATCATGAAGTCTGTCGGCTTCAGAGACAGGGACATACTCTCAGTCTTCATCGTTCAGGCGCTGCTGATAGGGCTTATCGGCGGGGCGATAGGGATAGGCGCGGGCTTGGCCGGGCCGTATGCGCTCACAGCGGCGGTCTCTGCCTCTTCTTCGGCACCGGCCAATTCATCGCATGCCGCAGGAGGCGGCCTTGGAGGGGGAGGAGGCGGAGACTTCGTGTTTACCTCCTCGTCCAGCTCAGGTTCCAGCGCAGCTCCTTCCATACAGCCGGTCTTCAGCGTTGAAACCATAGCAGTAGCGCTTTTGGTAGCCGTATTGGTGAGCCTTATGGCCGGAGTCTATCCCGCCTGGAGGGCATCGAAACTTGAGCCCATAGATGCATTAAGGCAGCTGTAGGCACATGGTGGGATTTGGCGGATTTAACATAGGATATTTATAGGTGCCTTTCGATAGTATATTTGCACACTTTAGTGTGGTGTCGATATGACAAAAACCGCTATTCTTATCGGGAATGGGACTTTTGATGCGAAGATGAGGGATTATAAAAAGTACGTGGATGAATTTGCGGATTTCGCGAACACGAACAAGGTCGACAGGGCCATCATATCCGGAGGGCATACCAGCCCCGCTTCGAGATATTCCGAAGCGTCTTCGATAGTGAGGTATCTTGCGCCCAAGCTGAACAAGCGGATAAAGCTCCTCACGGAGGAGAGGTCGATAACCGCTTCACAGTGCGTAAGGAACACCAAGCCGATCCTGAAGCTTAAGAAGAACGATGACGTAACGGTGTTCTGCGACTCCGTCATCGCGGTGAAGGTGATGTGGTTCATAATGCATTACTGGTTCGGCATGAACAGGAAGGAGATAGAGAAGGATGCGCTTAACTTCATCTCTACCCATTACTCCAAGAAGAACCACACGGAGACGATGGGCAAGTGGATAGGGGTAACCGGAGTGCTGTACAGGAATGTCGAGGTGCACCCATGCCCAATAAAGCCATCAATACACTCTGCGATCGCGCAGCAGCTCATCTCTCTCGTAGACACCGCATCATTGTATGACCCTAAGCTCTACAAGGAGTTCGTGGACTCCACAAAGAAGAGATACGGGCTTAGTGGCTGAATCCACCGCCATGAGGGCTAACGCCCCATGAGGAGGAATCCGAAGGCTTAACCTTATTTATAGATATCCTTTCCAATCAGAATGCTTGCTTTTGGTGATACGATAAGAGTGCTAAACTCGATGCCTCCTTACAACCTGTTCGGCGTCGATGACCCTGGATACGAGAATGCCAAGGTAGTCGTACTTCCGGTCCCTTATGACTCCGCTACGACATACAAGCCGGGGGCGAGGGATGGCCCGCATGCGATAATAGACGCGAGCAGGAGCATTGAGCTCTACAGCGAGGAGCTGGAGAATGACGCGACAGGGATAGGCATACACACGCTTGAAGAGCTTTCCCCAGACCTGAACTCCCCTGAGGATATGGCAAAAAGCGTAGAGAAGGAAGTAAGCCTGATTTTGGAGGATTCCAAGGTGCCACTGCTTCTGGGAGGTGACCATAGCATAGCTATCGGCAGCATACGCGCGATAGGCAAGCGCCATAAGGACTTCACCGTCTTGCAGTTCGACGCACACACGGACAATTATGACACCCTGATGGGGAGCAAGTATTGCCACGCCTGCGTCATGGCAAGGGCGCGCGAGGTCACGGGCAGCTGCTACAGCGTAGGGGTGAGGAGCGTCGATGAGAGGAGCGCAAATAAGATTGACAGGGATATACTCTACAGGAAGGACATGCACAGGATGGCGACCAAGGAGATAGTGGATAATATACTGAAGCACTGTAAGAAGAATGTCTACCTGACCGTTGACCTTGATGTCCTTGATCCATCTGAGATGCCGTCCACCGGCACTCCGGAGCCCGATGGCCTTAGGTTCTACGAGCTTACGCAGATATTGAAGGGAGTGCTGGCGAAACGGAACCTGATCGGCGCAGATTTCACTGAACTCTCTCCGATAGCCGGCATGGTCGCGCCTAACTTCCTCGCCGCTAAGCTGATATATCTGACTCTCGGATATGCTTTCCTTAAATGACGTGTTTCGATGGACTCGTTGAGTAAGCTGTGGCTTGGCCTCTCCGGATGGAACTTCGTCGATGAGAAAGATGGCTTCATAGTGGTGGAGAGGGGCTCGCTCCTACAGATGCGCTCAGGCCTCTCTTCGGTGTACACGACCTTCAACAGGGCCCGGCTGTTTACTCATTCGTATTGGGACTACCTGAGCGCCTCCGCCGCATTTAGGAAAGGAGCGCGTGTGCTGATGATAGGGCTTGGGGGTGGCACGGTAGCCATCCAGATGGACAGGTGGTCCAGGCCGAGGACCCTTGATGTGGTTGAGGTGAACAAGGGCGTAGCCGATCTTGCAAAGCGCCACTTCCTCGGCAGCGTAAGCTGCAACATCGTAGTCGGTGATGGCGCAACCTTCATGAAAGGGAGGAAATCCGCTTACGACCTCATAGTGCTGGATGCGTTCGTCGGCCTTCTTGTGCCTAAGGTGTTCCTTGGCAAGCCCTTTGTCGACGATGCCTTTGAGGCCCTTGGCGATTCCGGTCTTCTCGTCATCAACATAATAAGCAAGGCCCAGCTGAATGAGTGCGTAAGTGCGCTTAGGGGCAGGTTCGAGGTCTACGCGATAACCCCTCTGGCGCTCGGGAACACCATACTCGTCTGCACGAAGAACCTGTCGAAGAGCGAGGTCGTGGAGCGGATAGAGGGGAGACTCAGCGACGAGAAGGAGGCGGCGTTCCTGGTGAACGCATATGCCAACATGCGGCCTCTTTAGTCAGAGTCAACCCGCTGCGCTGTTGTAGCTATTGAGCTGCCTGCCTATGTACTTGTTAAGGGCGTACAAGAATACCAGCGCCAGCATCACGAAAAGCGCGAATTCGCTACTCCCTAGCCTCCCTATCAGGAGCTCTGCCGGGTAGTACACAGCTATGCCTACCGGTATCATTACGGTGAACAGGATTGTGCCGACTAACCCATATATGCCCAGCGGCATGCCACCGAAGTTGAATATCAGGTCACTGAATGACTTGAGCCAATTCCCATTCATGAAGCGTTTATACCACGTCAGCACCATCGCAAGTATGAACATCGCCATGGTTATGCTTCCGATGGCCACCATTAACACGTATTCGATAACCGAAAGCGGGGTTACCGTTATGTTGGACATCGCGTATCCTATCACCGCCACGCTGCCCAATATGGATGCAAGGGTGAATTTCGTCCCTCTGCTGAATATCACCAGTATGACAGGATATGGTTTGGTGAGGAACACATCTATGCCACCCCTCAACAGCTGCTCGAACGTGTCTCGCACGTTTATCAGGTAGGACACCGCGGACGACACAAGAGTGCCTGTGGATGAGAGCAGGAGCAACTGGTAGTAACTCCAGCCGGCTATGCCGTTCGACACGCCGTATATCACTGACACGAACACCAGCGTGGTCAGGGGCGCCAGCATAGCATAGAACAGGTATGAGATGAACTGTTGCCTATATGCGAGGACCTCCTTCCACGAATAGGCTTGGTTGACCATGAACATGTAGAGATTCCTTACTGTCTTGTTTTTCGTCGCGTTCATTTCATACACCTACCGCGTCAAGCCGCTTCTTCGCCGACCCCCATAACAGCACAGCTATGACCGTTAGTATACCTGCCCACACTATGCCGAGAGCCAGCGTGCCCCATGCCATAGCAAGGCTTATGTTCCCCGTTATTATCCCGTCAGGGACATAGAACAGGAACTGGAACGGAAGCGCAAGGAGGATGCCTTGCACACTGCTCGGAAACATCGATAACGGAAAAACCCCTCCTCCAACCAGCGCGACGGCCCAACTGTACGTGCTTATTATCCCGCTTATATCAGTAATGAAGGCGGAGAGCGCCCCCAGTATCGTTGACATCAACGCGCCGATCAGGAAGGTGAGCGAGATCGCTATCGCAAAGAGCAGTATGGTGTACAGCGTTACGTGCATGCCGGTCACCAGTATGACTATCGCTATCAGTGGTATTCCTGCGACGGTGAAGTAGAACAGCGTCTCCGACAGGGAGTCCACCACCATTCCCTTTATGTAGCTCACTGGCCTTGTCAGAAACATGGCGATATCTCCTGTCTTGACGTCCCACTGGATCATCCATGCTATCTCCGAGGACCACACCAGCGTGTTAATGGCGCTCAATATGAACAGATACGCGATCAGGCCATTCAGGCTGAATCCGCTTATGCTGTCGTAACCGCCGAAGGTATACACAGCTGTCCACATTATGACAAGTGCAAGCGGGTACAGGAGTGTGGTGACTATCGTCATCACTGCGTCCATGCGGTACGAGGTAAGCTGCTTTATCTCGTATTCGAAGAGCAGCCAATATTTGCTGAGCGTCCTGTTGTGCATCTTTTCGCCTCATCTGATGTATCTGCGTGACCTTGACCTTATGCCGTTAGCCCTAGCCCTGCGACTGTAGAACTCATGCAGCACCGCACCGAATTCCGGCTCGGTTATGTTGTAGTTTATGACATCCCCGCTGGCGAGGAACCTTGACAGTCTCTTGTCCTTTATGCCCCTGGCGTCAATCTCTATCCTGTACTGGTTGTTCTTGCGCTCTATGAGCTTCCCGATTCCTTTAGGGTAGCTCTCCGCTCCGTCTTTCATCGTTATCTCTACGAGCTTCTTGTCTCCGAACATCTTTGTCACGGCTGCCTTCGGCCCGTCGAACACCTTCATTCCGTGGTCCATTATAATGACGCGCTCTGCCATTATCTTTATGTCTTCTATGATATGCGTGGCTATCAGGAACGTTATGTTGTACTTGTCCCTGAGTTCCAGGAGCGCATTCCTCAGGGCGAAGCTGGATGGCAGGTCTACGCCTATCGTTGGCTCGTCCAGGAACACCAGCCGCGGCATATGGAGCATTGATGCGACAAAGTTGCACTTCATCCTCTCTCCCAGCGAGAGTTGCCTGACCTGCCTCTTGTAGACATCTTTCAGGTCCAGCAGATCGACGAAGTATCTCATCCGCTTATCGTAGTCCTTTTTCGGCACGCCGTAGAGGCGCCTCATGAACTCGAACGAGTCTATCACCGGAAGGTTCCACCAGAGCTGGTTGTGCGCCCCTAGCACCACACCTATGTTCTCGGCCAGCTCCTGCCTGTGCTCCCATGGCGTGAACCCTATGATGTTAGCTTCCCCTGAATCTGGATGCAGTATCCCGGTAAGGAGCTTGATGACCGTGGATTTACCGCTGCCGTTCTCGCCCAGGAGCGCCACTATCTCTCCCTGCCTTATTGAGAAGCTCACGCCCTTTAGGGCCTTCTTCATGTAATACCTCCGTCTAATGGAACTCAGGAAACCCTTCCTGGAGGCATGGCTCTCGTATGTCTTGAAGGACTTCGTCATGTCCTTCGCTTCTATTACAATATTATTTTTATTTTCGATATTTTCCATCGTTATCACTCCCTTTTGGTACGTGGCAGAAGAAAGCAGGGTATAGCACACATACAAGTTGTGCTAGCATTTATGGAAATGAAAAACAGCACATGAATGGTGTATCTGGCTACCGCTAAAATCCGCAAACGCGTATTTTATGCAGTTTGGAAGACCATTCGAACACCTTCATGGAAAGGCACTGCAAGAGCAAATCTCTTGACTAGATAAGATACGGAACGTCAGATATAAAACCTTTTCGTCCAGCCCATAACGTT
>JAJYEJ010000026.1 GCA_021785805.1 Microcaldota archaeon | reverse complement strand
TCTGTGTCTTCGCACACAGATTATACTGCATTTAGAAATATAAATGGACACGGTACAATTCTAGCTGTAACCGCACCCGCTGTTTTCGCCAAACCTTTCCAAAAAAGTTTGATTTACGCATCCAACTTTTTGGTAAAGCTTTTCGTAAAAAGTTTTATTAGTCATTTCTTAGTTAAAAGCCATTCCCACAATGGAATGCATTCTATACTCTTCTTATCAAGTTTGATTATGTCCTTGTAATCCCACGTAATTATTATAAGCTTCTTGCAGTTCAAAACTTCAGCACCACGAAGCAATGCATTTATTTCTCTTTTGTCTATCTCCTCCAAGGAAACTGCATGTGTTACTTGTATGAGTGTTTTAATTCTGTCTGACTCCTTTAGCACAAAGTCAATTTCCAGCTGTGAACTATCCTTCCAGTAGAAGAGCCTCAAGAATGGCATTTTATTCGTCTGTCGCATCAATTCAAGAAATATACAATTCTCCATAAGCTTGCCGATATCGCTTGAGAACTTTACAGCTTTAGTCAAGCCAGTATCGCACGCATATACTTTTTTGGGCCAACTCTCTCTTGTCTTAGCTTTAGCGGACAGTCGGTTAAGAAAGAAAATCGCTACGGAATCCTGTGTCTTATCTACATATTCATATGTGGTGTCTTTGCTTAGGCTTATTCCTTCCGCTTTTTTCATTATACTATTTACGCTGATCTCTTTTGAGAAATTTTGCAGCATTTGCTCAAGCAAAAACCTGGCCAAGGATATATTCTTCATCGAATTTCTTTCAATTATATCTTTGAATAGTATAAGGTCGTAATATTCTTTAAGAATAAGCTCTCTGTTTTTATTCTCGATGACAGCTTCTGGAAAGCCACCCCATTCCAGATATTCTTTAAGGTTGTTCCTTATTTTTGCCGCACTATCCCGCGTTATCTCAATGCCTCCGCTTACTTTTTTAGCTTTTAGATATTCGGAAAAACTAAAAGGAAGCATCAGGTAAATCAGTGCTCTGCCCCTTAACTGTGTGGCTATCTCTCTGCTAAGCATCTTAGATGAAGATCCAGTAATAAATATAGTATGTTCTTTAAGATCGAGGAGTTCTCTTGTGGCTATTTCCCATTTGTCCATATTCTGTATCTCGTCCAATAATAGAGTTCTTGGTTTCTTTCCAGTAAGCTCTACGAATAGCCGTATTATTTCTCTAATCTCTGTAAAACGCAGGTTACGTAATCTGGTATCCTCAAAGTTTAGATACAGGACGTCTTCCCGTTTGTTTTTTTGGGCTATTTGATATAAAAAATAGGTTTTGCCTGCCCTTCTGGGCCCCACAATTACGGTGGCTCTGCTACTGATATTGGATACAATCAAATCTCTCTCTACGCCTTCTTCAAGCGTTTTGCCTAGCCACTCGAGAATGTAGTCTTTTACTAAAGCGGAATCCATATGTGTATTATAAAGGACAATATATTTAAATATTTTCCTTTTATGAAGGATATTATAATAATACCTACTTCTGATAAACTCAATTGTCCCAATGATATCCAGACCCGCTTGCGGATTTGCCGCCGTAATCCCTGCTTGGAAAAAATGTGGACTCGGCGGGATTTGAACCCGCAACCCCCACGTTGCGAACGTGGTGCGCTACCGTTACGCTACGAGCCCACGAGCTATCTAAGTGTATTAAAGCTATTTATTAATTGTGAGCATCTATCTTATTGCTGATTCGCATGGCAGATGCGCAGGGCGGCAGGATAAACTTTACCTCCAAGACAGAGGAGAGCCTAAAGGGGATAATGACCAGGGTGCTGGCCGACGTGTCACCAACCGACGAGGAACTTGCGCTTTCTACCGCGTACTCGAATGACCTGGTCGGGAGGCTGAAGAAGGCAGTGCCAAGGGATATCAAGATAGTGGCTGTCGGGTCAAGCGCCAGGGGAACCCAGCTCCGCGGCTCTTCTGACCTGGACATATTCCTGCTGTTTCCTAGGCGCACCCCAAGGGATGTGCTCGAGAAGAAAGGTTTGGAATACGGGAAGAAGATCGTCAGGAAGGGCAAGAACGAGAGTTATCAGGTCAAGTACGCTGAACATCCATATACCAAGCTTCTCCTTAAGGACATCGGCATAGCCGCTGACATAGTGCCTGCGTATAAGATAAACGGCGCTGACGAGCTCGGCACAGCGGTGGACAGGACACAGCTCCACAACGAGTTCATCAAGTCGCGGCTTAGCGACTCCCAGAAAGGAGACGTGCGGGTGCTAAAAGCGTTCCTCAAGGCGCATGGCATATACGGCGCAGGGGCGCGTGTGGAGGGGTTTTCCGGCTACCTTTGCGAGCTCCTGATATGCCATTATGGCTCATTCACCAAGCTACTGTCCAAGTCTATATACATGAAATTGCCGTTTGTCATAGACGTACTATCCGGGAAAGAGTACCATTCCAGAGACCAGCAGGTCGCGCCGTACGTAAAGAAATTCAAAAGTGAGTTCATAGTGATCGACCCTACCGACAAGAACAGGAACGTCGCCGCTGTGGTATCAGGCGAGGCGCTCGCGAGATTCATAATGGCATCTAGGATTCTCCTGACGAAGCCTAGCCTGGATTTCTTCTACGGTATAAAGTACTCTGATGTTTACTCTGAACGGAGGGTAAAGAGGATAAGCAGGGAGCTTGACCTTGATATCTATGCCATCACGATGCGAACATCTGACGTCTCCGAGGAGATAGTGGTGCAGCAGCTCAGGAAGCTGAGCAAGAGGATATCTGGCGCCCTGGTGGACAAGGGATTTTCTCCGATCATGACCCTAGAAGAGCTATCCGGCTGCGATGCCGTCATATCATTCATAATGGACCGCTATAGGTCCAAGAGCCTCACCATAAGGGGTCCGGATCTGCACATGGGACACCCCGTCGGGGCGTTCTTCGACTCCCATCCGGAGGCCCTGGCACGGTTCTTCGAGGGCGGGAAGGTAATCATGATAGAAAAAGCAGAATACGAGAGCCCGAAAGAGCTGCTCAACGAGCTGATTAAGGACAAATCAATATATCCATCGTGTATAAACAACAAAGGCGCCAGGCTGTATGTGAATGACATACCGGAGAAATACGCTAAGCTCATCTACTCTGCATTCATATTCAAAACAAACGTCTGACTAGAGCTTGTACTTGTTGCCGTTCTTGACAAGTTCGATTATCTCCTTAAGCTTGTCTATCTCATTGGTCTTCGGGGCAACGGCGTTCCTCCCTCTGGACATCGCTTTGAAATAATCCACCAGTGCCTTCTTATCCGCATCAGTCTCAACTTCAAAGGTGTTGTCAACCTTGCCTCTCATAAGCGATCCGCAGTAATCCGTAGCCTCAGATATGAGATTATCCCTTATCTTTTCCATAGGGTATCCCCTCTTGTGTTGCCTGTTGGCTATGACCTTCAGTTTCGCTCTTATCACTACGGCTGCGTTATACTTGACATTCAGCTCCGGAGCGAGATGCCCTACGACCACTATCGGGCCTGTGGCGCTGAGCAGTATCTCTTTCATCGCAGCGCTGAGCTCCGGAAGCATGACCACCATCGTACCGAACTTATCCTTGTGTGAGAACAGGTGCCTCTCTTTTACAACATCATTTATCTCGATGAGCTTGGCTCCGATCTCCTTGGCCAGCGTTTTCGCAAACGATGTCTTGCCCGTAGCCGGAGTACCTGTAACTGCGATAACGTATTTCAACACAATCACGATATCTTGCTGATGAATGCGGCTGCGGAATCGAAGATGCCATCCAGCTCAGCCTTGCTGTTCTCCAAGGACAGTACGTCGCTAGGCCTGAGGAACACGCTCAGTATCCGGTTCCCGGTTCCGCTGAACATCCACGAGCCTATCTTGCTCTGCTTATAACTATAGGTGTAATCCGCTATGAACATTGCCGACGACGAAAGCTTATCCACCAGCGCAAGGAGCGGCGCGTCGACAGCGTCAACGTAGATGACCACATCATCTGTATCATCGCGGTCTATCATGACGGGCTTTATCACCGGCACCTTATACTGCTTCGCCTGCATGGAAATATTCTGCGCCAATTGCGTAGTTATGGAATTCGCCTTGAATACGCTATCCTCCAAGAGCTTCCTCTCATCAGCCATCTTCGCCAGCCTGTCATCTATGTAGAAATCCACATCGCTCCTCATATTCTTTATTGTTGTCTGTATGTTGTCATTTCCAGCATATTTCGACGGGTCGGTAAGCAAGTCACTTATAGACATCTTGTACTTGCTCCCTAGCTTGGCATCGATGTCTGCAATCAACGCATCGCTATAATCGCTCCAGAGGTCAGCCATCCTACCACCTAATTATTAAGGATGAGAGGATAAGCTTATTAACGTATTGGTGGGCGCATGCATGTACAGCAAGGGGGCCAGCAATCCGACATAGAAAAAAGGATAGAGAAGGACATACGCATGTTCGACGAAAATATTGTGAAGATATCCGTGCCGAATGGGGATAAGGGCATGGCCAGGGTAGTCGATCTCTCAAAGATGTACGCCAGCGATGCTCGGAGCTATCTCCAGAAGAAGGACTTCTATACTGCATTCTCATGCATATCATACGCGCATGGCCTCCTTGACGCGATAAAGGAGATTCTTGCGAAATGAGGCTGGTACAGTGCCATTCTACGAAGAAGGGGAGGCAAGGGTGTACTACAATGATAGTGCATTCCTGAATCCTAAAGCGAAACTTATACGTGACATGAGCGTAGCGTTCATGAGAGCCGCAGTTCCAAAATCCAGTTCAGTGCTGGACTGCACCGCAGCCACCGGGATCAGGGGCATAAGATATGCGCTTGAAGCCGGCATGAAGGACGTGACCTTGCTCGACATAAACAGGAAGGCATCCCTGCTTGCGAAAAAGAACGCTGCCCTGAATAAGACCAAGTGCAAGGTCATGAACAAGAGCATCCAGGAGTTTGCAAACACCTGTGGGGCGAGGTTCGGCGTGATAGACCTGGATCCATTCGGTGGGGTCACCCCCTATGTCCATGACATAATGAAGATAATAAGCGATAATGGGTATGTGATGCTAACGGCTACGGACGGAGCGGTATTGTGCGGCGCACACCCGAAGGCATGCGTGAAAGCGTATGATGCCGTGCCGCTGCATGATGAGCTCGGGCATGAGACCGGGATACGCCTGCTTGCCGGATATGTGGCCAGGGTAGCTGCCCAGTTCAACCTTGGGATAGAGGTGGTGATGGCAATCTCACACATACATTACATGAGGCTGTTCATGCGCGTAAGCCATGGTTCGGACAGGGCTACCTCTTCAGTGAATGAACTCGGATACGCGTATCATTGCGGCAAATGTTTCTATCACCATAGCGAAAAAGCCCTGCTTCCGACAATGACATTATGCCCTAACTGTGGATCAAAGCTTTCTATAGGCGGCAAAATCTGGCTAGGCAAGCTTTACGGCAGGGACATCATGGCGGAGATGGAGAAGGAGATGCGCGATATGGGGCTAGCAGGCGCCGAACTGAAACCATTGCAGACCATGCTCGGAGAACTCGACAGTCCTCTTTTCTACATGATACCGAAGATAACCAAGCACCTCGGCACGAAGTCGGTAAGCCCGAACGCCGTGATAGAGCATCTGAGGAAACAGGGATACATGGCGACAAAGACCGCCTTCGACCCTTCAGGGGTAAAAACCGATGCCCCGCTAGTCGAAGTTGAGCAGACTGTCCGACGACTAAGCGCCTAGCTGCGAATCGCGTCCCGATTTGCGGAAGTGAGCGGAAAGGTATAAATATAACATAAGCCGCAATTATTGTGAAAGTGGTGGGGCAAGGTTGGAATGGGGGTCAACCTAGCCTTTTGAAAGTGAGAAACGCCTTGGGGAGGCGTGAGAGATGGGGGGTAATAGTGGATGGAAAAATGTATTGCAACCGCTGTGCGATAGAGTTGCAACAGTACACGAAGAAAAGGATGGGAAGGGATGGCATGAGCTACTGCGCCAGGTGCGCGGAGCGCGTCGAGCTGGAATACCTGGCCAAGCACACATGCTCGGTATGCACGAGGGTCTTCCGAAACGGGGAGTCGAAGTTCGTCATGCCGTCATCCATATACAGCGACAATAGGCTGCCATTGCTGCAGAGGCTGGTATGCACCGATTGCTACAAGAGGGTGGCAAGCAAGGCAAGAGACAGGGTCAGCTTCCTGAGCGGCATGTACAAGGTCAGGGCAAGGCTAAGCAAAAACATAGCGAAAGAGCTCATGCATAGGCCCTACGAAGCAGCAGAATAGTCGCAAAAGTGCCCGTCCGGCTACTATGTCCTATGGCTTTTAATCGATCTCTGTTTCCGCTGCACGCGGAAAACTGGAAAAGAAAGGAGGAGAAAAAGGGAAATCAGCGTTCAGCGCTTCCTGACGCTTACGCTTATCATGTGATGTTCGCTGTCATACCCCAATGCCGACTTGAAGACATCCGGTTCCATGGCTAATGTGCTGTCGGAGTATGGGTCGTTGATGTAGAAAGTATCTTTATCATATCCCTTCACCACCACCCAGTGCGGCGAGGACTCCATATACGGATTCAGGGCGTTTGCGTTCACCAGCACTATCGGTATCCTTCCACTGTTCAACTGTTTCTTTATCGTGTTGATCGTCGCTATGCCATACTGCTCCTTTATCCTAAGGTCCTGTGCCTTCTTCCTTATCTCGTTGAATGACGCTGAAAGGGTATCAAGGTTGACTCCCTCATATACGGCTATCTTCTTCTCGTACCCTTCATCCTTCACGTTGCTTATTATCATCGGGCTGGCTCCTCTCTTCGCCAATGCGTATGCTATACCATACCTAGAGCCATGCCATATGCTGCCATTGTTCGCTTCCTGCCATATCTCGAACTCCATCTCCTTCTTAGGCTTGAAGTTCTTGTTAATGTATCTAAGCACCATCATAGCGCATGCCGCTGAGCTTGTGAACTCATATGTCTGCGCATAAGTCGGAATGTCCAGTACCTTGCTGTCCTTGAACTTCGGTTTGTTTGGTACCTTGCCGGGTCTTCTCGTTGCGGCTGTATTGGACTTTCTCCTGGGTGCTCTCTTCGATACCATTTTTTCACCACGATAGGTTAGTAAGTGCAGGGAGGGAGATTTGTTCACGTGTTTTGAACTCCCGTAGGCCTAAGCCAACAGATCTTGAGTCTGTCGCGTTTGACCAAGCTCCGCCATCCCTGCATACTCCTAAGTTTATGAACGCAATATAAATAACCATCTGATTAATGGCGTTCGTAATGATGCGTTGTAGCTCCATCGAAACACCAAGATGTATGAGGAAATCCTAATATATATAGGTATCCATGCCTTTCGTCAGGTTGTTTAAATACCTTACTGTCGGTTGTCGACTAAGCCGAAATGGCGGCAAAAAGCGCAGATTCCGTCTGATATCTACCTTGTTATCCTGTAGCCCTTTACAACATCGTACAGCTCCTTCGCTTTCTTGTCCTTTTCGAAGTGCTCCCTTATCGGTTTTATCAATGCGTCTAGCTCCTTTGCGACGTGCGCCTTTATGTCCATCGGGTGGATCTTACCATCCCTGTACAAGGCTTCCAGCTCCCTGAAATCCCTGGCCTCTATAGGCCCGCCGAACTTCTGGGGCCTGTCTATGGTTATCGGCAGGCTTTTGTCGTCAAGTATCAGCTTGTCCATGTAGTCGAACATCGGGTTGCCCTCGACTACCCTCTCAGGGCAGAATGCACCGTTAACCTTCTTTATTATCGTTGCAGCATCGTCATGGACCAGTATCGAGGAATTAGGGTCTGATTTAGACATCTTGAATGCCATGCCTTCCGCATCGCTCATGGTCTTCAGGTCGCGCGGGGCTCCCTTAAGCCCGAGCAGGTACGGATGGTGCACAGCGACCGGCACCTTCCACCTGTATTTGTCAGCGACCTCCCTGGCCAATATGTTCGCCTTGCGCTGGTCCATCCCCAGCTGGCATATGTCGACATCCATCTGGAAGATATCGGTAACCTGCATTGCCGGGTAGAAGAGCTGTGCCGTCTCTACGAGCTCCCCCTCCTTCCTTCCCATTATCGTTATTGCCCTCTTCATCCGGTCAAGCGATATCGCCTTGCCGACCCTTATGAACCTGTCCCAGTACGCGAGATCGTCCATCAGGTCCTTCGCCCACACCACGTTTACTTTGCTAACGTCTATCCCCGCCCCTCTCCAGACTTCTACGAAATATCTCCCTACATCCCTTATCCTTTCGAGGTCGCCACCCATCTTATTATTGATGAAGCCGAAATAGTCCGCTATGTACAGGTTGAACCGTATCCCCACGCCAAGCATCTTCTTCAGGTTCTTTGCCCTCATCACGCCGAAGTGTATCGGCGCTATTCCGGAAGGCTCAAACCCATCATATGCGAGCGGATGTTCATTTGTCTGGAAGAGATTCCGCAGATCGTCCTCAGTGACTATTTCCTGGGCGAAGCTCTTGAGAGCATCAATCTTGGTCTCAACATCCATAGAATCCACTAACTAATACCCAGGAACCAATATAAGGCTTTTCTACCATCTTCCACCTATACGGCACGGCGGTAGCACATGGCAAGCGCAGAAGAGATAATGGACGCTTATTCCGGGATGATCAGCAAGTCTGACGCAGAGAAGATAGCCGGCAGCATAGACGTTAAAGGCCAGTCCGTGCTTGACGCAAAAGCTGTGATCGAAATGGCCGGGAAACAGATCAAGAACCCGAAGCTGCTTGAGATTGACGTACAGGATGAGGTATACAGGATATTCAATCAACCCGTGGCAAAGGAGGGTGCGGTACGGTGGCGTACGGTAGTACTCGGCAAAGAGGGCGATACCATATCGCTGGAGCTGCGTGGCAGGCTTTCCGCTTCGATAGATTTTGGAAAATTCGAGCGCGGCGACACTATCATGGTAAATCGTGCTCTACTAGACACGAAGAAATCGAAGATAGTCTCATTCACCGATACTACGATCGGCAGGGTGAAACGGTCCGCCAATGGCGTCGTAGAGCTGAAGGGCGTGGCAATCGAGACAAAGAATGTGGATGTGTCTGGAAAGGTTACCGTAATGTCGCAGCCGCGCGAGATACCAAAAATAGGGAGTAAGGGCAATACCGCAGTCATCGATTGCACGATATCCCAGGACGAGATCTCTGCGGACGTAACGATGTGGGGTTCTTCAGCTTATGCGTTCATCGATGCGAATCCGAATATAGGCGACATCATAAAGATAGAGTTCTGCAACATAAAACCAGTAGAGGGAAAGCTACGGATAGTCGCTAATGACTCATCCCGTGTACTGCTGTTAAAGCGCAACGAGAAGCTCCAGGACATTAGCCACAAGGACTAAGCCAATCACCTCTGACCGTATCTGGAAAGGAAGAGGAGGTACTTGTTGACGACAGAGTCTGACGCTGTAGGCATGGTGCTTTCCAACACCGCTTCGATTATCGCCATACTGACAGAGCTGCTCTTTCCGCTCTTGAGCTCAGTTTCCATGGCCTCCGTCTTTGCCCCTCTGCATACGTTCTCGATGTCTGCCCCCGTGAATCCTTTCGTCTGCGTACCTAGGTTGGCGTAATTTATATCATCAGATGTCGGCACGTCACTGAGATACTTCTTGAATAACTCTCCCCTTTGCTGCGCTGTAGGCGGCTTCACGAATATAAGCTTGTCGAGCCTGCCAGGCCTAAGTAGCGCAGGATCGAGGTTCTCCGGGTTGTTAGTTGCGGCTATGACCACCACATTGGAGAGTTCCTTGAGCCCATCCATCTGCTGCAGTAACTCTGTAGTTATCTGGATCCCTAGTTCGCTAGCACCCTCCTTCTTCGGCGCTATCCCGTCTATCTCATCGATGAACACTATCGAAGGCGCATTCTCCCTTCCCCTATTGAACAATTCGCGTATCGTAGCCGTGGCCCTTTCCACACCCTCGTTGGCTATCTCCGAGCCGCTCAACTCGAGCATAGTGACCCCCTCAAGTTCGCTCTCTACTGCTTTCATCATCATCGTCTTTCCAGTTCCCGGAGGTCCGAAGAGCAGGATTCCGTTGACTGATTTTATGCCATATTTCTTAGCGAGATCAGGATGCATGAACGGTATCTCTACCGTGTCCTTGACCGCCTTCTTAACCTCATAAAGGCCTATTACGTCATCATACGTTATGTTTTTGCGGTCCGGCTCCTCGTCGGTCTCCGTAAAGGTCCTCCTCTCGAAGTCGAGCCTGAACTTCTTGTATTCTTCAATCTGGCTGAGCGATGTGGATGGCTTCGTAGACTTTATCACCCTCTCTATGTCCTGCTGCGTTATTTCTAGGACAGTGTGGGCATCGGTCGCATCAGTGGATACCATCTGCGATACGCTTTCGACAACGGATTTTATGTCCGCTCCTGAGTATCTCTCGGTGAGTCTTGCAAGCGAATCAAGGTCTATCGTCTTCGAGACCGGCAAGCCTTTGAAGTATATGCTGAATATAGCCTTCCTTCCGTTGAAATCAGGCAATGGCATGTAAATGATCCTATCGAATCTCCCCGGCCTCATTATTGCGGGATCAAGGATGTTGGGCACGTTAGTCGCTCCGACTATTATAACGTCCTCTATCTTGTTGAAACCGTCCATCTCCGTGAGCAATTGGGAGAGCGCGTGCCTATGGGTCTCATCGACGGTCGCACTGTTCCTATTCGTCGCTATCGTATCGATTTCATCGATGAACAATATGGCCGGGTGGTGTTTGCGCGCTATGGTGAAGATATTTCCTATCGCTCTCTCCGTCTCTCCGGGGTAAGCGGATATCAGGCTGCTGGCCTTCATGTAGTAGAACCCAGCCCTTACCTCATTGGAAAGGGCCCTCATCATCATCGTTTTTCCGGTTCCGGGAGG
This sequence comes from Microcaldota archaeon, assembly GCA_021785805.1. Lineage (GTDB taxonomy): Archaea > Micrarchaeota > Micrarchaeia > Micrarchaeales > Micrarchaeaceae > JAJZYD01. Next base: position 2,089 of record JAJYEJ010000026.1, on the reverse strand, counting down.
CCCGAAGAAAAGTATTCCCTTCGCCGGCTTCACGTTGTAAGCCCTGGATATGGCTCTCTGCTCGATAGGGGCGAGGACTGCATCGCGCAATTCTTTCTTTGTCGAATCATAGTTGCCTATGTCGGAGAACGTCTCGTCTGAGCTGCCTTCCTCAAGGTCCTCGAACGCCTCCCCGAACCTCATCCTTGTATCCCTCTTCCTGACCTCCAGCGACTGCACGACGTTTATCTCGTAGTACTCCATTATGTAGAGCGCAGCCGGGGTTATCATGAAGCTTATCAATGGGATGAACGAGGGAATATTGAGCCCCAGCGGTATGGCGAGAAGCATATATGATACGGGATAGACCAGCCCAAACATGCTGGAAACCGCACCCTTGAATTTCGACCTGCTTTTCACAGCATACCAGTCTATCACCACCACCGTCATTATCAGCAGAGCAGTCTGCAGCAGGTATCCTTCCGGTCGCAGCATCAACACTATGCCGCTTACGGCCATGACTCCGCTAACGTTGTCTATGGTCTGCCCACTAAAGAACGTGCCTAGCGCGCTCCTGAATCCCTCACCAAGCCCGCTTATGCTCAGCATAGGCTTGCTCGGTGTGTCCATCTGCGCTATCTGCGAAAACGGGCTGCTCAATAGCCCTGAGTGTGTGTACTGCGCATTGTAGAGTATGTAGCCTGTGTTTTGCATTCCTGTTACTCCTGAGAAGACAACCACTACGGCTATAGTGGTCACCGTCATGATAATCGCGCGCTTATGCCCTATGGTGAGTATTGCGTATATGAATACAGGTATCTCGAAGATGAATCCCAACAGGGAGAAAGCGAGCGCAGTAAGTATGTAGATGAAGGCAATAGTCCTATAATACATGTATCCTGATATGAGAAGGAAGGTCACGAGGAACAGGAGCCCCCAGGCTAGCATCGGGACCTGATAGATGTAGATTGGGATGATCAGCGCCGTGTATATGACTAACCCAAGGAACGGGTGGAAGAGCGTCGCTATGATGAGTATGATTGCGAGTACTGCTATGACCTGCAACGGGTAGAACGGGAATGCCGTTACTGTGGCGATGAACGCCGCAAGAACGAGTATCGAATCAAGGAAGCTGGCGTTCGAGGTGAGCGTGTTTATCTTGTCCTTCATGCTGTAGAATCCCAGAGGCGTGCCGAGGTGCTTCCTTATGACCGTGCTGGATATGCTCGGCGGGCTTCCGCTCCTGCTGCTAGTGGCCTTTCCCCCGGTCCGTCCATCGCTTACCATCGCTATCCTTTAACCCCAAGTTCCCCTATGGGTAGTTCAGAGAACTATATGCTGCACACCACTAATTATACATATGGTTTGCATAATATATAGCATTTATTCTGATACCAGGAATATATATTAAGCTTTATTAAAAAGCTAGTTGTGCTGTTCGTCAGCTCATGCTGTCCCGTCGTAGCTCAATGGCAGAGCGATCGGCTGTAGTTTGCATGACATGGGCGCCTGCGCCGCATGTAGAAACCGATAGGTTGGGAGTTCGACTCTCCCCGACGGGATTCCGGTGTCTCTATGAAAGTACTGTTCATCTGCGGGGATAACGTTGGCAGGAGCCAGGCAGCAGAGGCATTATTCAACAAATACGCGAAGAAGAGCACTGCTTGGAGCTGCGCGGGTAAGCCAACATGGACGAAGGAAAGGGACATATCCAATATAGAAAAGGAGATGCCTGATGTGCACGATATAGTAGTGATAATGAAAGAGGATTATGGTCTCGATATCAGCAAAAAGGTATCGAAGCCTTTCAACAAGGAGATGGTAGCCAAGTCAGATAGGGTGATAGTCATGTGTGACCCAAAAGATTGCCCAAGGATAAAGGATGCAGAATACTGGAACACGCCAAGATTAAGCCTCTACGACAGGGAAGGAAAGCGTGAAATAATAAAAGGGATAGAGGCAAAGACAAGGGATCTGATCAAGGCCCTTGGAGAATAAACAATTAAAAGCATAGACGCTAATACTCTTATGCGCCTTGGTCGTCTAGTGGTCTAGGATGCGAGCCTGTCACGCTCGTGACCCGGGTTCGAATCCCGGCCAAGGCGTCTTC
>JAJYEJ010000025.1 GCA_021785805.1 Microcaldota archaeon | reverse complement strand
TAAGGGCGGTGTTCACTCCGGACCCGTTGTCGTATTTCATCAGGACAAGTCCACCGACCACCACGTAAGCAAATGCGGCAAAAGCCACGATCATCGTCCAGTCCGATGAAGCCGCCCAAGCTGCCGGTTGGAAGTAACTCGAACTGATCAGGAGGCTCACGATTGCGCTCACTATGAAGAACAGCACCGAAGGGAGATACCAGATCCTAAGGCCTAGCAGGAAAACGATTGCGGCAAGAATATATGCTGATGCCACGAATCCGAACCATACGTTGACAAGGCTGGTCCCTCCAATGCTTGTCGGCATCATGAGTACGGATACGTTGAGGAGTGCGGCCAAAGCGATGGAAAGTCTAGCAAACTTTATCCTGCTGTAGCCTCCTCTTGACCATGCCGGCGGAAGGCCCTTATAGGTGCCAAGCCAGAACTCGAGAAGCCTGAGGTTGATCCCGGCACGCCTGAACCTCTCCTTGATCGATGGTGAGACCATGGTCTTATTTGTCAGGTGCCAATTTAAAACCTTCTGGTTGACGGAATCCATCCACAGCGTCATGCCAAAGTGGTGACAACAGATAAATATGATAGGGGACATACTATTTATAAACGGCGATATCGCTAGCGTGATAGCTCTAAAGGCCTGGAAGCCGCCCCGCCGCTTAACACCGTGAGCGGGAAATCCAACGCCGTTCACGGGTCGGAGGATGTCACAGGTCCGGATCACAATGGCATGGCGAAGCCCATCATGCGCAACCCAACATGGCAAGCCCCAAGCTACGGCCGGCTCAGGAGCGGCGGGCTGCCCCTGCTACAAACGTATTTAATACCTATTTCTCCAATAGACTCCGTTCAATACCTATCCGGTAATGTGGCAGTCTGATTAGATGGGAGCTTTGCTACCTTCAATAATAATCGCATTCATAACAATGTTCGTGCCGGGCTTCCTGCTTGCGCTTGCACTGTTAAGGAAGACGGAGCTCAGCTTCTTCGAGATCGCGGTCATAGGATTCTTCTTCGGCATAATGGCGCCAGGAGGCCTCACATGGCTGGAAGCATATCTTATCCCATACATCCACGCATTCACGTTCTCGCTAGGGCTTTTCGAGGCCAATGCGGTCTTGCTTACGGCCATAGGCCTATTCCTATGCTATAGGAACGGCGCGCTGAAGGAACTGCTTGACGGTTCCATCATGAAAAGGACGGAAGCGGAGAAGACGCATGGGGCCACGAAATGGGTATGGATGCTTCTCCTTGCCATAATGCTGCTGACATTCGCGACAAGGATGTTCAGCATAGGTATTGCACCAAGGTTCTTCGAGTTCGACCCGTATTTCGACATGATGAACGCGCAGCAGATAATCATATTCGGCCAGCAGCTCCATTACGACCCATCCGCATGGCCGATAGCCCCCAACGGCACAGTCAGGAAGATACAGCCCATAGTGCCATACGATGAGGCTTACTGGTACTCCCTCGCGAGCGTATTCGGAGGGAATTCGACCCCCGGGGTGTTCAATACTTCGCTGATGAGCGATCTGAGCTCCTTCTATCCTCCGATAGTCGGTGCGCTCCTTGTATTCGCCATATTCATGCTCATCTACCATGAATACGACGCCAAGCTTGGCCTGATTGCGGCAGGACTGACGGCCACGATGGCTGTCCTGTTCACCACATTCATCGCAGGCGAGCAGCTCCTGGAGCCATGGGGGATATTCACGCTGTTCTTCTTCCTTGCCGCATATCTGCTCTCGGTAAGGAACCCTAAGGACTGGAGGCTCGCGGTGTTCGCGGGGATAGGATTCATATCGACAGTATTGGGAGCGCACTACTATACGGTCACGGCAGGCATACTTGCAGTGTATATAGTGGGACAGGGACTAATCGACATACTCAGGAACGACGTAACAAAAGACTTCTACAAGCAGAATGCCATACTGCTCGTCGTTGTCGGAATATTCCTCCTGGCTTACCAGCCGTATGGAGCTACGCTGACTAACAGGATACCGACAGTGCTCGGCATTCCGCTCATATGGTTGCTCCCTGCGGGGTCCCTCGCATTCGTCTGGGTGATTGACTACATAATCAAATTCGCGGGGAAGCAGAAGATAATAAACAGCGCAGAACTGTTACACAGGTTTGCTATCATAGCGCTATTGGTTGTAATCGCCGTAGCCGTGGTCCTGTTCACCCCTCTGGGCAAGCCGTTGCAAGGCTACATACACCTGAGCTCCAAGTTCACCACCCCATCGAGCTCCCTATTCATGACCGTCCAGGAGTTCATACCGACAGGGCTAGGATACAACTTCGGGGCAGCCGGGTTCGGGTTCATAGGCACCGATATAGGGGGATCCAACTTCCTCATATGGGTGGTAAGCGTAGCCGCTATTGCCCTCCTCGTGATAAGCATAGTATTCAGGAGGAGCAGGTCAGCTATCCTCTACGCCGCGATAGCCATACCGATGATGATCGCAGGGTTTTCCGAGGTGAAATACCTACCGCACTTCGGCGCGGTGTACATAATGCTGTTCGCAATCATGCTAGGCGAACTGATTTATATTGTAGAGCACAACTACAAGTTCAGGATCACGAAGAGCGAAGTCGACACTGAACTGAGAATGAAGCTAGAGAGCGCAAAAGAGGCCGCGGCCGAGGAGAAGACAGGCATATTGTCCCCGAAGCTGGAGGTCAGCCACGAGATGGTGTACGTCCTGCTGTCGATCGGCATATTCTTCATTTCGCCATTCCTCGCCCTCGCGTTTCTGGTGTACCTTCTGTTCACGGCCAAGCCGAACGCCAGGAACTACCTATACGGCATGATAGCCATAATAGTTATACTAGAGATAGCCGGATACTTGGTCAACGGGTCACCCATGCTAGGGGAGAGCTCGTCGATATTGTCGGCGTTCCAGGCGCTCCTGGTCTCCGGCAATCCAAACGCATGCAGCATAATAAACAACCAGCAGCAGAACGCCGTCGGCGCAGAGCTCTACTGCAACGTGGTGCCCCAATACTGGCTTACAGCCGCCGCATGGATGAGGGCGAACGTAGGTCCATACGCGCCAAGAATCCTGGCATGGTGGGACTATGGCGACTGGATAAACTGGTTCGGTAACAGCAATGCCGTAATCAGGGGAGACAACGCATTCGCAAAGGAGGACTACGGTACGGCGGCGCACTTCGTGCTCGGGCCGAAGGACGGATTCACGTCCAAATCACTGGCAGCATACATGAACGCAAACCAGTCGAAATACGTGCTGTTTGATGACCAGCTCGTGGCCAAGTGGCAGGCACTGGACTTCCTGGCATGCATAGGCACGAACCAGACATCATACCAGTTCGCCCAGGCGGCTGGAGGCCAGCTCAATCCGCCACAGCCGTACGCGCTGGGTACCTCGACATGCGAGACGACGCACGACCCGCAGTTCGCCCTGATTCCGCTACAGGCGATATTACCGTCGAATCAAACGGCCAATTCCAACTTCTATTGCCCGATGTCCAACGAGACCACCATATACGCAAAGGCATTCCTGGTGGTAGGGGAGACCCCTACAAACCAAACGGCATGCGTCAGCCTGTCGCCAAACCAGAACGGTGTGCTCAGCGTCTACAACTCCAACGGCACGAAGATGAACGCCCTCATACAATCGGCAGACTATCTGGGCGTAGTGAACATCGGCCAGGTTCCGTTCGTCGAGTACCTTATGATATACATGCCAAGCGCGAACGGCACAGTCGAGAACGCGCCTACGGAGTTCTACACTTCCAACTACTATGACGGATTCTTCCTGGGGCACATGGACGGATTCACGCAGGTATATCCGGAGAATGGCACAGGGGTCAACTACATAAACGGTACATACCCTATAAGGATATTCGCAGTCGACAACTACACAGGGACCCTTCCGCCGGTCCCGTCGAAGCCGTCATACATACACAACAACTATACGATGCCATGATCCTGAAGGACGGGCCGCATGGACAAGCCCAATTGCAAGGCGGGTGCGAAGGAGGGCATCGACCGCGTCCCAGGACGTGACGAGAGGGCCATTTCCAGGCATGTGGAAGGGTTCATCGACTGTTTCAAAAAGGAGCACATATGCGACAATCTAGTAAGGATTATATACTTTATTTAGTCAACCCTTATGCTTATGCTGTATGGGCTCATAGCTCAGCCTGGTTAGAGCGACGGTCTTATAAGCCGTAGGTCGTGAGTTCAAATCTCACTGGGCCCATCGGAGCATCCGAACACCAGCAGTAAAATCTAAATATATATTATAGCAAGCCTTGAAAGTCTTACAACTCTTGACCGTGAGTTCACAATGACAACCTCACTATGGAAGTTGTAAGATTAATCTGGTACGCTATAAATTCTCTGATAAGCATGGCCTTCAAACAATCGCCAAATTCTAGACCGAGGAATGCATTCCGCACTGCCGAAATGGGGAAGGACAAGGAGGAAATACTCTCGCTGCTCAGGGAGAATGGGATGCTCAGGAAGGGCAACCTCATGGACATGGCGCTCAAGGCTCAGGGATTCGGCACGGACATTGCCGATTACATGCAGTGCCGTAAGGAACTTTCCAGGCTGATGTACTACATGGTTAGCAGCCGTGAGCTGAACTCCATACGGTTCAGCTATAGGATGACCGGCAAGCGCAGGCCACCGTTCGAATCATTGTTCAGACCGGAGAACGGTAATCCGGCCGAAGGAATAACAAAAAGGAGCACGTATTATTTCCTTCCTGGGATGGAGGGAGAAGTCATGGAAAGGATAGCTGCGAGCATAGTGCCGGAATTCGATAGTATGCGATCGCACACTTACTCTCTCATAACAAAGGTCATAGACCGTTCAGGGCTGGGTATGATGATAGGCAAGCCCGGAATACGGTACATACTGGACAGAGCCAATATTTTGAAAGGCAAGGATTCCGTATGGGAGAAAGCCGCAATGAGGCGTTCCGCAGTGACATCCAGGATATCTCATCGTGGGACATATGTCGAATTCGTTCCGCTCTGGGATAGCCTGTCAGGAGCGAGGGCGTTCTCCGAGACCAGGTTCCACGCTGCATCATATCCGCGCATAGAGACCCTTATAAGGATCGGCTCCGGAGAGAGGACGCAGCGTATTCCGACCGGCCGTATCCAAGGCGGGGGCAGGCTTCTCCGCATATGATGCCAGAATGGTGGTGCAATGAGCGGCATGCCTAAGGAATTCAAGGAAAGGATGGAGAAGCAGGGCTATCACTTCGTCGGTAAGCATTCCGCAGTCAAGATATGCGAATACACTGCGAATGGATTGAGAGGCGAGACGCTCTGTTACAAATACACCTTCTATGGGATCAGGAGCTGGAGATGCATACAGGCCACGCCAGCCATAGGCTGCGATCTCGCGTGCGGGTTCTGCTGGCGCCTAATACCGGAGGAGCATGGCTATAAATGGAACGAGCTCAATGCCGTCGGGGAATGGGATGACCCGAAGAAGATGGTCGAAGGCATGATAATGGAGCAGAGGAGGGTCGTCAGCGGCTTCAATGCGTTTGCCGACAACGAAACGAAGGAGAGGAGGTGGAAAGAGGCAAATGAACCTATGCATGTCGCGTTGAGCCTTACCGGCGAACCCATGTTCTACCCGAGGATGGGCGAACTGATAAACGAGTTCCACAAGAACGGCATAAGCACGTTCCTGGTGCACAACGGGACGCTCCCAGAGGCACTGCAGAGGCTGCATCCTCTCCCAACACAGCTTTATATATCGCTCCAGGCCCCGGATGAAGAGACGTATGTAAGGACTACAAGACCGAAGATACCTAACGCATGGAAGAGGTTCCTGGATTCCCTGGACGTGATGAGAGGCATGAAGACAAGGACTGTGCTGAGGATGACCTTGGTCAAGGGGCTTAATATGGGCAACCCTGAGGGTTATGCAAGCCTGATAAAAAGGGCGATGCCCAATTACGTAGAGGTGAAGGGTTTCTCATTCATAGGAGGTTCTAGAGAACCTGTAAGGGGGCTGCAATCATCAAGCATGCCAACACACGATGAGATAAAGGAGTTCGCAAAAGGGCTTTCCAAGGAGACCGGATATGTCGCGGTCTCGGAGCATAAGCCGAGCAGGGTCGTGCTGCTGTGCAGGGACGAGGAGTCAGCAAAGAAGAGGATTATAGATTTTTCAACGATAAGAGCGAATGTCGTGTTCCAGTGATAGGCCTGTGCCAAAGAAAACAATATAACCTTTCATAGATAAGCAGTATAATGGTAATTCATAAGTCCCAGTCCGCAATGGAGTACCTTATGACATATGGATGGGCGATACTCATAGTGGCGGTTGTCCTGGGTGCGCTCTACAGCCTCGGCATATTCAACGGAGCGAACTTCCTTGGAGGGACATGCGTAGCATCTCCTGGATACCTATGCAGCAATCCGCTCCTGGCCACCGACGGTACGCTTTCCCTAACATACGGATACCAGGGACCCAATGTCACCATAGTCGGATTCGCCTGCACCAACACGACCACTGCGCCCTCGTCATTCGCATCGTCAGGGTCCTATAACCTTGAACCTGGGCAGGAGGAGAGCGTAAGCGTCTCATGCCCTCTCCCTTCAGGAGCCACGATCGGAACCCCTTACTCCGGATACCTCTGGGTGGAGTATGACCAGGCGGGCCAGAGCGACCTCATAGCGAGATTCGCCACGGTCAGAACTTCAGCCAGTGTGGCAACCCAACCATCAGACTTAATATATAGTGCAGCATACTGCTCCACAACTAATAGTTTCTTATACACTATGGATATCGCTACCGGAAATGTGGTTAACACCATAAACGGACCATACGACTTTGAGGGAGGAATAGCCTATTCCTCAGTCTCACACCAGCTATATGTACCGTCTCCTTCACAGGGTCTGGTACTCATTTATTCGCTACCAAGCTATTCGCTTAGCTCTGTCAGCGTTTCAGAACCATACGCTATAGCAGCCAACCCCAGCGGAAGCGAGGTATGGGTCAGTTCGTTCAATGGCGGCATAAGCGTGATAAGCACATCATCAGATACGGTGACCCATACGATTTCAGGGGCCACCACCGTAAGCGACTTGAGAAGCATAGCGTTCTCCCCATCTGGCGACGTGGCGTACGCCGTGATAGCTAGCGGGACAGGAAATATCCTAACCATCTCAACATCAAGCTATTCCGTCACTAACATAATAAGTGGCGTAGCGGCTGGAGGGTCAGCGGAGTCGCTCGCCGTATCACCTGACGGGAGTTACATATATGTGGCGAATTACTATGGTGGTCCTCCGAACGGTGCAAACGCACTAAAGATAAGCATGCCATCTGGCACGGTAGTCGGCTCGGTCAGGCCGACAACCGACGGGAACACTGCATTGTCACTCGCACTATCGAAAGACGGCAAGTATCTGTATGTCGCAGACAGGGATACGGGATTTGATGCCATATCGACATCGAATTTCGTGATTACTGCGAATGTGGATGAGCCTGCTGCGGTAACCACAATCGACGTCCCGCCAACTGATACCGGATACGTATACTCTGACGGCACTGCCCTTCTCACGCTAGACTCCAGTGGCAATGAGTATAACTCCATATCGCACTCATGTACTGTTATCAGCGGCGGCTCTATAATGCCATAGTCGAGAAACGCGTTCCGCTCCGGCCGAATCGGATAGTTATCCCTTTATAGTAGTTTGAACAATATCGGTATCATGTACACAGAAGAGGAGCTGGACTTCGCCTATCGCTACCCGTTCTCGGCCGAAGGTCGGAATATCGTAAAAGACCTAAACCTGAGGTCGGTGGACAGGCAGCATCTCCTTGTCGGCAAGGCCAGGCTGGAGCAGGCACTTTCCGGCGAACTCAGTTTCGTCAACACCAGCTACAGGAAGCTGGATTACATCCTCGGATATGTTTATGCCAGGATGCTGCTAAGCGCGATGAAGAAACCATACCTGATCAGGGTTTTCGCCTCTGCCGAGGCAAAGCGCGCCACCGAAGCTTTAAGGACAGACTCCACGGAGCGCGCGCTTAAGCTGGCAGGGGAGCTAGGTCTGGGACTGTCAGTCGCGAAGGACGGACTCCTTGGGATAAAGATGGCAGAGTTCCTGAGATATGCGGCAGCCGAGGACAATAGCGAGTACAGGCTCGCGAATCAGAGGCTGGAGAAAGGCGTCGTTTTGATGGATAGCAGCACAGCGGCGGGGGTCGTCGGCCTGGCTGCGCTGAAGTATGTGGAAAAAGGCCTCCCGATCCAGATTAAAGATCTGCCTAAGGCTGTGATCGAGGTCGCGCCTACCGTAAAAGTGGGTACGGCAGCTCCACAGGCGCAAACCGCTCCTGTCGGCGCAAGGACCACATACTGGATAGAACGGCTCCTGCAGACTCCAATACCTGATTGCAGGCACAGGACAGTGAACCTGATCCTTGCACCATACCTGATAAACGTAAAGGGGCTTACCCCGGAGAAGGCAGCGTCGATGATATTGGATTATATCAATAAGTGCAAGACCATAGAGCCCCACACCAACATAACCGACAGGTACATACAATACCAGTGCAATTATGCCAAGGTCAAGGGCATCAGGCCGATGTCGCTGAGAAGGGCGAAGACCGAGCTCAGCGCTATAGATTTCAAGCTCCTCGGCGTTGACGGAGGTGACAAGAATGGGTGACGTAGCAAAGCTGTGCGACTTCAATGACAACAAGATAGCGGAGCACTCCTGCAAGCTGTGTGGAAGGAGGGTATGCGCCGCGCATTTCGACTCAAGTCTGGGGATATGCACATCCTGCAGGTCCGGAAGGGGTGCACTAGGGAGCCATCGCAAATAGACGACTAAGCACCTACGGACATCTCTGACAAACCTGGCGAAGCGGTGTCGCATCTCATCTGCAATGAGAATCCCACAGTGACATGTGCACGGGACTCGGCACAACCCATTTCCCAGCCGGTCGGCGCTCCCTTCGCGATCCCCTGGCTTCGGTCTAAGCGCCGGTATGCTGCCAGGCCACGCTCAAATCCGCTAAATCGCAAGGTTTATATCCTTTTTGAAGCCTAATAGGTAACGTCAAACGGTAATAGGAGCAGGGAAACGCCCAAACCCATTCCGAACTTGGAAGCTAAGCCTGTTCACGACATGTGTGTACTGCTCTCGGGCGGGAAAGCATGTTGCTGTTTGGCATCCTATTCATACTGTCCTTTCTATAAGGAAGTCAAGCATGCCTCTCAGCTTTTTCTTTGCACCGGATTCAGGCAGCTTCCTGTCAAGTTCGCTCCAGGCCTCCCTTATGAGTCTCTCCTTCACCTTATCGACATAGCTGTCGGCTCCATACCTGTCGAGTATCTCTACCGCCTTGTTTATCCTCTCCGAATCTGTGGTATGCTGGCGCAGTATGTCAGAAAGCGCTCTCCTATCCTCATCCGAGGCGGTCTTCAGCGTATAGATGATGGCAAGGGTTATCTTGCCCTCCCTTATATCCTCTCCGACAACTCCCTTGTTCTTCGACACCTTGCTGTCCTTGAGGTTAAGGAGGTCGTCCTGCAGCTGGAACGCCACTCCTATCGTGGCCCCAAACCTTCCCAGTGCGTTTACAGTCGTCTTATCGGCCCCAGCCAGCACGGCTCCTATCTTCGTGGCCATGCCGGTCAGCGCGCCTGTCTTATCGAAAGCCATCTGGAGGTAGTTGTCCTCCGTTATCTGCGCCGGGTCAACCATGCTGTTATGCCATGCCAGCTCTGTCGCCTGCCCTATGCCGAGCCTCAGCATATCCCTTACGTATATGGCGAATACTGCATTCTTCGTCCTCGCCTTGAGCTTTGTGCTGTCGAACACGGCCGTCATCGGTAAGTAGAACAGGAAGTCTCCGAGATTCAGCGCCACATCTAGACCATACTTCTTATGGACTGAAAGCGCGCCCCTGCGCATCTCGGACCCATCCTCTATATCGTCATGAACCAGGGTCGCGTTGTGTATTATTTCCGGTATTATGGAGAACTCCATGAAATCGTCCGGATTCTTGCCGAGCGCCTCTATCACGAGCAGCAGCAGCACAGGCCTTAGTCTTTTTCCCCCTAAATTGAGGAGGTACCACGCCGGATCCAGCAGCGCCTTGTCTATAGCAACGGAGTCATACCTGTAGTTGCTCTTGCCCACAATCGTGCTTATGTACCTGTCGGAGGCATTTGTTTTCAGGTAGTCCTTTAACTGAAGGTCCACAAGCTCGGCTCTCTTCTTTATGAAGCCTGCAATCTCGGCGATGTCCTCCGTACTCATAACCCTCTCCTTCATATGATTTAGGGGCGGCTATCCATTATAAAGGTATTCCCGCATCTGGTACCTCCACAGTCAAGTTTATAAGTCTACGAGGTCAAATAAGCTTGGGCATAGGCGATATGATGACGCTCCTAGTATTCCTCCCGCCAAGCGATTTCAGGGATGAGACCATAGCAACGGTAAAGCTGTTCCTCGACAAGTGGGGCGTGGAATACAGATTAGCCAGCTATGGCAACAAGGACTGCACCGGAAGCCACGGCGCAGTCTATAAGCAGCAGGCAAGCATGTCGAAGCTCAGGCTATCCGATTTCAGCGGGATATTGCTCATAGACGGGAAGGGCGTAGAGACATACAAGCTCTACGAATACAGGCCACTGCTCGACACCATCCTACAGGTCAACAACGAGAGGAAGCTCATCGCCGCGATCGGCAACTCGATAAAGGTGCTCGCAAGGGCCAACATAATCAACGGCAAGAAGGTATCCGTGCCGCAGGACGACGAGACAAAAAGGCTGGTCCTGCTGTTCCACGGGGTGCCTTCCGAAAACGAGATAGAGGTAGCCGACAATATCATCACTATAAGAGGGTCGTCGAGGATGGAAGCCCCCATGCAGACATTCCTGGAGAGGCTCGGGGTCAAGTAATCGGTGTCTTCTTGAAGTCAGAGGCAAGGGAAGTGGCAATGGAAAGGATGGAGCGATTGTTCGATCTTGCGGAAAAGGCGCTCCCGGGGGATATCGACCTATCCAGAAAGTACATAAGGCTATTGAAGAGGATAAACTCCCACTACAAGGTCAGCCTTCCCCGAATCATTAAGAAGCGGATATGCGGCAAATGCGAGATAGCTCTGGTCCCCGGGATCAGCGCGAAAGTAAGGGTGTCGAGCCACAACCGCTATGTGGCATACATCTGCATGCATTGCGGTGCGGAGAGGCATATGCGGTACTGACTCCAACGGGCATCGATTACGGGTTTTTATAGGTTCCTTTGAAAATTATAGCGGGCCAGTGATAAGGATGCGTGAAGAACTGTTGGAAGTCGAAGACCAGCTGCTCCGTGAGCTTACTGGCAAATTCGTCAACATAACCGACCCGAAGCGTAGGCACGACATGCTTGTCGCAGGGATCAAGACCATCAGGCCACAGTCTGATTCCCACGACATCGCGGAGATAATCGACGACATAAACGACCTTGGGAAGGTCCAGGAACTCGTGGAAGACCAGGACATAGAGGACATAATGGTTAACAACACAAGCAGCATATTCGTCTACAACTCCAAGAAGGGGATAGTGAAAGTAGACGACATACATTTCGATGACAAGGACCATCTCACGAGGTTCGTCAACAAGCTGAAGCTCTTTGCCACCAACCAGACGGCCAACGGCAAGATAATGGATGTGCACATGCCTACTGGAAGCAGGGCGAACATCATATTCTCGCCGTTGGGTTATGATGTCACTATAAGGAACTTCAGGTCTAATCCATACAGCATACTCGACCTTATCAATGCCGGAGAGATGGATTACAGGATAGCCGCAAGGATGTGGCTCTACACGGATGGCTTCAAGGTCCGCCCGGCGAACATCATCATAGGAGGGGTCCCTGCAGCCGGAAAGACCACGATGCTCAATTCGTTCTTCTCGTTCTTCAGGCCGGAGGCAAGGATAGTCACGATAGAGGAGACATACGAGCTCAACACGAGCACGCAGGAGAACACAGTGAAGCTGGAAACAAGCCAGGACCTTCCAATGGTGGACCTGGTAAAGAACGCCCTCAGGATGAGGCCTGACATGATAATCATAGGGGAGGTGAGGGGGGCGGAGGCGAACGACATGCTTGCCGCAATGAACGTCGGAAAGATAGCCATGACGACCATACACGCCTCATCGACCAGGGATATAATAAACAGGCTGGAGCACGCCCCGATGGACGTGCCAAGGGACATACTTCCGGCCATAGACGCTCTTTTCATAGTGGCGTACGTGTACCACAACGGGGTCCCGATGAGGAGGGTGGTGCAGATGTCAGAGATATCGGGCATAGAGACCCAGGTACTGCTTTCCGACATGTACAGATTCGACTATAGGACCCACCAGGCGGCGCCGATACTACCCAGCGTGACCTACAGGGACACGATATCGAAGCTCCTCGGGGTGTCTCCATCCGACATACTCGCTGAGGAAGCAGTCAGGGAAAGGGTGCTGTTCCAGCTAAACAGGCTAGGGAAGAGGGACATAAAGTCCATAAGCGAGATGGTGCAGGCATATTACGATAACCCAGAGAAGCTCCTCAAGGATATAGGCCTTAACAATATCTCCCCCGCAGTCTCAGTATGAAAGTTTCGGTCTTTGAGAACACTCAATCGTACCCGTCATATAAGTATTTAAAGTTAACATCCCTTACCACGACAAGGTGAACTGGCGATGAGCTCCAAAGCCCAATCAGCTATGGAATATCTCATGACCTATGGGTGGGCGATACTCATAGTGGCTGTGGTCCTGGGAGCCCTCTATTCTCTCGGTGTGTTTGGCGGTGCAAACTTTCTCGGAGGGACATGCGTAGCATCTCCAGGATACCTCTGCAGCAATCCGCTGCTAGCTACTGATGGGACCCTCTCGATAGTGTATGGCTACCAGGGACCCAATGTCACCATAGTAGGCTTCGGATGTTCTACTGCGAAATCCGAACCTAATACGTTTACCGCATCAGGTACGTCTAACCTGGCACCGGGACAACAAGAGACTGTGCAAATATCATGCCCTCTCTCATCAACAGCCACCATAGGCACATCGTTCTCCGGTTACCTCTGGGTGGAATACGACCAGGGCGGAAAATCTGGCCTAGTGGCACAATTCGCCACCATCTCGCTGCCGGTGAGCACACTATCATCAGCGTGCAGCGGATCCGTAGAAGC
>JAJYEJ010000024.1 GCA_021785805.1 Microcaldota archaeon | reverse complement strand
ATCTCACGGTGTCGTCATTAGAGCCGATTGCGCCGGATATCTCGCTGTATCCGATTCTGGAGTTCTGGTTCAACATCTTAAGTATCTTCTTATCGGTCTCTGTAATCTTGATTCCTTCATCTATGTCGTCTACAAAGACATCAGTGAACGGCATGTAGCCAAAGCTTGCTAATACGAAACATGAGTTGTTTATATCAGTGCCAAAATCGGAGAGCGCACTGCCTATCCTAGTTTCGCATTTTATGTACTCTATGGGGTCTTTCTCCATCACATACATTATCAGGTCATAGTCCCCTTCGCACATGTACATCGAATGGACGCGCCGATCGTTCTTGAACAGTTCAATCAGTGCGTCAGCCTTTGGCTTCTTCCTGAACTTCATAAATAAGACATGGTGTTCATTTGGACCCAGCTTGTCCACATCTATTTCGAGGGTGTACTTTATGTCAAGTTCCTTCTCGAGGCGTGCGAGTTTCTTTACCACGGTCGCCCTGGAACATTTAGCCACTTTTGCGAGATGCTCTAGTGTGGCCCTAGAGTCATTGCTCAGCTCCCTTAGGATTATCTTATCTTGGTAGCTGTAGTGTTCCATGGTTAGCTAATACACGCCAATCTTTAAAAGCTTTGCATTTGACTAAAGTTCACCTCTCATATTTAGGTATAGTAGTATACCGTGGCGTTTAGCTTGGCAGTGAAACGTAATGTGGCACCATAAGAAGTGCAACAAGAACGCCGATGGATACTACAACAGCGATTGCATGTAGAGCTTGTCTTTCCGCCGTATGGAGTACAGGATTGATAGAGTGACCCTCAGAATCGGTGTCGCAATCAATACCATGACTCCGAAGAATATGAAGCTTATCCCATATAATCTATGCAGACCGTTTACCATGTCAGTTATACTGGATGTCAATGAATTTATTTTAGTGAGCCTGTCCTTGATGTATGTGCTTGCCGCCCGCTGGACGTCGTTATGGCAGAGGCAAGGCTTGCTCCAGTGGCATATATTATCGGAACCCTGAATAAGAGTGTGAGAACTGGAACTATTATTACGCCTCCTCCCAGCCTTATGGGGACCCAATGAAGCCGACTACAATTCCGGGTACCGATGAAGGTATCTGATAGAGTAATGGCAGCATGCTGGACCACTAGTCCAATAGGTAGAACACCTAACACTCTAAAAAAGGTTTACATGCTTGCGACGCTCATATGCCAAGAAGGCTGTTGCCTTCCTTGAAGAGGAATGAGCGGAAGAATGCGTAGAATATGAAGACTTCAAGTGCAAACGGGAGATAACCAAGATAGCCGAACACCGGCATTGCAAAGAGTTTCACATTTGACATGAATATAGGGACGTTGTATGCCCATTTCGGATATGCCTGAAAGTTCCAGAACTCCCAAAAGAATCCCATGATTATTCCCGAGAGGAACAGCTGTGGGATTAGGCTCTTCCTTCCGGCGCTGGTCTTATGTATTATACTTGGTCTGCCAAGCATTGCGCTTATCGGATCAAGAAACAGGAATATCCCAAACCACATGAACGAGAAGCCCAGATACGGAACAAGGGCTGGCAGCAGCGATGATAATGCACCAAAAAATGCAAGCGCAGAAAAGGCGGCTCTGCCAAGCGGTGTGCGTATTAAATGACCACCTGGCTTGGTTATTTCGGCTCTTGCTTTGTCTAGCCGCCTGCCGATTCCAAGAACATTTATGAGCATGAAGGTCTCAAGCACTGCAGGCATTATAGTAGTGAAATCTATAATGTGGATCTGCCAGGTGTAGTTAGTATATATCCAGCTGCCAGTATATGTATTGTAGATTTCAAATATCAGCCAGAACGGCACTGATAGGAGAATCATAAATAGAAATTCTTTTGGATAAGATGATAATAGGGACTTCTTTTTGACCCTGTAGACAAGACTATCTACGAATAGGATATATCCATACCAGACTATCGGTATGTACCACATTGCAAATGGCTGCGCTACCACGATGAAGTTTATCTCTGCGAATGCTATCAACAATAGTCCAAGGTAGCCATATGGTTTCAGCATCTAACAAAATAAGGCGCATCTGTTAAAATACTTTTGCTTCTACGGCGTGTGCAACGTGCGAAAGCCTTATAAGAGACTGTTTATAGGGCATAAACGGAGATGTGGCACTCATTCTGCGCCCTCTTCTAATCCCTATGAAATTCCCTATCCATATTGATATATACTCTACGGGAATCGGAGGCGCATTTGGAGAGCTGCAGGTATTGTTGTGCTGCATATGAGACGAATAATAGATTGGAAGTCGCCATGGCATTGGTAATTCTGATGTTAGTAAGGAACCTATTATCCATAATATTCATCCTATCCATCCCGGTAGCGCTATCAAACCAGTCAATAGGCATACCGCTTTTCTTCGACGGGGACATGCTCCTTATACAGAAGAGGTTTAGTAGGAAACAGGCCATGAGGAGTGCTTCATGGAAAACGCACGTGATTGGACTGTCCGGAACTGATATAATCGCCTTCTTTAAGTGATAGTTGTAGGATTAGTGCCACCGCTATCCCCTTTGTAAATGCTAAACTACAAGAAAGACTACTTCGATGCGTCAGTTCTCAGTAAGATTACACTACATATAGGCACCAGCCTCGCATCGTTCGCGTTCACAATAGGGAATGCAGTCGATTGAGAATTGACAATTGCGTTGGCGGTAAGATTCATTTTGAGGTCTTTCTTTGGGACCTATCACAAATTGAAGAATGGAGAGGCCTGGATACGCATCTTGATACTGGTCATTGTATTTGTAAGTGCGATAAAGTTCATGTTCTTGTGAAACAGGATGGGGGATCCGTGATTTGAACACGGATGGCCAGCTCCCAAAGCTGGTAGTCTACCAGGTTAGCGTAATCCCCCAAGAATCCGCCGGGTAGTAGTATTTCATGAGTGCCATATAAATATCTTTCATGTGGATAACTACACGTACCTCATTGATGATTCATTTTAGGCTTGTTTTGTGATGTGCATGCCAGCTCCGGATTTACCATGGATTGAGAAGTATCGCCCAAAGAGCTTAGGCGAGGTCATCGGCCAAAGGCTGATTGTAGACAGGCTAAAGTCTTTTGTTAAAAAGGGTAACTTCCCAAATATGATTTTTGCAGGCACGGCAGGCATAGGCAAGACCACATGCGCCATAGCAATGGCAAAAGACTTGTACGGCGGTGTACTTGATGGCGCATTCAAGGAGATGAACGCATCTGACCAGAGAGGTATCGATGTCATAAGGGGGGAGGTCAAGGAGTTTGCCAAGACCATGTCAATGGCAAAGGTCCCAATCAAGATAATATTCCTTGACGAGGCGGATTCGCTTACCGCTGATGCCCAGCATGCACTTAGGAGGACAATGGAGAAGTTCTCAGCGGAGACCAGGTTCATACTAAGCGCAAACTATGCCAATAAGATAATAGAACCTATACAGAGCAGGTGCGTCGTATTCAAGTTTAAGCCGTTGGGAGAGGAGGAGATGAAAGAGTACATACAAAGGGTATGCAAATCAGAGTCCCTCGCCATAGAGGACAAGGCGGTGGATGCCCTTATAGAGGTAGGTGAAGGCGATCTTAGGAAGATAACCAACATCTTGCAGAGCACGGCCATGCAGGATAATAAGATAACTGAGATGAACATCTACGATGTCGCCTCCAGGGCGAAGCCCAAGGAGGTGCTTGCTATGCTCAGGGCAGCGCTTGGTGGTGACTTCGTCGCTGCCAGAGAGGAGCTTGACAACCTAATGCTCAAGCACGGGATGAGTGCAGAGGACATACTCATGCAGTGCTACAAGGAGCTGCAGAGCTTGGATGCTGATGAAAGGACCAAACTTAAGATAGTCATCCAGATAGGAGAGAGCAACTTCAGGATAGTGGAAGGGTCTAATGAAAGGATACAGCTTGAGAGCATGCTTGCACAGATCGCGCTGCTTGGAAAATCCAAGTAGCCACATTTACCATCTAAGAAATGCCTATCCTCCTTTCTCCATGACCCAACTCCGTTCGATGGCCTTTGAGAGCATGTCCCTTATTGTACTTGAAGCTTCAGCGGATATTTTGATTTGACATTCATGCCACGAATCTCAAAAGTAGATACCACCTCGCTCAGGCTAACGTATTTTATATTCACGGCGAACTCAACGACCCTCCTTGAAGGTTAGCCGCAGTCTTGCATGTTAACTCAGTGTTATCTCTATAGGGCCGGCGTAGTTGAACTGCGGAGCCTGGAGGTATAGAGTTATGGTGTGTCCTGACCCTTCTGTGAATTTGAATGGTGCCTTGGGCTCAGAGCCGATGATGGCGAATGGTTTACTTACCTCTATTTTGCTTATCGTTGCCTCTGATACCAACAGCTGTGGAACATTTATCTTCTGTACGAAGACCTGCATCTTTGGTACGTCGAGTATTAGCTTTGCGGGCGCCTTTGCCTGCGGGCTTCCTGGCGCATTTATTATTGTGCTGGTTATCTCCATGTGTATATTATCGGTCTTGTCAGGGATTACCTCTATGCCCAATGGCCCCTCATAATTGTAATCCGGAGCCTTTATCCTGAGCTTAAATGCCGCTCTCTCGTCGTTCTTTAGCACCACTGGAAGTCTCGGCGAAAGCGACTCTATTGCAAATGGGGCCTTTACTGTTATCTCCTTTATTTTCACCGGTATCTGCTCCTGTGCAGGAAGGAAACTTACTATGTTCAACTGCGATTTGTTCTGGAATGGCAGTTCGTAGAGGAATGGGTTTTCTTCGACTGGAAATCCGGTTGATGTATGCTGCTCGCTCATCCATTTTATATTGACACTCGTAACATTTACTGATGCTTCTACCTTCTTCTGTTTTTTGAAGAGTGACGGGAACTTCATATACTCACTAACGAACCATACAGATGAACAGGTATTGGTATTTAAAGCTATTTTACTTATTATTTACCGATGGTGTCGTTATGGCAGGAATAGAGGAGGGTAAACAGGCCCCTAATTTCGCACTGAAAGGCTCAGATGGCAAGATGCATAGCCTCAAGGAGTTCTCAGGAAAGTATCTTATCATTTACTTTTACCCGAAGGATGACACACCAGGATGCACTATGGAAGCTAAGAGCTTCAATGAATATCTTAATCAGATAAAGGAGCATGCTACAGTGGTTGGGATAAGCAAAGATGACTTCGATTCTCATTGTAAGTTCTCTGATAAGTATAGCCTGCGCTTCCTCCTCCTCTCGGATCCGGAAAGCAAGACCATCAAGGCCTATGGTTCATATGGCAGCAGGGGCATATTTGGGATGGGAACCCTAAGGAAGACATTCATAATCAGCAGGACCGGAAAGGTGCTCAAGGTCTTTCCTAAGGTAAATCCGGTCGGACACGGAAAGGAGATTCTTGAAACCTTAAAGTCATTCAAATGACGACCATCCCAGCATTGATGGTGATACAACCATGAACACAAGACGAATCAGTCTACCGGACTCCGTAAATCGACTGACTTCCCGTCCTGACAAGAAGAATTGGTCATCTTTCAGGAAGGCGTTACCCGGGAGCGATATCGCTTATTATCACGTTGTATACCCAAGTAGGGTGAATGGAATTGACGACCTTGAGAGTGCTTACATAATACTTTATGATAGTAAATATGACAGAAGGTTCCGCATTCCAGTGTATGTTAAGGACGGAGTCCGGATTAATGGAGCGCTTTCTTATCTTAAAGGCCTGTCCATAAACAGACGGCTAATGAAACACGGTGGTATCACATGAGAAGGATATTATTGATGGACTCAGGTTCGTATTTCGTCCCCATAGGGGGATCAATAAACGCGACAACCCAGCTCTACACGTACCTAAAGAACATCAGGGGCTACCATGTAGATGTGCTTGGTGATTTCTCGAAGATCAATGCAAATGTGAAGACCATAAACAGAACAGAGGCACTGAAGATGGATTACGACTTAATGATAGCAAATTCGATAAGGGACGTGTTGATAATCGACGCTTACATGAAAAAGCATGCACATTCTAAGGTAATCTATGTGGATAGGGCTAACATTCTGGTAAACCAGCGAAAGGCTGGGCTCAAGATACTCTTGCCCAAGATGATTGCAAGAAGGGATCTTCTAAACCGTATGAAGAAGTGGCTAGCGGCGTACATTGCAATCACTCCAGAGCAGAAAGAGCACGCAAAATCGTTCTTCAGGAAAGGCACTGGCGTCTATTATATACCGATAGCTCCGAACAAGGAATTCAGACGGCTTCCTGTGAGGAAGGCCAATCATATCGCACTTTATGTTGGAAGATTAGATGAGAGGCAGAAGCGGCTCAGCTTCCTGATAATAGCAGTAAGCAAGTACGTGCATGATAATGCGATAAGGGACAGTGAGACTGTCTTAAAGATAGTAGGAAGCGGTCCAGATGAGCACAAGTATAGGAAATTGGCACGAGCTCTTGGGGTAGAAAGGAACATAGAGTTCAGGGGACTGCTAACAGGGGAGGCCCTTGTTAAAGAATACAACGGCTCAGGGTTCTGCGTGTCGACATCGGCGTGGGAGAGTCCAGGGAGGTCATTCCTTGAAGCTATGGCATGCGGATTGCCGCTCTTGGTGAATGACAGAAACAATGTGATTCTTTTCAGCGAAAGCCGAACGCATGTTGTAACAGATGGCAAAAATGGTCTTGTGTACCGTTATGGAGATATTAGGGATTTCTTGAAGAAGTTTAATCTATTGTACAGAGATTGCAAAGAAAGGGCAAGGATGTCTGAAGAAGCATATCGATTCTCTAAGCGCTTTACGCTGGATAAGATAAACTCGGAATACGCATCTGTCGTGAAAAAACTTCTAGGTTGATTACAGTGCCTCTACAGGATTTGGGAGAGCTTGAAGAAAGGAGCATATCTGTGCTTAGAGAAGCGAAGATGCAGTTCAAGAGGATTGTTGCATTATGGAGCATGGGAAAAGATTCCACTGCCGTATTATCCCTAGCCAGAAAGGCGTTCATGAAGAAAGTCCCTTTCCCGGTTATGCACATAGATAACGGGATAGATTTCCCCGAGTCGTATTCATTTAGGGACTCTCTTATGGAGAAATGGGGACTCGAGCTCATAGTTGCGGAGAGTAAGATAAAGAAAGAGCTTTCTGGCTTCTCCTGCTGTGGCGCAAACAAGACAGATGCCCTAAAGAAGGTATTGAATGAATACGGCTTTGACGCAGTCATAGTATCTATAAGGCGAGATGAGCACGGAATACGTGCAAAAGAACGGTTCTTTTCTCCACGTGACAAGTATTTCAAGTGGAACTACAAGAATCAGCCAGAGGAATTGTGGGGTAATTATACTTCACCTTCAGAAGATAAATCTCACGTAAGGGTACATCCAATCCTAGAATGGAACGAGATTGATGTATGGAACTACACAAAAAAGGAGAAGCTTCCAATAAACCCGTTATATTTGGCCAAAGATGGCTTCAGATACAGAAGCCTCGGGTGCACGCACTGCACTGTAGCAATGCCATCTAACGCTAGAACTATAGATGGGATAATGGCAGAGCTCAAGTCAACCAAGAGCGAGGAGAGGGGAGGAAGGCAGCAAGACAAAGAGAAGGCTTATGCGATGGAAAAGCTCAGAGCGTTAGGGTATATGTGATTGGATGCGGACATCAAAGAAATACCGCGTGACTCTTATCGGAGAAAAAGACAACGGTAAATCAACGCTCCTGGGAAAATTGCTGTTGCTTACTGGAGCCGCGAGCAAGGAACGCATCGATGATGCTAAGGGAAACATGTTTGGTGGCAGATTTGAACCTGCCTTCTTGCTGGATAATTTTTCAGAGGAAAGGCAGAATGGTTTGACTCTAGATTCCACAAAGGCATCCATATTCTACAAGGACAGGAGTTTGGAGTTTACTGATGTCCCCGGGCATGAAGAGCTGATAAAAAATATGCTTAGTGGAGCTTCGGAGTCGAAAGCCGCGGTTTTCGTAGTATCGGCAAATAAAGGAGAGGGATTTACGTCTCAAGCAAAGCGACATCTCGATGTAGCTGTCTTGCTTGAGATGAAATCTATAGTCGTGGCGGTAAACAAGATAGATGCGGTTGGGTATTCCCAGGATCGCTTTAATTCGATAAGGAAGGATATCCTAAACTACTTGTCGAGGTTGGATTTCGAAGGGAAGGTGACCTTTATTCCTGTATCTGCATACGATGGTGACAATTTAGTTGAGCGGTCAAAAAGAACACCATGGTATCACGGAATGGCAGTTCTGGACGCAGTAGTCAGAGCCGCAGAGACGGAGAAGCCCCAAAGACGAAGCAATAGGCTTAGGATCTTAGTGCAAGGAGAGGTGCAGAATGAAAAACACACGCTGTTTTTAGGCAGAGTCTGCTCTGGCAGGGCGTCGCAGGGAAGTAGATTGAGTGTAGAGCCGGGACACGACGATACTAAGATTGCAGCCTTATTTGTAGATGGGTCGAAGGCAGAGCATGCGAATTCCGGGAAGAACATATCACTATCGTTGGGAAGAGGCGTTAGACCTAAAAAGGGTTCGGTGCTGTACGGAGACCGATGCAAACCCCACACGCTTCTGGTAGTTAAGGCAAAGCTATTCATAATAGACAATACAGGCATGGTAAGGCCAGATAACGCATCGATAAAGATTAACAACACGACAGTCGGGGTCAATGATATCAGCATAGTAAAAAGCAGGGTCGACTGCAACATTGCTGACGCACAACTGACATTGGATAAGGAATATCCTATGGAGAGGTTTGAAACGGTTCCTGAACTTGGAAGGTTCCTGCTCTATAGTGGGCGGTCGCTTGCAGGAATAGGGGTCGTTCAATGACTTTTTAATGATTAACATGGAAGTATTATCAGGGGCGCATTTATGAGTCAAGAGATAAAGTCGATGTTCTCCAGAATAGCTCATCATTATGACAAGATGAATAGGATAATGAGCTTAGGGATAGATACATTGTGGCGTAAACGTGCGGCAAAGGAGTCTATGTTAGATAGAGATACCCTTCAGGTATTAGACATAGCAACAGGCACTGGAGACCTTGCGATAGAGGTTTGCAAGGAAGCGGAAAAGGAAGGCAAGGATGTACACGTGCATGCACTTGACTTTAACGAGGATATGTTAAAGCTGGCTAAGAAAAAACTAAAAAAGATGTCAATAAGGAACGTAGAGGTAATATCCGGAGATGCGTTGAAGACAGGTTTTAAGGAGCGTTCCTTCGATGTCATAACGAGTGGCTTCGCATTGAGAAACTTTGATGATCTCGGAACCTTCATAATGGAGACGAAAAGGGTTCTAAAACCAGGTGGCAAGATAGTATTGCTCGACGTCGCAAGACCAGAGACAAAGCTTCTTAAGTTCTTCCAACTCTATTACTTCAAGATCATACCAGCGTTAGGGGCGAGATATTACAATGAAGACGCTTATACCTACCTTGTTTCAAGTATATGGAAATTCGATAAGGAGAGGTTGATGAAGATAGTCAAGGATGCAGGATTCAGGGATCCGAAGATAACGAATCTTACCCTTGGTGCGGCATTCGTGCTGACCGCAACGAAGCCAAACGTGAAAAGGAAGTCTAATTAATTCTTCTGGCTAATCCCTATTGATGAGGATCCTATTTGTAGACATGGATTACTTTTATGCGGCATGCGAAGAGGTCCGGCATCCAGAGCTGAAGGGCAAGCCCCTTTTAGTGAGCAGCCCTGGAGGCAAGTCAAGAGGAGTAGTGGAGAGCTGCAACTATGAAGCGAGAAGGCTTGGGATAAAGAGCGCCATGCCGGTTATGGACGCGTTGAAGATAAAACCGGACATCCAGTGCGTACAGGCAGACCATGACTACTATGATGAACAATCTGGCAGGATAATGGCATTCCTCAAGACATTCACCACAAGAATGGAAGTAATAAGCGTCGATGAGGCAGCATTGGACATAGGGAGCATGGGACACGATGATGAGAGCATGTTAGCGAATAAAATAAAGGATGGAATCTTCAATGAAGTAGGCCTGCCGTGTACCATAGGAATAAGCAAGGGGAAGATCCTGGCCAAGATGGTATGTGATAGCGCAAAACCGAACGGGATAAAGATATTGGAGGATGATGAGATAAGAGGCTTTCTCTGGAGCAGGAGTGTTGAGGACATACCCGGTGTTGGGAGGAAAACTGCAGAGAGGTTAGGGAAGAGGGGCATAAGGACCATAGGGGACCTTTCCCGAGTTAATCCAGTCGTTCTGAGGGATGCAGTAGGTTCGTTCTCCAAGGAGCTCCATGATTTGGCGTCGGGAATAGACAACAGCGTAATAATAGAACATTGCGAGACACTCTCCATTGGCAGGGAGAGGACTCTTGAAAATCCGACTTCTGATATTGATAGAGCCTCGGACACTTTGAAAGCGTTGGTTGGTGAGGTGATGGATGACCTTGACAAACACCAATTCCTTCTGAAGACGATCACAGCGAAAGTGAAATATACTGACTTCTCGGATAGGATACACAGCAAAAGCCTTTCGCACCCCACTGACTCGAGAGATGTCTTGCTCAGAGAGGCTACATCCCTGCTTAAGGATCTCATGTCCAGCAAAAAGGCGCGGAAGATAGGGGTAAGGGTGTCCTCTTTTACCGGGAAGAGCAAGCAAAAGAAGCTGTTTTAGGGCTTATGGATTGTTCTGGAAGTATTCTCTTACCCTGAGTGCGGCTTTTATGCCTGCGGCACCTGCTGTGGCAGCCTGCCTGTAGAACTTGTCCGAGTTGTCACCAGCTACGAATACGCCAGGTATGTCGGTCATGACCTCATCCTTTGTTACGACATATCCCTGTTCATCAAGCGCAAGCTTTCCTTCAAGGAACTTGGTGCTCGGCACATAGCCTATCGCTATGAAAACCCCTTGACAAGCCAGTGTCGACTCTTCACCGGTCTTCAGGTTCTTCAGCTTGACCCCAGTCACCCCAGTAGTGGCGTCACTGCCTAATATTTCCTCGACTGTAGAGTCCCAAACCACCTTTATTTTAGGGTTGTCGAATACGTGCTGCTGCATTATCTTGCTGGCCCTGAATGAGTCTCGTCTGTGGACAATCGTGACCTGTTTTACAAATCGAGTAAGGAAGTTGGAGTCTTCCATAGCAGTATCACCACCTCCGACAACTACTACGTTGTCCTTTCCTCTGAAGAAGGCTCCATCGCAGGTTGCACAAGTACTGACCCCTTTCCCCATGTGCTCCATCTCGGAAGGAATGCCAAGCATCTTTGCATTAGCTCCGGTAGCGATTATGATTGCCTTGGCCTCATATGCGCTCGAGTCGGTTTTTACAATATACGGTTTTTTGCTAAAATCGACCTCAGTGACATTTTCGTCCACTATTCTAGCACCGAACTTCTCTGCCTGTTTCCTTACCCTATCCACATACTCTGGCCCCATTATCCCGTCCGGGAAACCGGGAACGTTCTCTACCTGGGTGGTGAGCAGAAGCTGGCCACCTGGCACTGCACCTGCGATAACCAAAGGCTTGAAGTCCTCTCTCGCGGTGTATATCGCGGCACTAAGGCCTGCAGGTCCGCCTCCTATGATTATAACATTCTCTGCCATGAATACACCTTTATACAATATTTTATTGGCAAAAGCTTTAAGCTATGCAGTCTCTTCCAGAATCTAGAAAGGTATTTAACGATTGATTGCCATCAATCCTATGGCGACAGGATGATAGACTTTAGCGGGCACAGGCTAGCACTCGATAGAAAGGAGAAAGACTCCGACTTGGATTTTGTCTCTCATGCCCATTCTGACCACGTCTCAGCGGCAAAATCTGCGAAGAAGATAATAGCGAGCGATGAGACCGTGCAACTTCTCCAAGCGGTGAGGGACATAGACACAACAGGCAGGATACAGAGCGAATTACCGCAAGGAGTGCAGTTGATAGATGCAAACCACATACTCGGTTCAAAGCAGATAGTGATAAACGATGAGCAGAACGGCATCAGACTTGTATACACTGGCGACTATCAGATGCAGGAGTCTAGAGCATCAAGGCGTACAGAAACTGTATCGGCGGATATAGCCATAGTCGATTCTACATACCCCTCCCCTAGTGTAAGATTTGATGAAAGGAATGCCGTGGAGAACGATATACAGCATTGGACATCTTCGACACTAAAGACTGGGATTGTACTATTTGGGACTTATGCGTTAGGAAAAGCTCAGGAGCTTATCATGCTGCTGAATGAGGCAGGCATATCCCCAGTAGTCAGCAAGAAGATAAGCGTGGTTAATAGTGTATATGCGAACAATGGCATAAAACTTGACTATGTATCGGCTTATGACGATACTGACGCTGACAATGTATTTCGCGGTAACTTTGTAGGTGTTGTAGAGAACAGTGCACTTGACGCTCTCTCTGTTTCTCTGACGAACTTTTATAACAGGAAGGTATTCACAGCAGTGGCAACAGGGATGTCAAAGATATACCGATTCAGGACCGATGCACAGTTTGCGCTCAGCGATCATGCTGACTTTTCACAATGTAAGGAGTATCTCGATGCGACTGCAGCTAAGAAGGTCTTTACCTATGGTCCAAACTCGGCTATTTTGGCACAGAACTTGAAGACGGATGGTTACAATGCCAGGCCTCTCCATAAGGGTGAAAACATCTCCCTGTTGGAGAATGTTCAGACGCAGAAAGCTGACTAAGGCAGATACATGGAATCTCTTTTGGCAGAACATCTACAGTTTTGATATACCTAATCTATCCTACAATGGTTCAGGCTCCACTTCAACAACACCCCTCATGCTGTTTATCGAACCCTTTACGCACCGGCTGCTTTCTTAATCTCTCGAAATAGGTTGTCTTCAATCTCAATCCTTTATCAGTGCAGAAAGCTTCGTCTCTTTTATTAGTGTGGGTGTCTTTGCACTTGCATGTCTTTTGTACCCATTTCCGATGAGCTTTACGAGACCCTGATTATTGCCACGAAGTTGTGCACACATGAGGACATTGAGTATTATCTCAGCATCCTCTTTAGGGTGACCATATTTCTGCAGTGCCTTTAGACCAAGCTCTCGCAGCTCTGAGACCTTCACTTCCATCGTGTCAGCATTTAATGTAATAGTCCAAGAATTTATAAATCCAGTGGGCCCGCGGAGATTTGAACTCCGGACCTCTCGATTATCAGTCGAGCGCTCCAACCAGGCTAAGCTACGGGCCCACGATGTATTATTCTATAGTGCCGTCCTTTTAAGCGTTTCTGATTCTTATT
>JAJYEJ010000023.1 GCA_021785805.1 Microcaldota archaeon | reverse complement strand
GCACATGCACCGCGATAGCCGGAGCCAATGTGAGCTCTCCTTACAACGGCAATGCGTACAATATCAGCAACTCTAACGGAGAATACAGGCTCGTGCTAGGAACAGGCAACTGGACGGTCACCGTCTCGGCTACCGGATATAGTACGTCGCATTTCGATACCCCGTACGAGACATCAGGCGGGTTAACATACAACTTCCCTATGCTCAAGCCCGGAGAGACCGCAGCCCCGAACTGCTCGTACTTCCATAATCAGGAAACTACCATATCAACAACATCAAGCACAACCACCACAACGACCACCATATACACCAATACATCTACGACATCGACTGCCGTGAATACATCAAATAATTCATCTACGCCTCCGAGCGGCTCGTCCTCAACACGGGCAATAGCATTAGTGGTAGTGGTGATCATTGTCATAGCGATAGCGTACTACCTGGTGACGGCCTCGAGGAAGGGCAAACAGCACCAGACATAAAAATCGATCCGTGATGATATGAAGTTCATAACGCTAGTAGCAATAATCTCGGTCATTCTGCCTATCGCGTTAGCGCAGAGCGTAGTCGGGACTTCATCCCTGCGCGCCCCTGCGGTGATATTGTCAAACAACACGGGCTCGCTCACGCAGATAAACCTGACCGTGTATTCAGGCAACGGCACAGTAGAGGTGACCGGGCCTACGACCGTCGGTCAGTCTTTCAGTGAATCGGTGCAGTCCGCGGCGCAGTATGCGGCTCAGTATCTCGGGCTTAATTTCTACAACTATTCTTTCGACTATGATGTCATCGGGACTGATAACGTATCGGGGCCGAGCGGAGGCGCAGCAATGACCCTTCTTGCAATCTCTGCCCTGTCGCACACACCGCTTCAGCCGAATTTCACGATAACCGGCACCATATCGCCAAACGGGAGCATAGGGCTGATAGGAGGCGCTTATGACAAGAGCGCAGCTGCGAAAGAGTCAGGCATGAGGTACATAATGGTACCGAGCGCACCTAACACCAGCCTCGAGACCGAGCTCTACGCGTTGATAGAGGACAGGTACGGCATACCGCTGATCCCGGTGTCGAACATAAGCTCAGCATACCGGTATGCGTTCTCCTACGTAAAGGATCCATGGGTTCATTCGGCGCAGTATAACTTCTACACTAACTACTCACTCTCAAGCCTACCTGACGCTCCGCTGAACTGCAGCAACGCATGCAACGAAAGCGCATTCACCATACTGAGCAATTCCACGATATCACTCGCAAACCTGGAGATATCGGGTCTTGGCAAGAACTTCACAAACGTATCGACACAATTGAAGAGAGTGCTCACGCAGAGCCAAGCGATCGTCAACCACGGTTACCTATACACCGGCGACGACTTCGCCTTCCTGGATTATATCGATTCGTTCTTCTTCAATAGCGCATACATGAACATAAGCTCAGGCCAGATGGTGCTCGAAGCGGTGCATAATAAATGCGCGTCGATCCAACCGCCAATCCTGACAAGCGCAAATTACGAATACGTGCTCGGCGGAGAGCTAAGGCAGTCGTGGGGACTGTACACATCCAACGCGACTCTGGCCGCATACAACTCGTCTATAATGACGAGCGATGATGTCCTCATCGCCATGAGGCAGGCCGGGGAGGCCGATGCATGGTGCTCCGCCTCATCATACATGTATAATATAGCGCATAGCATAGGCGGCAATCCTGTCAACGTATCATCGAGCCAGCTCTCGGCTCTCGCAGCCCAGAGGGTGAACCAGGCAATCACATACGGACCAGGCACGGACTACGCCGCTATAGCGCAGGAGGCGCTCTCGGTCAGGAACTACCCGCTTGCGATACTCGAATCGGATTACGCGTTTGCGACAGCCAATGTCTCGACCATATCATCGAAGATGAATGTATCACAGCTATACAATTACTCGACGACGCTTGCCGACAACTCGACATACGGGGTCTGGGCTACGCAGTTCGCCAACGAAGCCTACTTCTATGCTTACCAGGCTACGCACGAGAGCAACCAGACCCTTGCGTCCGACTTCGGCGTCCAGGCGCTCAGCACGGCGATGCTTGCGCACCAGATGAGCGTGGACACCCAGAAGATAGACGGGGCACTTGCTCCCGGCACCGGTCAGCAGGTCGTTCCAGGCATGGGATCGACCTCGCCTGCCAATGGCGCTGGGGTGACCGCGAACATACCTCAAAGCGCAGATGCGGCGTACCTGGAGAGCACAGTACGCGAGGTGCTTGTCCTGGTGAGCGTGGTGCTCGCGATAGTGATTGCAGTGCTGATGATCGCGGTACATCTATATGTGAAGGCGATGAAGGAGCTCAGGCAGTTTAGAAAGCAGGGGACAAAGCCGCAACCCAGAAGCAAATGATTATATTAGTATGCGATAAACAATAACGGTACATGAAGGTGATAGCATAGCATCAGTACTTCCAGGAAAAACATGCGTATCGTGCGGCAGGCTTACTCATGAGTACACGGAGTTCAAGTGCCCAAAGTGCGGCAAAGGCAAGATAATAAGGTGCAAGCACTGCAGGGAGATAACCAACTCTTACAAATGCACCGACTGCGGTTTCGAGGGTCCTTAAATGTCAAAGGTAGCCGTCGTTTTCAAGATATACTCCAATGACGGGCAGTTCGACACTGCGCTGAAGAACCTCAAGGAGAAGCTCAATCCTGCCGGAATATCCACTGACGACATCGGTTTCGGGATAAAGGTAATCAAGGCGTTATTCAAGTTCGAGGATACGGAGACCAGCTCATCCAGGATTGAGGAGCAGATAAAGAAGCTCGAAGGGGTTAGCGAGGTAGAGGTCTACGAGGAAAGCCTGCTCTGAAAGGGAATCGGCATAAACCTGATCTACAGACAGCTATGCGGTGACTTTGCAAACAATCCGTCTTCTGCGGCCAGTCGCGATGCAGTACCACATGGCATATGAACGGCCATGCTTATGGTAGCCGCAGCATAGGGCGCCATCCACGGCATTGGCATTTCCGATGGAGCCAACCTCCTCTGAAACAGCCGCATATCACCGAGCTGCATTCTTCCTGGCGCGGCCAATCACACAGTATAAATTATTTTGCATCCCTTCTGTCTATGCTGTGGGCCTCTGGTCTCTTGTGGTGATCCTTTGATGAAAGACGTGTATGACGGCACGGTAAGGTACATGCAGATCCTTGATGAGAACGGCAACATGGACGAGTCTCTCAGGCCGAAGGAGATTACCGATGTCAAGCTTGTGGAACTTTACAAGGCGATGTCGTTCGCGAGGGCGCTCGACGCCAAGGCGCTGAGCCTTCAGAGGCAGGGCCGCGCCGTGACCTACGCCCCGATACTGGGAGAGGAGGCTACGCAGATAGGCACCGCCGCAGCGATGAGACCGAACGATGTCTTTGTCCCTAACTTCAGGCAGCACGGCGTATACCTATACAGGAAGGCGTCCCTCGAATCGATAATGCTCTATTGGCGTGGTTATGAGGAGAGCCTCAAGGACATCAAGTCGATCAATGCGTTCCCTGTCGCAGTACCGGTATCCACCCAGATGCCTCACGCCGCAGGCGCCGCATACGCCCAGAAGTACAAGAAGACCGGCAACGCTGTCATAGCGTATGTCGGCGATGGAGGGACATCCGAAGGGGACTTCTACGAAAGCATAAACTTCGCAGGAGTGCTGAAGCTCCCTCTCGTCACGATAATAGAGAACAACCAATGGGCCATATCTGTGCCTAGGGAATGGCAGAGTGCGGCACAGACGCTGGCGCAGAAGGCCATCGCTGCCGGGATACCGGGGATACAGGTGGACGGCAACGACGTGGTCGCGGTTTACGCCGCCACCAGGGATTCTGTAATCGGCGCAAAGGATGGCCCAAGCGTAGTGGAATGCATAACCTACAGGATGAGCATGCATACCACTGCTGACGATCCGGAAAAGTACCGGCCTGACAGCCTGGTCGAGGCATGGAAGCCGAAGGACCCTCTCCTGCGCGTCCGCACATATCTGGCAAGGAAAGGCCTCTGGGACGATAAGAAAGAGAGCGCGATGTCCGAGGAGCACCTATCCATAATAGACGAGGCTGTGGCCAGGGCGGAGGAGTTCAAGCCTGATCCAAGGAGCATGTTCGAGAACGTATACAGCACCATGCCGCAGGTGTTGAAGGATGAGGAGGAAGAGGCTGTTGCAGAAGGGTTCTGGCAGGGGGAGGTGTCTAAATGATGGCTAATATGGTTACCGCACTCAATAACGCGCTGGATCAGATCATGGCCGAGAACAAGGATGTCGTGATACTCGGAGAGGATGTGGGAAAAGACGGCGGCGTGTTCAGGGTCACTGACGGCCTGTTCGACAAGTACGGAAGGGATAGGGTTCTGGATACGCCTCTAGCGGAATCAAGCATAGCTGGCGTCTCGATAGGCATGGCAGCATCAGGGCTAAGGCCGATAGCGGAGATGCAATTCGCCGGATTCATGCTGCTGGCATTCTCACAGATAGTAAATCACGCGGCTAGATTCAGGGCGAGGACGCGAGGCGGATATACGCTTCCGATGGTAATAAGGACGCCGGTCAGTGGCGGAGTCAGGACGCTCGAACACCATTCAGACAGCCCGGAGGCGCTCTATTCGCACATCGGCGGCCTTGTCGTGGTCGAGCCATCGAATCCGTACGATGCGAAAGGGCTTATGATAGCCGCTTCACATTCCGACGATCCGGTCATATTCCTGGAACCTACGAAACTGTACAGGCTTTTCAAGCAAGAGGTTCCGGAAGACATGTATGAGGTCCAGTTAAGCAAGGCGAATGTCATGAAGGAAGGCGACGAGCTGACCATAGTGACATGGGGCACCATGGTGAATGTGGTTAACAATGTAGTGGCTAAGAAGAAGAACGTCAGCGCAGAGGTGATAGACCTAAGGACGATAAACCCTCTTGACGAAGAGACGATACTGAAGAGCGTCGAGAAGACAGGAAGGGTGATGATAGTGCACGAGGCGTCTATGTCGTTCGGGCCGGGTGCCGAGATAGCGGCAAGGATAGCGGAGAAGGAGATATTCCATCTCAGTGCGCCTGTGGTCAGAGTGGCTGCGCCAAGCCTCCCGTATCCGTTCCCAGGATACGAGCAGTATTATGTGCCGAACGAGCTAAGGGTATCAAAGGCCATAGATAAGATAATGTCCGAGTGACTGGTGTTGCAATGAAAGCTATACGCTTTGTAGATGTGGGCGAGGGGATAACGGAGGGCCATATACAGAAATGGCTCGTGAAGGATGGGGACCAGGTCAAGGAGGATCAGTCTGTAGTTATGGTGGAGACCGACAAGGCGGTGGTCAACGTTCCGGCTCCGGTCGGCGGCAAGGTGAAGATACTGCTGGGCGACGGCTCGACCCTGCACATCGGGGATACGCTTGCGTATATAGGCGCCCAGGACGAACTTACAGGGTTGTCATCAAACCCTCGTCAACAGCAGCAAGCTAAATCATCTGCAAATGCAACGCAACCGGCAAAGACGCAACCGCAGGCTGCATCGCCAACTGTATCGCCAACCGCTCCGCCGAAAGAGGTGGTCGCAACTCCATCGGTCAGAAAACTCGCACGGGATCTCAATGTCGATATAGATTCGGTGAAAGGCACTGGGCCTAACGGGAGGATTCTGGAAAGCGACGTGAAGAGCGCATCGGGCGGCACCGCATCAAAAGCCCAAGCCCAACCGCAAGCCAAACCCCAGCAGAATACAACCGTTTCAAAGGCTACGGGGACAGGCGAAGAAGGCGAGGTCGAGATAGTGCCGATGTCGCAGACAAGGAAGGCGATAGCCAAGAACATGGAAGAATCGTGGACCATACCGCGCGCCATGCATGCCGACCTGATAGATGCGACAGCGCTATACGAAATCGTCTCCAGGGAGAAGCCCAAGGTCCAGAAGGATTTCAACATACACTTCACGTTCCTGCCGTTGATAATAAAGGCCACGGTCGAGGCACTGAAGGAGAATACCCACTTCAACTCGAGCTACGATAAGGCGAACCAGCAGATAATAGTGAAGAAGTACTACAACATCGGCCTTGCTGCCGAGGCGCCCGACGGCCTGAAGGTCGTGGTGATAAAGGATGCGGACAAGAAGAGCCAGCTCGACATAGCGAAGGAGGTGCAGGAACTCCACAAGAAAGCCGTTGACAGGACGATAACGCTCGAGGAGATGCACGGGGCGACGTTCACGATAACCAACATAGGGAGCCTCGGCGGAGGTTTCCTCTCGGTGCCGATGATTAACCCGCCTAACGTCGCAATCCTTGGCATACACTCCATGAAGGATTGGCCTTTTGCGGAGAATGGCAAGCTGAAGATAGGGAAGGTACTGCCGTTCTCGCTGGTCTTCGATCACAGGGTAGTGGATGGCGCCGAAGCCGTCAAGTTCGGGAACGCGCTCATAAAATATCTCGAAGATCCAGACTTCTTGGAGATGATAGAGTAACTGGTCAATCGGATGTCACTATGCCGAAACAGCACATGCATCAAATCATGGCAGTAATGTTCGCTGTTGCGCTGCTGCTGCTCCCTGCGATGGCGCAATCAGGGAACACAGTCTTAAGGAACGGCAATCTCAATGGCAGCTCCGGAAATGCGATAACAGTCAATGCTCTACAGTTTGGCCATGTCCCTCAAAGCATAATAAACGACTCTAACGACTACATAATCTCGCTTGTCGGGAAGGGATATTTCAACAAATACTTTAACCTCAGCAGTACTGAGATGCTGAACAATTCCGGAAACATCACGTATATGGTCTCATATCAGTACAAAATCCCATACCCGTTCCTCGCCGTGGAGGGCGGCCTCGATATGATAGGGGACACAATAAGCGTCGCGATGTTGCCTGATGGCAATGTAATCGCCTATAACGGACCCCGCATACCGCATACTTTCAACATAACCCCGGACCAGATAAGGCAGGAGGCGGTAGCATATGGCCTGAAGAGGAACGTCAACGTATTCATTACCGCGCTCAATGACATAAGAGGAAGGGTTTATCTTGATTCCAACTACACCGGGATCAACCTCCCCGACGGGTACGTGTTTATCGCATTTGGAAATACGACCTATGTTGCCGGGCCGATATCGCAAGGCCAGTTCCTGTTATACGGCATAGATAACGGTACGCTGCTTGCCGAGGGCACATGGTACGAGAATAGCGAAATAACTGCCGCTGGTTCCGGGCCATCGATCAGCCAGATAACCGCTCTGGCTCAAGGAACGCCACCTACGAACCGGAGCCCAACGCCGACTGAAGAGGTAAGCTATCTTCCCGCGATGATATTGCTCGCGACCACGATAATAGTGGTAGTGGCAGTAGTCGCCGTGACAGTAGTCCAGCTGCAGAAACAGGCACGCAAGAAAGCCCATCAGGAGCGACAAAAAGTTATTTAAGGACAGGTTGCGATTCCTAATCCTTCATATAGACGGCGATTCGACTAGTCGTTGTCCTGTCGTGATACTATGGTCATGGGATCCTTGCCGGAAGAAGTAGATGTCGCAGTAATCGGAGGCGGAGTGGGCGGCTACTTCGCCGCCATACGCGCCGCTCAACTCGGCAAAAGCGTCGGGATAGTGGAAAAGGACAAGCTGGGAGGCCATTGCCTGAACTATGCATGCATACCATCTAAGACGCTTATACACATATCGAACCTGTTCTACGAGATGCAGCACGCGCAGCAGTTCGGAATCAGCGCCGGAAATGTAAGCCTCGATGCGAAGAAGATGCTGGACTGGCGCATGTCCGCCTCGAAGAGGCTTGAGGACGGGGTATCCTTCCTGATGAAAGCGAACGGGATAGACGTCTTCAAGGGCACAGCTACGTTCCTATCTTCATCGACCCTGCAGCTTACCGATGGGATTACTCTAGATTTCAAGAAGGCGATAATAGCGACGGGATCGGAACCGACGCCTTTCAAGGGATTCGAGTTCGGCGGAAACGTCCTGGATTACAAACAGGCGCTGATGATGGATAAGGTGCCGAAGAGCATGTTGATAGTGGGGGCAGGCTACGTGTCCGTCGAGATCGGCACATTATACGCAAAGCTTGGCACGGAGGTGACTATATTGGCAAGGTCCGACGTGCTGTCAAGGTTCGATAGGGATGCCATAGCACTGGTAAAGAAGAAGATGGAGAGCATAGGTGTGAAGATACTCGCCGGAACGCTTCCCGTATCAAAAAGCGGAGACGGATCGGTCACGCTTAGCAATAACCAGACTGTTAAGCCTGAAGTGATAGTGGTCGCTACAGGGCTGTCTCCGTACACCGGAAGCCTGGGTCTTGAGAACACCAAGGTCAAACTTAGCGAACGCGGATTTGTGCAGGTGGATGGCTCCTTGCGCACCACCGATCCGGACATCCTTGCAATAGGTGATGTCATAGGCGAACCTATGCTTGCGCACAAGGCTATGCGCCAGGGGATTGTGGCTGCCGAGGTCGCATCGGGCAAGAACTCAGGTTATGACAATACGGTTGTGCCTGCCGTGATATTCTCGGACCCTGAGATAGCCATAGCCGGAAGCGTAGAGGAGAGCGAAGGAGTCAAGGTCGTGAAGTACCCACTCACTGCCCTAGGGAGGGCGATAGCGCTTGGCAGGACAGAGGGCTTCATAAAGATCGCATTCGATTCCGAAAATCTCGTTAAAGGGGTGGAGATAGTGTCCACTGACGCGAACGCCATAATCGGAGAGGCGGCTCTAGCTATCGAGATGGGCGCTACGCTTGAGGACATAGCGGATACGATACATCCTCATCCGACCTTCGGGGAGCTTATGCAGGAGGTGGCAGAAGCAGCTCTCGGGAGGCCTATGGACTTCTTCTACGGCAAGCAGAGCAGGTAGGGAACGGTGCGGCAATGGATTACGATAAAGACTTTGAGTCCGGATTCGAACAGACCTCGCTCGGGGCTATCCACTACCTGCGCCATAAAGGGCATGGGAACAAGATGATATTCCTTCATGGTCTCGGAGCGTCCACTCTAACCTGGAAACGCCTTGTCGCCTTCCTAGACGAAGGCCTTGATATAACGCTGATCGACCTCCTTGGCCATGGCGAGTCCGATGCCCCGAAGATCGACTACACGATAAGCGTGCAGTTCCAGGCGCTCAGGGAAGTCATCTCCCTACAGAACAACGGTGACAGCTTCCTGTTCGGCAACTCATACGGGGGCTGGGTTGCAGCGTATTATGCTTCACAGCCATATACGTGCAAAGGCATCATCCTGGAATCTCCCGCCGGACTGAAGGAGAATTTCGATGATATAGTAGCCGCAGGCAAGGAACAGCAGTTCAAGGAAGATTCACTCAGAATCGCGATGCAGTACGAGAACAATGAGTGGGTTCTAAAGAGCATAATAAATGCGGATTTCGAAGAGGACCAACTCACCACGGAAACCCTATCGAAGATAAAGAAACCCACGCTTATACTATGGGGGAGCGAGGACACCACTATAGACAAGAAGTATGCGGCTATGTTCAACAGCAAGATCAAGGGCAGCGAGCTCGAGATCATGCAGGGTGTCGGGCACGTCCCTCATTATACGAATCCGGAAGAGACCGCAGCTATAATCAGGAGGTTCATCGCCTCGGTAAGCTGAGTAACTGACTTCACAACAGCTTTTCATGCCTTTTCCATTGGATACGGTCGGTTATCGCAAGCTCGTCTTCGGTAAGTCCTGCCATCACATATTCCGTCCCCAGGTCTTTAGCGAAGCTGTCCGATATCGCGCGCCTTATGTCTTCCGCGGTCCTCTTTGAGACCGAACCTATGTTGGCTGGCGCACTCATCGCACTGTCCAAACCACGCTTTCTGAGCACAGACTGGTGCAGGTCGGTATCACTATCTATGAAAACGAACCCGGCGAAAAGCATCGCACCTCTGATGGCGGTTATCCTTGAGTCAAACACCTTGTTGCCATCCAACAGTATCAAACTTGATGCTACATCGAGTTCTACTCCGGGCTCTTTCAACGCATTCGCTGTGCATTGTACCATCGTAGAGAATGCAGAAGACAAATCATTTCCAAGAGCACTCGTATTCGCGATGAAGGAAAAGTTAAGCACGCCTATGTCGTGGTACGATGCCTCGCTCTCAAAGAATCTTCTTGCCACGCTCACATTGTTCTTCCTGGCGACATCCATGTCTATCGATTCTTCGATTGTGTTCGACTTCCCGATGAAGACTGCCCTCTCGCATCTGAAGAACCTCAATGTCTGGGGTGAGAACCCCCTGGTCACCTCGTCCAATATCGCCTCGTCTATGGCTACGCTCAGGCTAGGGCTTTCCGGCGTGTCCGTATGCAGCAACCTGGTTTCCATAGCGTCACTTTCTGCTTCCGTCCTTACTAGTTAATCCAAGGCAAGCGTTAAAAGGATTTAGATTATAGCTTATCCAGATAACTTAGCAAGAAGGTGTTATCATGATGCAAAATACCGTAGCACAAGCAGTGACTTCAGACAAGAAGTATATATTGACCGAAAAGATAGACGAAACGCCCGAGGTGGTTGTAGTCAAGTTCAAATCGGCCGACGGCCACAGGCTTCAGTTCGATTCAGGCATGTTTGTCATGATTTACGGGAAGGACAAGGAAGGCAAGGTATATCAGCAAAGGGCGTTCTCCATAGCCTCTATTCCTGGTTCGGAGGAGCTTGAACTCCTAGTGGTGAAAGAGCATGGCGGCCACCAATCACACTTTGTAGTGAGCAACATTGGCGATGAGTTCTACCTTAAGAGGAGCCCGAACGGGGCCCTGGCAAACGGGCAATTCAGGTTCGATCCAAAGCAAAACACGAAGATAACCCTGATAGCGGGAGGTACGGGGGTTGCTCCGCATCTGTCAATACTGCGTTACATAAAAGAGCAGAACCTTGGTACGGACATAGTGCTGTTATACAGCATCAAGTTTCCCACGGAGATAATACACAAGCAGGAGCTTGAGGATATGTCGAAAAATCTAAAGCTCAAGACCATAATCACCGTAACCAGGCCCCAACCGGGTGACGGATGGACTGGCCAGACTGGCCACATAGACGCAAACATGCTGACAAAATATGCACCAGACATAAAGGAGCGCACATCATACGTGTGTGGGCCACTCGCGTTCGTCCAGGCTGTCAAGGCCGCTCTCGTATCACTCGGCGTACCCGCCAATGAGATAAGAGCTGACATCTGGGGATGAGGATACAGGCAATCAGAGAATTAGCGCTTTCTCATCCCGCCTATGCCTAACTCTTCATGGCACTGTGTGAAGAATGCATGCGTTGCGGATATTTCAGGTATCGAGTCGTCGTCCCTGTCCTTCGGCTGGACTACGGACAACACATATTCATAATGACCTTCCAGCTTATCCAAGTAATTATTCAGGCTGCTTACTCCTCTTTCCATCGCGCAATTTATTATTATAAGTGCGGCCTCATCGAATCCTTCATAGGCGTCGACTATTCTGCCTATGCGCCTCTCCAGACTTGCCCTGACCCCTTTCTCCAATCTTCCAAGCTGGTCCATGCTAAACCCGATGAATTCATTCCTACCCTCCCTGGACAGCCTAAAATAGGAGGAAACACTGCGATCAAAATCTCCGGATATGTGGTTTGAAGCGTCTCCATCATTTGGCGCTTGCTGTCCAATAACCATCACAATCTCCGTGATCGGAGCGGTACTAAACCTTATCCTGGCGGTTGCATTAGCACCGAGCGCCGCGATACCTGGATCCTTTCTCAAAACGGACGGTTTGATCCCAATTACGCTATAGTTGAAACGCCTTCCCACGGTTATAGCGGTACCATCCTGTAACTCGATCCTTTCGCGTATCGGACGGTCTACATGTCCTCCATCACGTACGCTCATCATCGAGGTGCCCCTTAATCGGTGTATGTAACCATCGGCTGTCCTGAAATAAACAAGGTTCCCATGTAGAGGGTCGGTCGTCGCCCCGCCCGCGAGGCTTATCGCGTCGTTT
Organism: Microcaldota archaeon; assembly: GCA_021785805.1. GTDB lineage: Archaea > Micrarchaeota > Micrarchaeia > Micrarchaeales > Micrarchaeaceae > JAJZYD01. The sequence goes on along the minus strand of JAJYEJ010000023.1, from coordinate 1,407 downwards.
GAAGTTTTAAACATGACCCTGTTTGCCTGGTCTTGCGCCTCCTTGATGAGACCATCTCCTCTTTCTACGAGCATGTATCCTCTCGTGCCTCCAAGATCAACGAATCCGCCTGCCTGCCTCTCTCGCAGTTTTGCACTTGTACCTCTTCTCACCAAGCAATCACCGTAATCTGGAAGATTTTTCAGATATATATAGGTAACGCAGTTAACAAGTGGCTTCCGATAAAAGGAGAATGTCTGGATCAAATCTTGCTAAGCCTGTCCTCGATCTCGTTCATCGTCAGCTTTGTAGCCAGGAGCGGTATCTTCTCCACCTGTGCTATCTTCACCGCAAGCTTGTCGACCGTGGTGACATCATGAAGCACAACGAGCTTCGGTTTTATAGGAGCGACCCGTATCACGACCATCGGCGACCTGCCCGTACTGACGTGCTCAAATATGAACGCCCTTTCGGTAGTCGAACCGAAAAGCTTCGGGTACTCCGCAGGGGACATCTCAAGGATGACCCTAAGGCTGTCTACCCTGGTATATCCGAACAGTTTAAGCGAGTCGAGATATCCGGGGTTGGATAAGACCTTGCCCTCTATTATCCTGCTGAAGTCTATGCCGCTTATCGGCGCTATGAAATCGTGTATGTTATAGAAAGGCTTCTCTCCCTGCTTCACCGAGAATTTCTCCAGGCCCTGCCTGACTACGCTTCCCTTTCCCTCATCTATGGTAAAAAGCGCATCTACGAACCTTCGGATCACACCCACTCCAGGGCTAAGCCTCCGGTTGCTCTCATAGTCACTTATGGTCGAAGTCGAGATCCTTATCATCTTGGCTAACTCTATCTGCGTTATCCCGAACAGCTCCCTCCACTTCTTCATAGTGCTGCCTGGGCTGTCTGACAGTGTTATCTCGCCTGCTATCTTCTCCTTCAGTTCATCCATCAGATCATTCCCTTCCATCCGCGACTGTCTAACGCATATATTGCATAATAGCTATTTATAAGAGTTGCCTATCGGCGCGGCATCTTCTTCGGCGTTTTAGCTGATCTGCGCCTTCTCGCAACCGATCTCCTGCCCCTTTTGCTTTTCCCGACGCCCTTGTAGAGCTGGTCTACGTACTTATTCATCGCCTTCTCGTCTGCCCTGTCTGATGGCTCGCTTATCTTGCCAACGGTCCCATAGTCAGAAGGCCTCTTGAACAGCCCCCATATCGTAATCACCATCCCGATGATGAACAATACGAACACTACCGTGCCGAATGCCGCAGCGAAAGCCAGTTCTTTTGCGACAGGCGAGATGAGCTGAGTCGTCACGTTCTGTTCCGGCACCGGCGCGCTGTAAGCCACCCTCGAGTTTACGCTAACCCCGCTTTGGCCATTATCGACTACTATATAATAAGTGCCAATCGGAAGCAATAC
>JAJYEJ010000022.1 GCA_021785805.1 Microcaldota archaeon | reverse complement strand
GTGTTCACCGTCTCTGTTATCCCCCTGACCGCCCTGGAGACCACCTCGTCCGCCACCTTGAACGCCTGCTCTATGGCGAGGTTAGGGTAAACATTGACAAGCCTCTGGTTGTCTATCACGACTACGGTGTCGACATACTTCCTAAGCTCTTCTATGCCCTTCTGGGCCACCTGGAGCCTGACACGCTCAAGCGCGAACGGGAATGTGACGAAGCCTATAGTCATGGCGGAGTTGGCTTTCGCTATCTCGGCCACGATAGGCGCAGAGCCTGTGCCAGTGCCTCCGCCCATCCCTGCCGTTATGAACACAAGGTTATAGTCCCTGAGCGCATCGTCTATCTCGCCCTTGGAGTACTGGGCGGCCTTAGCGCCGATCTCGGGGAATCCTCCTGCCCCGAGCCCCCTGGTAAGCGCAGAGCCTATAAGTATCTTCTTTATCGATTGATCCAGGGTACGCATGTGGTTCGCGTCTGTGTTGACGGCGAATAGTGATGCTCCCTTTATCCCCATCCTGGATATCCTTTGGACCGTATTGCTGCCCCCGCCACCGCAGCCGCATACCGCTATCTTTACCTGGAATACATCGTAGTTTTCAGGTTGCGGAGTCAATGCGCTCTCTACAATGTCCATCATCGCACCACTATTAGGATTGTATATCAGCAAGAGTATAAAAATGTAGATGACAATGGGGAAGAGAGCCGATCATGCCGCTAATCAGCTGCCTTTTTATAGGTTTTTGTAGTAAAGTGTATAAGCGGATTCTACAGTAACAGTAGTAATCAGCAATATATATTCTAGGATGTGTTCGCGATGGCAAGACTTAGACCTGCAAGGACATGCAGAAACGTAAACTCCCAGGCTTGGGCGAGGTTCTCGGTCAGGAAGCCGAGGAAGAACTATATCAGAGCCAGGCCGCACACTGCAGTGCAGGTCTTCAATACGGGGACGCGCAAGAATGGATATACCCTTACGCTTACGCTCAATGCGGAGGACAAGATACAGCTGAGGTCCAACTCCCTCGAGGCTGCCAGGATCATGGCAAACAAGTACCTCGAGAACAACCTCCCTGAAAACTACCACCTGAAGCTATGCGTGTATCCGCACAACGTGATAAGGGAGCACAAGATGATGTCAGGGGCAGGGGCGGACAGGCTTTCAAGGGGAATGAGCTACTCATTCGGGAGGCCTATCTCAGTAGCAGCAAGGGTGCAGAGGAACCAGGCTGTATTCATGGTAGAGACCATGGCAGAGAACAGGAGCGTGGCCGCAGAGGCGCTAAGAAGGGCTGCCTCGAAGCTTTCCGGGAAGTTCAGGGTAAAAGGCGCCTGATATCGGTCAGCGCATTTTCATCTTTTCCGTTAATCGACGCTTTATCTGATCCGTATGCGAATACTGCTCCAATTTCCTGAGGGGTTAAAACAGAAGGCGCTAGCGCATGCAAAGGCGTTGGAGAAGGATGGCAATGAGGTCTTCATCTCGGCTTCGCCCACCTTCGGCGCCTGCGACCTTGCGCTTGACGAGGCCAGGAACATAAAGGCAGATAAGCTCATCCACTTCGGCCATGCCGAGTTCCACCACGTCGATTTCAATGTGGAGTACATAGAGTACCGGATAGATGCTCCGCTGACGCTCCTCGGGGAGTCCCTTGCGCAGATGGAAGGGGCGAAGACCATATCAGTAATGACGACCATACAACACATACACCAGCTTGATGAGATAAGGAAGTTCTACGAAGGGAACGGGAAGACCGTTGTCGTGGGCACACCGTACGGATTCGCGAAGAGGAAGGGGCAGATACTTGGCTGCGACATAGGCAGCGCCGCATCGGTGGACCAGAAGGTCGACATGCACGTCTACTTCGGAGGCGGCATGTTCCACCCCCTTGGCGCATTGCTTGCGACAAAGAAGCCGTTCCTCGTCATAGAGCCATTCGAGAATAAGATAGAGAGGATCGACCGCCTGAGGGATACCTTCAGGAAGAGGAGCATGGGCAAGGTAATGAGGGCGCTTGACGCAAAGAGGTTCGGCATACTGGTCAGTACGAAGAATGGCCAGCACAACATGAACCTTGCCAGGATAATCAAGGAAAGGGTGGAGAGAGCCGGTTTCGATGCTGAGATACTGGTCGCGAACACGTTTGATTTCGACTCGATAAACAACATGCTGGAGTTCGATGCGCTGGTGAACACGGCATGCCCAAGGATATCGGTAGACGATATCGACAGGACAAGGAAGCCTCTCCTGAGCGCGAATGAGCTCATGGAAGCCTTAAGGATGAAGGAGGAGCTTAAGGCCGGCAGGCGGCGGGACTAACGCCTTATTCTCATGGGAACAGGAAAGCAACAGGGCATAGCCTAGGCTATCCGATATGAAAGATAAAAAGAAGGAAAGAAGAAGAAAAAGAAAATGAAGTTATCCTATTTGATTAGGATAGCTTCACTGTTACGGTAGCGATCTTCGTCACGACGTTGGTCGTGCCGGACTGATACACTTCCCACAGGTACCCTGTGAACGCTGTGCCCACTGTCGTCACTGCCCCGTTGTTCGCGCCCATTGTGCCCGGGAATCCTGCGCATTGCAGGGTTATCGAGTACTCTGTGCCGCTAGCCAATGTACCGCCGTTGATCTCGTTTGCGATAGCGTTGCCGCCGGTGAAACCAGCACCGTTGCTGTTCATCGTAGACGACTGGTTGCCGCACCAGATGTACGCATCGCTGTGCGTGTTACCGGTGTTCTGGCCCACTGTTACGGTAAGCGTATCAGCGTACGGGTTGTTTGCCAACATTATCGGGTTCGAGCAGAGATATCCTGGGCTTGCTACGCAAGAGGTACCGAGCAGCGTCGAGCCGCTGAATACCCCAAGTGCGAACAGTGCGCCAAGTACTACGGCTATTATCAGGATGGCCCATCCATAGGTCATCAGATATTCCATAGCACTCTGTCCTTTTCTACTAGAGATGCCTTTGTTATTTTGGAACATATTTTCCACCTAAATTTTACTTTTTATGTATTGTAGGATAGGTATTTAAACGTTTCTCAAGGAAACCGCCGATTGGGGTGTTCCATTTATCCGGTTCGCATGCGTATCGCAGCCGTTACGGCAGTGTCGTTTCCATGACGCACCTAAAGGAATAAGAATTTGCGTTTGAATTTCATATTGTGATTTCTATGGCAGAAGAGTTGAATCCATTTAAGATAGCACAGGCTCAGCTTGACACAGCGGCAGAGACGATGAATCTCGACAGGCAGGCTCACGCCATACTCAGGGAACCTATGCGGACCCTGACCGTTAATATACCCGTAAGGATGTCCGACAAGCAGGTCCACACTTACACCGGATTCAGGGTCCAGTACAATGACGCGAGAGGACCTACCAAGGGAGGCATAAGGTTCCACCCTCAGGAGAACATCGACACGGTAAAGGCGCTATCGGCGTGGATGACATGGAAGTGCTCTCTTGCCAATATACCGTACGGAGGCGCAAAGGGCGGAATAATCTGCGACCCGAAGGGCATGGACGAGAGGGAGCTCGAGAGCCTGTCCAGGGCGTACATAAGGTCATTGGGCAGGTACATAGGACCGGACGTGGACATACCTGCGCCCGACGTCTACACCACGCCGCAGATCATGGCATGGATGATGGACGAATACTCGAACATAGTGAGGCATAATGAGTGGGGAGTCATAACCGGGAAGCCTGTGGAGATATGGGGCTCTGAGGGGAGGAAGGACTCCACCGCGATGGGAGCGATGTATATCATGAGGGAAGCGGCGAAGATGCTGAAGATAGACCTGAAGAAGGCGAAGATAGCCGTTCAGGGATTCGGGAACGCCGGGATGTACGCATACACCCTGTCGAAGAAGATGTTCGGGGCTAACGTGGTGGCGATAAGCGACTCCAAGGGCGGGGTCTACGACCCTGATGGCCTTGACCTGAAGAAGCTGAACGATGCAAAGGACAAGACAGGAAGCGTGGATGGCTACAAGAGCAAGAACGCCGAGAAGGTGAGCAACGAGAAGCTGCTGGAACTTGATGTGGACATACTCATACCTGCTGCGATAGAGAACCAGGTAAGAGGAGACAATGCTGACGACATAAAGGCTAAACTCCTGCTGGAGCTGGCCAACGGGCCGGTGACCCCAGAAGCCGATGCAATACTCCATGAGAAGAAGGTGCTTGACCTTCCGGACTTCCTCGTGAACAGCGGCGGTGTCGTCGGATCGTACTTCGAATGGGTGCAGAACATAAACGGTTATTACTGGGAGACCGATGATTTCTACGCAAAGCTCGACAAGATCCTGACAAAGTCGTTCAAGAGCACCATTGATATGAGGAAGTCTTACATGGACAATGGCAAGAGGATAAGCCCTCGGACAGCGGCATACATAGTCGCCGTTGACAGGGTGGCTAAGGCGATGAAGGTAAGGGGATGGTATTGATCCGCCGGACCGATGCGAATATGGGAGGGAGAGACACCGATCGGTGAAGAGGTAATGGCGTGCCTGCGGAGAGTATCAGCATAGACCAGGCGAAGCGGAACAAGCTTTTCTACTTCGTGACGAACGTTGTAGTGTACAGGGAGAGCGACGGAAGATGCCTTATCCTCAAGAGGGACAGGAGAGAGAAGGTGCACCCTGAGAGATACGCCGTACCTGGAGGCAAGCTGGAATGGGGAGACCTAGACCTGGATAATCCGACAAGGATGAACGGCGACGTCATCGACTTCGAGAACGCCGTAGGAAAGCTAGCCCAGAGAGAGGTCAGGGAGGAGGCTGGCATCGAGATATATCCGGAGCTAACCTATATCAACAACGTAGTGTTCGTAAGGCCTGATGGAATACCTGTCGTCCTGCTGAAATTTGCGGCGAGGTATAAATCGGGAGAAGTGAAGGTTGAGGAGGGGGCGTTCACGGACCATGCATGGGTCAATGCGGATGAGGTGAAGGATTATCCGTGCATCCTTGGGATACCGGAAGAGATTTCAGCCACGATAGATGCATTTTCAAGGCGTGGCTGAAGGGCCTGATGCCTCAACTAGAGGAGACGCGCTTCATCGCTTCCAGGATACCTGATGAGGGTCTTCACGGGTTGATGTGACGGCTTCCGATTGGACACTGAACGCCCATGGCACCAGTGCGATGGAGGCGATAGTGACACATCTGGAACATGCGGAGGCAGCGGAAGAGCCTGATTGATTGGAGGCGGAGATGCCGAAACCAGAAGAGATATGAAAACCTTTCTGGGGGAAATATGAGGCGCCGGGTGCGAGATTCGAACTCGCGAAAGCCATTTCTGACTAAACAGCTTAGCAGGCTGCCGCCCTACCACTAGGCGAACCCGGCATTTAGAATGTATTTCACATGGTATAATTAATTTAATAACTTCGCCTAGACCACGACCGAAAGGATCTTGCACGATACGACATTGATAATGGTGCTGTTGTATATATACATGCCGTATTGGGAGTATGCGGTTACGTTGTACTTTCCGGGGACTATGGAGTAGCCGGTGTCGAACTGGCCGTTTCCGGTATAAGCCCTGTAAACTACAGTGTCGTTCGCGATGGAGGTGACCGTCACGTTGGCCGGAGTAGGTGAACCGTCCCTGTTAAGGACCTGTCCGCTTATGCCCCCGTCGCCGCCGCATGACTGCGGCTGAAGCAGGTCTATCATCAGCGGAGCCGTGCCCGAATATGAAGTGCCGTTGCTGAGCTTCACGGTCGCGGTAACCGTAGCGTTGTACACCCCGGGCACGCTGAGCTTGCTTACCGTTACTCCGAGAGATGTTGTGCCGTTCGGGTCGAGCGCGTTGCCAGGTATCGGGTTCTGGCTGAACGTAGCGTTAGTGTTGATAGGAATCCCGGATATCGACATGTAGAACGGAGCTGCATCATTGCATGACTGTGTTATGTTCGCATTAGGGTTGAAGGAGAACCTGCAGACTTGCACTTTGACCTGGTCATTGAAGGACTGCCCGGCGAAAAGCGTCTCGCTGCTGTTCTGCAGGCTGACGCTGACCATTGGCGACGGATAGCCCTTTGAATAGACCACAACTGGAACCGAGTATGTCGTAGGAGGGGTGAATAACCCCGTAGCGGTGAAGTTTATATCATATATTCCGCTGGCGCTTCCGGTATCCCATATGAAGGTTGCCGTACCGTTGGATGAGGTGGTCTCGCTGGCGTTTATGGACCCCGACGTGGTCGATGCCCTGACCGATACGTTTGATGCCGTTCCCCCTGCCGGATAGCCCAGTCTAAGCGACAGCGGGACGCTGTGGCTGATTGGAGCGGTGCCATAAGCATAGCCGCTGGGCCACATGATGTCGAATACATAAGGGCTCAAGTCTATCAGGTCGACCGCGCTGCGGCCGTTCACGCACAATGGCTCTGGGAGGATTACGAATGAGTATCCATCCTTCTCCGCACTTACGTCATAGCATCCGCCCGGAAGCACCGGAGTGACGAATCTGCCCTTGCTGTCGGTGATATTAGAGTATGTGATTGTCTTGTTGGCGCTTTCGATCGTGAAGCTCACATTGTTTATAGGCACGAATCCGGAATTCGGTAGCGAGCAGTTGAGCGGAGGCGGGCATGTCTGGAAAGTGCTGGGTGTCATGAACCCCGACGCTACAGAGACGTTTCCGGGGGCGACGCTCCTCGTATAGACCGCCTGCGCCTGCGTCGGCCCTACGATCTGGAACGTGGCGTTGTTGGTGTTGTACCTCTGGTAATACTGCTTGACGCCTACGCTGGAGTACACGCTCCAGTAGCTGAAATAGTATGTCGCGGCTGACGTCCTTACCGACTTGGGCGTGCTGAGCGTAACCGGGTCGAAGAGCGGATAGTAACCGGTGCCTGGCTGTACCGTGAAGTTGGCAGGGGATATTACGGTGGCTGACCCAGGTATGGTCGACGATTCCGACATCGCAGCGTATATCGCGTAGTTGAACGATATGCCGCAACTGCTTGAGGAGCATGAGTATGTGCTGTTGCTTTCGTTATATGTGGTGGCGCCGCCTGAAGATGTCTCTCCATACGGTGTGGAGAAGACGCCCACACCGGCGTCCATAAGCACCTGTGTCTGGTTCTGCGCTATGATGTTCTGTTGCACACCGACCGTCGACGTCCCGTACGACCCTGGGCCGTAGAACCACCATGTAAACGGATCGTAACTGGATAACGGGCCGGTAGTTCCGGTGAGCGATGGCGGTATCGGGCTTCCGGTGTATGTGAAACCATACAGGACGCTTGGCACGCGGTTGAACCGAAGCTGCGGGTTTAGCCCTGATGCCGCCCACCCGGTCGTGTCTATGCAGTCATCGATGCCGAAAATGTCGCAGGAGCCGCTGGATAGCGACCATTGGGGCTGCGATGGGGCCGCCGAACCGACCTGGAACATCGGCATCGCTATGTAGTCTCCTATGCACATGGAGGCGCTGTCTGGCGGAGGAGGTGGTGGAACGCACATGCTTGCGGAGTACGGAAGGCCCTGGCCTGATGCATTACCTGAGAAACCCGGATTTATTGAATCATAGAACGGGGCCTGATATAGGACATACGCGAAGTTAAGGTAATAACTGTAGTTCTGCATTAGGGCGCGATCTCCTGGCCCAAGCTCATAAGCGCCGTTAAGGTACGCGTCGAGCATCGGGTCCTTGACACCGGTCCTGGACATCCCTGGCGGCAGCTTCGTCCCGTTCGCGCTTATGAACATCGCGGGCATACGCCTTGGTGCGTACACTGGAGACCTGACGAAGAAACTGAGCAGTGCGTCGGTGAGGGAGCTGCTGTTCCTGTATCCGGCTAATATGAATACGGTCTGGTTCTGGTCCCAGACGCCCCTCCTGCTCAGTATGATCCCGGTAGTATTATAGACGGCGTAATCCAGAACCGTGCTATTCACAAGCTGCATGGCGATCTGGGAATACTGTGTCGTGGTGCTGTTGACGACAATCACTATGAACGATGCGTTCTCCACCCCCTTGACATCGGAAGCGTTGGCGTATAGGAAGTCGTACTTTTCCTTAGCCAGGGCTACGAAACGCTGGTTGCCAGAAAGCACGTCTTGGGGCGCCACAAGGGCGAATCCTGCCGTGGACAGGTGTGCATACGTGGGCGTGGTGCCTGTGCTTAACTGAATCCCGTTGGTACTGTTCTTGCCGCTCAGGAACACCACTGCGAGTGCCGCTATGGCTATAATCGCCGCTATTGCGGCATATGCCATGATGCGCTTCTTCTCACCCTTCCGTTGCACCCTCCTATTCATGTGAACCCCTGCCGGTCATATCCCCTAAACAGATATCAGGATAATCATGTAAAAGTATATATATGCTTTAGTCTGTTGGTCCTCGTCTCAGTCCGATGGCAGAAGCCAACCTTGCACCATGCAGGCAAAGAGGGTTGTCTGCGCTTCTGCTCGGCCCTGTATCCCAGGAGCATAGCTAATATATGCTTAAGGTTGCTCCTTCCGGCCTGGCCTGGTTCACATATAAGGCTACCACTTGGGGCAGGACGTCTACGCTTCAGCGCAGGCCCGCAGTGCCTGACATAACACTCGGTTGGCATTGGCCCGCCAAAAGGGATTTGCGGTACAGGAAACCCTTAGCTCCCCGCCTTATCTGCCAGATAGATTGATTCCAGATGCAATAAATAGGTTTGCTGTTAGCGGAATGTTCATCACGGAAGCAACACCTGCCGGGACCTGATACCCGCTCCTGGTAGTTAGAAGGGGTTATTCACATCAGCATGACTGGCTTACCGAGGAATTCACCGTAAGCGACAGTGGCATCTCTGATCGCCTTTTTCTCGCGGCCTTCCGGCGGCTTGCCGAATGGCGACAGCGTTACGATCACCTTGCCTTTATCCTCCCTCCTCTTCCATGTACCGACGACCTTTCCATCCGATATCACCATAGGCAGGAATGAGAGCGTGGTGCCTCCGATGATCCTCTTCGCATATCTGGGCTCGAGCACTGCGCTGCGGTCCCTGTACGAGATTATGTATTCATCGAATGCAGGCAACAGGTAGACCCCATCATGATTGCCCCTTGGACGTCCATTCGGCATCAGGTAGGTCTCTCCGTTGAATTCCTTTTTCCTCAATCCATGAGCGGCAGCTTCCGCGCCAAGCTTCGCATCAGACATCCTGAGCCCGGACCACCAGGCAAAGTCCTTGACGGTTGCCGGACCGTGGCTCTTGAAGTATATCGTCGCGAACTTCGTTATCGCTTCCTTCTTAGTGAGCGGTTTCGCCTTCGGCACTATATCATCCATCAGCGCGAATGCGGGTTGCCTCCCTTTATGGCCATCGAAGCATATGATGCCTTTCCTCCCTGCCCTGCGTATTATGTGGCGCTGTACCTCGGTCTTTCCCAGCGGCGTGATCCCTGACCTCTTCAGGTATTCCCCGATCTCGTCGTAGGTCAGTCTGGTCTCTTCGCTGAACGCTTTAGGGATTATTTCTAGCCCCCTTTCCAGTGTGGGTCCGGTCAGACCATTCCTAGCCTGATAACCAGGCACCTGTCTGTCTTCAGGATACAGGCTTAGCATCCATCTTATGTTTTCCGGAAGGGCGAGGTGCCATGTCCCGCGCATGGTCCATGTCCTTATCACCTTCCTGCGCTCTACAGCTTCCTGGACATCCGATTGCTTTATGCAAGAGCTGCGGAGGCCCACCGCCCACAGCGACGCCAGGTAATCCTGCGCCTGGATTGCGCCAAGGTTAGAGACAACCTTCTCCGGGCTTGACTTTCCTGGGCAGGATATCCACTGGTTATATAACCGGTATCCGGCTATGTCTTCCGCATCCATCTGCACCACTGATTATCGTCATGGAACCATTTATATATCTAATTGCCAAATGACTAACACATATTACTGATAGTTATGGCACCGACAGGAAGCGATGAGGGATACACGATGCTGCTCGATAGGGCGTTCTCGAAGATGCCCAACCTGGTAGCGGAGAGCTCTGACTTCGTGATACCGACTGTCGACTCGATAGTCCAGGGGAACAAGACGATTATAAGAAACCTGTCCGTCATATCCGACAAGGCAAGGTGCAAGCCTGCGGAGATAGCGAGGTACGTCAGCAAGGAGCTCGCGGTCCCGGTCAACCTTGAGGAACAGAGGCTCGTGATAAACGGAAGGTTTACCAATGATGACCTGAACAAGAGGGTAAGGAGATACTTTGAGATCTACGTGATATGCAAGGAGTGCCATAAGCCTGACTCGCACCTGGAGAGCGCCGGAAGGGGCATATTCAACTTCGTGTGTGAGGCGTGCGGTGCCAGGTACGGTGTCAAGCATTATTGAGTATTGAGGTATGTTGAATGGATAGGAAAGGAAGGCGGGAGCATGATGCAAGACGGGGAGCCCCGATAGAGTATAATGTCAGGATGCCGGATCAGGGAGAGGTACTTGGTACCGTGACCAAGATATCCGGCGCGACAAGATTCATCGTTACATGCATGGACGGGAAGGAAAGGCTATGCATAATACCAGGAAGGCTTAGAAGGCGATTCTGGATAAAGGAAAACGATGTCGTAGTGGTGAAGCCATGGGTGGTCCAGAGCGATGAGCGCGGCGATATAGTGTGGAGGTATAGCCTGCTCGACATAAGCAAGCTCAGGGAAAGGAGGCTCATAAACTGAAGCGTCTTGCCCTCGGGCCATCGTCTGTTCTTTCGGTTTCAAGCCAGAACTGCTGGTGCATCCTGGATGCGAGGCAGCTCAGGTATTCCGACAGGGGCTTGATGAACGCCTCCCTATCTTCCTTCAGGTGATTTTGGCCTTTCGATTTTGGAGTATGTATCACCTTATCGGCTATCTCGATGCCAGGTATGCCGGCCTCTACCTTAAGTTGGTCCAGTTCCTCCGCAGTCATATCGGTTATCACCACAAAGTGTATGATTTTCTTATTCGCGGAGTAGAACCTGGCATATTTCCTTATGCTTTCCGCGGTGAACGACGTCTTACCGTGCGGCTCTATCACTATGAATCGCTTGCCGTCCACCTCCCTGTTTATCAGGAAGTCCGGCAAATACGAAGAATCCCTCTCGCCATTCTCGCCTGTCACCTTTATGCCGAGAGGTTCGTACACGAAACTGAAACCGTGCTCCCTCAACGCCTCTGCCGTCCAGCGTTCTGAATACGGGATTTCCGATTCACGGTGCAGCGTATCTGTTCCGGTCTTTTCCTGGACGCCGCATAGCAGCGAGAGATTTAGCTCCAGATCGCCAGCCCCTGCTATTATCTTATGCATAGTGTCTTCCGTAAGTATGCCTGGTTCTATATGCCCTAGCGCGCCTCTTCGGCCATGAGGCATGGTTCTGTTTTTGAACATGTGATCGTTCTATACACCGCCATGCTTATATTTATTGGTTTCGTATGTCCAATCCGTGGTGTCGGTCTCATGAGGGTGTTCCTCGTAGTGCACGGGTTTGTCCAGGGGGTCGGTTACAGGGCGCTGGTGCAGAGGGCGGCTTACAGGCACATGGTCTGCGGTTATGTGAGAAATGAACCTGACGGGAGCGTTTTCATCGGAGCGGATGGAGGGGATCACGCATTAGATGCGTTCATCAGGGAGATAGACATATCGATAGGCAGGATACAGGTATTCAAGATCGAGAAGCTCCGGAAGGCGCCTTCCCCTTCGGATGAGTTCGATGACAAGGATGGGTTCGTAGTGAGATAGCGACCCCTGGCAAGGAATAAAAGCTTTCGTTGCGATGGCTGTTCCGGTGATGCGATGGTAACGCTGCAGGATACGCTCTTCTGGACTGGGCATTCCGGGTTCTACATAAAGGCGAAGGGCAAGACCATATTCATAGATCCGTTCAGGATAGGCAGCGGGATAACCGGGAAGGCGGACCTGATACTGATAACGCATGCGCATTTCGACCATTGCGACCCGGAGTCCGTGAGAAGGGTGATGAAACCCGGCACGGAGGTGATGGGGCCGGCCGATTGCCTTGAGTCCTTGAAGATAAAGGATGGAAAGGCGATCAAGCCATACCATAGCGAGATCTGGAACGGCATAAGCGTGTCGGCGGTGCCTGCTTACAACATCAGGCCGGAAAGGCTTGAATTCCATCCGAAGAAGAACGGGTGGGTCGGTTATGTGCTCAATGTAGGGATAGGGGAGGGAGACTTCAAGATATACCATGCTGGAGACACCGACTTCATAGATGAAATGAAGGGCTTTTCCAAGTACGGGATTGATGTGTCTCTGCTCCCCGTAGGCGGGACGTACACCATGGATGTGGATGAGGCCATAGAAGCCGCAAAGGCGATAGCGTCGAAGAATACCGTACCGATGCATTACAAGAACCTTCTAGGGAAGGATGGATCAAAGAGTGCAGAGGAGAGGTTCAAAAAGAAGGTGTCCGGCGCATACATAATGAAGGAGGTACAAGAGTCCACCTATTCCTTCTGAGCCTTTAGCCTTGATGCCATCTGCTCCGCTATCCCCAGGATGCCCTCCGGAGGGAGATGGACGGGGCGTTCATCCTTCCCGTCAATGGTATCCGCAAAGGACGATGCCTCCGCCTTGCCAATCCCCAATGCTTTCGAAGAATCTATCACAGCGTTGCGTACCTTTTTCTTCTTGTGCTCCATCAGTAGCGACAGCATGGAGAGCGCAGCAGGGCTTATCCTTAGCCCTGTCGGTCGCAGGAATATCACCACTGAGTCGACCTCCGGCACCGGATAGAACTCGGATGCCTTGACGTCCATCATCCGCCTTACGGAGAAGAACAGGTGCGAGATGACGCTTAGTTTCGAGTAGCTGCGTTCGCCGGGACTGGCATCCATATGGTCCACGAACTCCTTCTGGAGGCAGAGCACAGCCGGCATGGGATGCGATCCGAGCCATGATATCACCCTGCTGGATGCGCTGTACGGGATATTCGATACCATTATCTCATATCCCTTGAAATCGCTTTCCGGAAGTTCGAAGAAATCGCCATTCACCAGCTCTATGTTCCTGTAGGTCAGCCTTCCCTTAAGCATGTCGTAGAGGCGTCTGTCGAGTTCGACGGCCTTGACGCTCTTTGCGACCAGGCACAGCTCCTCGGTCAGTATGCCTAGGCCAGGTCCTATTTCTACCACATTCCTGCCGATAGCATACATCGCCTCTTTCCTTGCGACCTCCCTGTTGGTCAGGAAGTTCTGGCCCATGCGCTTCGAGGCGTTTATCCCCTTGAGCATGCTTTTGTAGCTGTCGTTCACCATGGAATCATGCATTAGAAAGAATCGTCCTGAGCGTTTGTCGCGCCCCACGGCCGGGGTCACGGGCTCCCGGGCTGGCCATGATTGCTCTTGAGCCATCCATGAGATTCACGCCGACCAAATCTTTTATTCCATTGATGCCTATATGCCTTTCGGTCAGCTTCCGCCCTACGATCCGGACTGTGGGTTTTCCCGCTCACTGTTTATAAAGCTTGCTTGCGTATTACCACATCGGGAGGCGCAGACGATGTTGAATGGAACGCATAAGGGACAGAGCGCCATTGAGTTCATAACGACATACGGGATGGTGTTCCTCGTAATAATAATAGCGATAACAGCCGTCGCCATGTTCATATCTTTTCCCAGGACCATATTGCCCGATGTCTGCAGCTTCTACAGCGGATTCAACTGCGTCGACTCGTTGTTCGTGAGTAACACCGCA
>JAJYEJ010000021.1 GCA_021785805.1 Microcaldota archaeon | reverse complement strand
CCATTACTCGAGAAGGCCGGATTCGGGAAGATGTCCAGGCTGCCATTCTCGATAAGGATAGTAATCGAGTCCCTCTACAGGAACATGGACGGCAAGACCGTAACCGAGGAGGACGTGCGTGCCCTCGCAAACTGGGACGCGAAGAATCCAAGCGATAGGGATGTACCGTTCAAGGTCTCAAGGATACTGATGCAGGACTTTACCGGAGTGCCGGCAGTAGTGGACCTCGCCGCGATGAGAGACTATGTGGTCAAGGCCGGCGCGTCTCCCGGATTGATACAGCCCATAATACCAATAGACCTGATAATCGACCACTCAGTCCAGGTTGACGCCTTCAATATCGCACAGGCCATAGAGGTCAACCAGGAGAAGGAGGTGGAGCGGAACAAGGAACGCTATAAGCTCCTGAAATGGGCCAGCCAAGGCTTCAATGGATTCAGGGTATTTCCTCCATCCGCCGGGATATGCCATCAGGTGAACCTTGAATACCTGGCCACGTGCGTAACCCTGAAGACAGACGGTAAAGGCACATCCATAGCCTTTCCTGATACGCTTGTCGGGACAGATTCCCATACTACGATGATCGATGGCCTTGGAGTGTTGGGATTTGGCGTAGGCGGGATAGAGGCGGAAGCTGCGCTCCTTGACCAGCCGGTATCGTTCGCCACGCCAAAGGTGCTTGGAGTGCGACTGACCGGCAGCCTCAATGACGGGGTCACCGCTACGGACTTCGCTCTCACGCTCACCAGGCTGCTCAGGGAGAAGGGCGTAGTAAACATGTTCGTGGAGTTCTTCGGGGATGGCCTAAGACACCTGTCGCTTCCGGACAGGGCCACATTGTCCAACATGTGTCCCGAATACGGCGCCACCATAGCCCTATTCCCCGTTGACGAAGAGACCCTACGGTACATGAGGAGTACCGGAAGGAGCGAGGAGCAGGTGGAGCTGGTAAAGAAGTACTACACTGAGCAAGGGATGTTCGGAATTGATTACAGCAAGGTCGAGTACAGCGACGTGCTCGAAGTGGATCTAGGCGGCATAGTGCCATGCGTCTCAGGTCCGAGCCAGCCCAAGCAGGAGGTGCCGCTCGGGGATATCAGTGATAACTTCCGTGATGCATTCCTGAAGAACGCACCGGCTCCGACAAACGGCAACCACAAGATGAACCAAAAGGATTACACCAGATGGGCGGCAGAGAGCCAGGCCCCGGAGAACGGTAAGATAAAGGATCTGCCGCTCCACAGGGAGATTAAGTCGGTAAAGATAAAGTATGACGATGGAAACGAGGTCACGCTTTCTGACGGGGATGTGGTGATTTCATCTATCACCAGCTGCACCAACACCAGCAACCCATCGGTGATGATCGCCGCAGGGCTTCTGGCTAAGAAAGCCGTAGAGCTGGGGTTGAAGGTAGATACAAGAAAGGTCAAGACAAGCCTCGGGCCTGGTTCCAGAGTAGTCACGAGGTATCTGGAGAAGGCAGGTCTCATCAGTCCGTTGGCTGCATTGGGGTATTCGCTTGTCGGATACGGCTGCATAACCTGCATAGGAAATAGCGGTCCTCTGATAGCTAAGCAAAGCGATGCGATAAACAATAATGGGCTGGCTGTCGCATCTGTGCTCTCCGGAAACAGGAACTACGAAGCAAGGATACACAGGGACGTAAGGGCTAACTATCTGATGTCTCCGCCACTGCTGGTAGCGTTCGGCATAGCTGGCACAGTGCTGAAAGACCTTACCAAAGAGCCGATAGGCAAAGGCACGGGCGGCAAGGACGTTTACCTTAGGGACATATGGCCATCCCAGAAGGAGATAGCGGATGTCATGCACAGGGTAGTGAACGAGGAAATGTTCGAGAAGGAGTACGGAAAAGGCATATATGACGTTAATCCGTACTGGAATCAGCTTAGCGGGGCATCGGGCGATACCTATAATTGGGAAGCCCGGAGCACTTACATCAGGCTGCCTCCGTTCTTCGACGGTTTTGATCCAAAAGCCCGGCGCAAAATAAGGCCGATAAATGGAGCACGTGTGCTTGCGCTGTTTGGGGATTCAATATCGACAGACCACATATCGCCTGCCGGTGCGATAGGCTCGGATAGCCCAGCAGGGAAATACCTGAAGGAGCACGGGGTAGGTGTCCAGGACTTCAATACTTATGGGTCAAGGAGAGGGAATCATGAAGTAATGATGAGGGGAACATTCGCCAACAACAGGATAAAGAACCTAATGCTGCCCGGCACCGAAGGCGGTTATACCGTACACTATCCGAGCAACGAGAAGCTTCCGATATATGACGCAGCGATGCGGTACGGGAAGGAGGGGGTCCCTCTGGTCGTGCTCGCAGGCATAGAATACGGGTCCGGAAGCTCAAGAGATTGGGCGGCCAAGGGCCCGGCGCTTCTCGGCGTAAAGGCGGTAATAGCGAAGAGCTATGAGCGCATACACAGGAGCAACCTGATAGGGATGGGTGTGCTTCCGCTGCAGTTCATGGACGGGGAAGACGCAGCCTCGCTAAAGATAGACTATAAGGCTCCGATATCGATAGAAATCAGCGACACCATGAAGCCGAAAGAGAAAGTGAAGATCGTATACTCCGAGTTAGGGACGGGCAAGCAAGCCGAAACGTTCGTGACCAGCAGGATAGACACCCCCATAGAGATTGAATACTTCAGGTCAGGGGGAATCCTGAACTACATGCTAACGAAGGTGCTTGCCTCGAATAGGCGATGAGAGCATGGACTACGTGTTGAAATGCCTCGGCTGTGGGCATGTGTACAAACGTTCGTACGATGCCCAGGTGTGCGACCGGTGCGGCGGTCTTCTTGAGGTCGCATATAAGGGAAACCCCAAGCGTCTGTCAAATGAATCAGGCAGGCCATCGATCTGGGAATATGCGGATTTCCTCCCAAAGGGCGAATACAAACGATGGGCCGTCGGCGGAACCAGATTGCTGCGCAGCCAAGACCTTGGCAACGTGTACATGAAAATGGAACTTGACAATCCCACAAGGTCGTTCAAGGACAGAGGCTCAGTGATAGAGATAGGAAAGGCAAAGGAATACGGATTCAAGCGCATAGTGTGCGCCTCGACCGGAAATATGGCGTATTCGCTCTCGTACTATGCGAAGCTTGCCGGGATGAGAGCCAAGGTATTCATAAGCGGCGACGCTAATCCCGACAAGATACGGTACATAAGGGACCTGCATGACGCCGACATAACAAGGGTGAATGGGGATTTCAATGCCGCAGACAGATTCGCAAGAAGATATGCGAAGTCTAACGACGTGTTCCTCACCGGCGACTACTGCTATCGTAAGGAGGGCCAGAAGACGTTGGTGTATGAGATATTCGACAGGCTAATCCCAGATTACCTGATAGTGCCAGTAGGGAATGCAACCCTCCTTAGCGCAGTGTTCAAAGCGATAAGGGAATACAAGGCGGCAGGCATCATAAAGCGGGCGCCCAAGGTGGTAGCGGTAGAGGCGAAAGGATGCAGCCCGCTGGTAAAGGCATTCAACAGCAATAAGGAATTGAGATATGAAGCGCCTAAGACCAAAGCCGACGCGATAGCTGTAGGTTTCCCGGTCTATGGGAATGAGGCGATAAACGAGATGAGAAGCGAAGGCAGTTTAGCCATAGCGGTGAGCGACAAAGAGATGGGCACAGAACAGAAAAAGCTCCATGACGAACAGGGGATAATCGCCGAGCTCGGAGGGGTCGCTTCACTCGCAGCGTTGCGCAAGATGGATATGGGAAGCAGGGAGAAAGCGGTTGCGATAATAAGCGGAGGCAATATGTGATTCACTCGATCTTCTTTATTATCTCGTCAGCCATCTCCTTTGTCCCTACATGGTTCTTCGCCTTCAGGTCATACGTTACCTTCTTGCCTTCCTTGATTACCTTAATGACTGCATCCTCGAGCGCCTGCGCCGCCTTGTGCTCCCCTATGTGCCTGAGCATCATCGCCGAGCTCATTATCGTGGCGGTAGGGTTCGCCTCATTCTTCCCAGCGTGCTTCGGGGCGCTCCCATGTATGGGTTCGAACACCGCGTAATTGTTGCCTATGTTTGCGCTCGGAGCCATCCCAAGCCCGCCTACCAGGCCTGAGCATAAATCCGAAATGATGTCACCATAAAGGTTGGGGCATAAAAGGACGTCATAGAGATCAGGTTTTATCACCAGTTGCATGCACATGTTGTCCACTATCATGTTCTCAAACGCTATGCTCTTGTACTTTGCGGCTACCTTCTCCGCCGTATGGAGAAAAAGCCCGTCACTGTACTTCATTATATTGGCCTTGTGCACGGCTGTTACCTTCTTCCTCCCGTTGGCCTTAGCGTAATCGAATGCGAACCTTGCTATCCTCTCGCTTCCGAAGATGGATATCGGCTTTATGGATATCGCGCTATCCCTCCTAACCGATCTCCCCGTCCTGCGCTTTATGAAGCGTATGAGCTCCGCTACCTGCTTCCCTCCCTCGGCGAACTCTATCCCTGAATAGAGGTCCTCCGTGTTCTCCCTTATCACTACGAGGTCGATGTCTTCGTATCTGGATTTCACCCCAGGGAGCAGCTTCGCGGGCCTTACATTTGCAAAAAGGTCAAGCTTCTGCCTAAGCTCCACATTGACGCTCCTGAAGCCCTCGCCCACAGGCGTTGTTATGGGCCCTTTCAACGCAATCTTGTTCTTCCTTATCGAATTCAGGGTCTTATCGGGGAGTACGCTCCCGGTCTCGTCCAGTGCAGGTTCACCGGCGATGCTTTCGTCCCACTTGACACCGAACCCGTACTTATCGGAAACCGCATCGACGCACCGCCTCGCGGCCCCTGCCACCTCAGGTCCTATCCCGTCCCCCGGTATGAAAGTTATATGGTAAACCAAAGAATCACCTATGGCCTCATGTCTATGGGCACAAACTTGAGATCTATGGGCCCAACATACCTGTCCAGTGGCCTGATGAGCTTATTGTTCTTATACTGGGCAAGTGCATGGGCCACCCATCCGGAACTTCTCGCAATCGCGAAGATCGGGGTGTCGAGCTCGAGCGGAAGCCCAAGGGCATGATAAACTATCGAAGAATAGAAGTCCACATTGGGATATATGTTCTTCTCCCTTGACATCACGTCCTCAAGGATATCGGCAATCTGCATGTATTTCATATTGTGTTTTATCCTTGACAGGTCGGTGGCGGTCTTCTTCAGGACCCTAGCCCTGGGGTCGTAAACCTTGTATACCCTATGCCCATAACCCATAATCAGCGTGTGCTTTGCCAGGGCGTCCATTACGTACTTCCTCGCGTTCTTAGGTGTCTTTATCTCCCTCAGCATGTGCATGACCTCCTGTGCGGCTCCCCCGTGCAATGGGCCTTTCAGGATGCCCACTCCGGTCGTGAGCGCTGAATGCATGTCGCTCAACGTCGATACGGTAACCCGCACTCCGAACGTCGATGCATTGAAGCTATGCTCTGCATGCAGGACGAAGTCCATGTCCATAGCCCTGACACTCATCTCATCAGGTACCTTTCCTGTAAGCATGTAAAGGAAGTTGGCCGCAAAGCCGAGCTTGGAGTTCGGCTGAACGACGCTTTTGCCCTGCTTCAGCCTGTGATGATAAGCTACGATTGTGGGGAATTTTGCTATAAGGCCAATGCCGTTCTGGAGGTTATCCTCATAAGACACCTTGCTTGCGTCCGGGTCCCCGGCT
This sequence comes from Microcaldota archaeon, assembly GCA_021785805.1. GTDB lineage: Archaea > Micrarchaeota > Micrarchaeia > Micrarchaeales > Micrarchaeaceae > JAJZYD01. The sequence goes on along the minus strand of JAJYEJ010000021.1, from coordinate 8,005 downwards.
GCGAGGGCGCTCACCGTGGTCCTCAACGCCTCCATGGTGTTCATGTGCTTCGCATAGCTCTTCATCATCTTCACTATGTGATCCGGCAGCGTCCTTCTCCTTCTGAGCTCATTCACGAAGGCGTCAAGTTCTTTCCTGTTCGGCAATTTCTCGTACAGCAGGAGGTAGGTAACCTCCTCAAAGGAGCAGTTCTGGGCAAGATCCTCTATCCTGTACCCCCTGTAGTACAGCTTTCCTGCCTCTCCGTCGACTAAGCTTATCGTCGACTCAGCTATTACCACGCCTGCAAGCCCGACGCTCAATCCAGGCTTTTCATTTTTTCCTGCCATTCCTAGTCACCCAGCCATCTATCTGCTTTGAAAGCGCAATCACCTTGTTCGCAGACTCGTCGAACATGCGTCTCTCCTCCTTTGTCAGCTGCAGTTCAACTATCCGCTCCACCCCTTTTGAGCCCAGCACCACAGGCACCCCCATGAAGATCCCGCTGAGCTTGTACTCCCCTGAGAAGTACGCCGCACATGGGAATACCTCTTTCGTGTCGTTCAGCATAGCCGTAATCATGGCTACCAATGACGATGCAGGCGCATAGAAGCTAGAGCTCTTCTCCAGCTTTATGATTTCCGCTCCAGCATCCCTCGTACGTTGTATAAGCCGATCTATACTGCTCCTATCAAGCATCTCCGCAAGCGGAACTCCCGCTACGCTAGCGTGCCTTGGCAACGGGACCATAAAATCGCCATGCCCGCCAAGCACCAATGCGGACACGCTTTCTACTCCGACCCCAGTCTCAGTCGCTATGAACGACCTGAATCTTGAAGAGTCTAGTATGCCTGCCATCCCTACAACGCGCTCTTTCGGGAATCCCGTAATCTTCTTGGCCAGATACACCATGGCGTCTAGAGGATTTGTCAACACGATCATCTTGCTATCCGGTGCGTAGCGTTTTACGTTATCGCACATCTCCTTCACTATCATGGCGTTGTTCTCAAGAAGTTCATCTCTGGTCTGGCCCTCCTTACGCTGCGCCCCTGCGGTCAATACGACTACATCGCTGCCCCTTATATCCTTGTAGTCGCCGGTCCCTTTTACGCTTATATCAAAAGCCTCTATCGGCGCGCTTTCCATCAAGTCGAGGGCTATGCCCTTCGCAGTATCAGCAGTCCTGTTATACAGCACCACATCGGATATCCCCTTGTAAGCGAGAAGCTGCGCAGTGGTCGAACCCACCTTTCCGGCGCCCAGAATCGAAACGGTCTTCCTTGTCATGTGCACCCCCAAAGCCTATCGATGCCAAGATTAAAATAAGTTCTCCCGCTATGCAGACCGGTAGCTCAGCTAACGGCAATGTATTAATAATGCCCATCCTCAAGTAGAGGATATGGCTGATGAGGTCAAGAGTTTCATAGCCGAGATGGAGAGCCCCGGATTCGCAGCTGTAATATTCATTATCGCCTTCACTGTGCTATGGTTCTATAACACGACAATATGGTCGTATCTCGTCCTGCTTGCGTTGTCCCATGGCCTTACCAACATGGTTGAGTTCACGTGGGGCAAGATAAGGAAGGTGTATAGTGCATCTCTCATACCCGGCATGAAGCGGGAGGCAAAGGGTCATGCATTCACTTTCTTCATGATATTCCTTTTCATAGCGGCTGCCTCCAGCGAGTATTTCTCTTCTACGCTTGTAGCGAGGATGGAGGCCTTTCCATCCCCAGTGGTGTTCGGGATGGCCATACCTGATATCCCTCTAATCGTTCTTAATATCTTCACGGTTGTGATCACATACGCGTCATTCCACCTAACTTCTTACAGGAGGTCGGAAGAATAGGGTCATCGACCAAAGCCTAAGTTCCATGCGCTGTGGCTCAAAGCACCTTCCAATCAGATACGCGTACCGCATTAGGAGCAGATGAGGTCAAAAAGGCGATAAGGCAGAGCGAGTCACACCACCAACAGCCCTGCCTTACCAAGGTCAACGACGTTTTCGTTTAGCCTTGCTGCCCTTTTTCGCTTTCTTTGTAGCTCTTTTCTTCATTTATACCACATGTTTTAATGTGAAAACAAAGATTTAAGTACGTGCAAAAATTTCTAATACTAAAATTTCCACGTGTATGCGGGCAACATAAAATCATACCGCAGTAAAAATCATTACAGAGAGCTCCAGGTCGCCGTATGATTCCGTAATCGTACATTACGATATCAAGCGCCGATCCCAAGTGGCTTAATGCCTGTTGGTAGTTGCCAATGGATCCCAGCAGAAGTTCCGATAACAATCTCTCTCCCATGCTACCACATACTCGTGTCCCGTCGCATAGTGGGCTAAACTTCAACTACAGTTGGACAAGATAATCGCCTTTTCTCGAATTCTTGGATACGTACTCCGCTTTGATGTCCATGCTGTTTATCGGCAGTCTTCCTACTGGCGGAGCCCCAAGCCCGCCGTACAGGACTTTAGTATGCGAGAAGTCCCTGAACATCGTTTTGTAACGCCTTACTGCGTACCTATACGAATCACTGAAGTTATCGAATACCCCTATCGCAAAGGAATCGTAGCTCCCAATCAAGGGCATCTTTAAAAGATCAAGTGAATGGGCCTGTGGAGAGTCGAACTCCAGTCTCAAGCGTGTAAGGCTAGCGTCTTGACCGTTGGACGACAGGCCCATAATGAGCTTACACTATCTTCGTGCATTCTTCCTGCAGAAGTCATTAATCTTATTTATGGCATGCTCTAATATCTCTTTCGGTGCAAGCGACACGATCCTGAAGTGTGATGGCTCCCCGAAGGCAGAACCCCAGACTACCTGGACACCCTCCTCCATGAGGAGAGAGGTAACGAATTGCACGTCGGTCTTGAACTTCAACAGTTTCAAATCTATTTTCGGGAAAACGTAGAAAGCGCCATTAGGCCTTACTGTAGACAGGAACTGGTTCTCGCCAAACATCTTCACAGAGAAGTTCACCCTGTCCGAGATCTCATGTACCCTATGTCTGAGCGCCTTTGCGTGCCCCTTCGGATTATTAAGCGCAGCAGTAACCGCGTATTCGGCAGGGGTATTGAGTGATATCCTGGCCCTGGCGTACTCCAACATCTTATCCCTGAGAAGGTCTGACCTCCTGTCCTCTTCCGGTATCACGATGAATCCTATCCTGAAACCTGTAGAATCGTAGCTCTTCGAGACCCCGTTCAGGAGCGCATGCGGTATCCCCCTTGCAAGCTCGGATACGCTGGTAAACCTGGCCCCATTGAACACAATTTCGTCGTATATCTCGTCGCTTATCAGGAAGATCCCATACTCATTGGCAAGGTCTACGAGCTCCTTCAGTACATTCCGTCTAAGGACCGTGCCGGTCGGGTTGTTCGGATTTGTCACCATCATATATTTTACGTGTTTCAGCCTATCTCTGCCCTTCGAGCGGATCAGCGAGCTCTTGAGCTCTTCCAAATGTATATTCCAAGCATCATTCTCATCGTACCTCTGTATAATCGGCTTGCCTTGATTCAACTCCAATGCTGTGGTATAAATCGTGAAATAAGGCTTGAATATTATGGCATTCTCACCGGGATTGATAAGCGCGCTATTCACAAAGGAGAGCCCTTCCGTAATCCCTGCCGTGGCTATTATCCGAGCAGGGTCTATATCCAAGCCGTGCATGCGTTTGTAGCGATCGGATACTGCGGTCTGTAGTTCTACAGACCCCTGTGCACGCGAGTAATAGGTCTTGCGCTCCATTAACGCCTTGACATACGCGTCTATTATGTACTTCGGAGTAGGGAAGTATCTAGCCGGATCGCCCCTATTGAGGCTAACGATACTTTTGCCCTTCTTCCTTAGCTGTTCGGTAACCGCATCTAGGACTTCGATATCATTCTTGACATAGCGGCTCCTCTCAGAAAGGAATCCCATAAGTATATAGAGTACCAACAAAGGCTAAAAATGCTCGGTTATCATTTCAATGGAGTAAGTCCGATAAGCAGATACGGAAGCCTAGGCCAACACCGCGTTTCGCTCCAATCCAATCCTTTCTGATGTCACTTCAAGTCTACTTGTCCTGCAAGTGGGCAGCCTCTATGGCATACGCCCCGACCTGGCCTTCCCGCTCCTTTCTTGCTCTGTCTATCACGACCCTTCTCTTAAACATGGGTGCATCGAGGACGAAGGACTCCGCCTCCCCTCCCTCAAAAGACATATTTATCTTGTACCTCTGGTGCAGCATCTGCAGCTTTCCTATCAATCTTTGATCTATCCTCGCTCCGAGCATTGAGTCATCGAAACCCTCCGCAGAGACCTGGGTCACTATCGCATCGAATTTCTCCGATATCTCATTAAGTTCCATAAAAGGATCCATGCCCCAAAGCGGAGAATGGTGTTTTATCCTGAGCTCTCTGCATATGCCGTTGATCCTATCAGCCTGGTACCTGCTCGCCACAGCCCCGGTTATCAGTTCCGTCACTCCATTCTGCTCCAACGCATCTCTTATGTCAACAAGCTCCTTCTCCTTCTCGCCTTTTGTGCTGAAGAACACATGCTTCACTCCCATCGCTTCGGCTTGGAGCCTTGTCCACTCTACGTTAATCCTCTGGAGCATGTAGCTGAATCTGTTATCAGAGACCAGCGTTATAAGTAGCTCGGTGGTCTTTCCCCGTTCGTGCATCTTGTGTATGGCCAAGGTGGAATCCTTCCCGCCGCTATAAAGAGCCGCTATCATCGCTTCACCTCGCTTGACGGGCACAGACTGTTGAGTACGCACCGGCTACAATACTTCTTCTTTGCAGTGCAGACATCCCTACCCAAGGCAATAAGCAGATGCGTGATGTTTCCCCACTCCTCCTTGGGCACGAATTCCATTAATCTTGCTTCTATCTTTTTTGCGTCTCTTGTGTGTAACAGGAATAGCCTATTGGTGGTGGTTATGCAGTGCGTATCTATCGCGATGCCCTCCAACACTCCAAACGCGTTCGCGAGCACAACGTTGGCGGTCTTCCTGCCTACTCCAGGGAGCTGGACCATCTGACCTATGGTCCTTGGTAAAGTATCATGGAAATGCTCGTGCACGTAACGTGCGGCCCTTATTATGTTCTTTGACTTGTTCCTATACAGGCCAAGCGTCCTTACATAAGGATAGAGTTCAGAAGGTTTCAGCTTCAGATAGTCGGTTACGTTAGGATATCTTCCGAAGAGCTTCGGGGTAACCCTGTTAACTTGGGCATCCTGCGACTGGGCGGAGAGCATTGTTGCGACAAGAAGCTCCCAGCGGTTCCTGTGGTCAAGAGAGGTCTTCATCTCTTTGCGATAACGCCTTTTCAGCATTCTGATGATAGTGTCTATCTTATCCTTTGCGCTCTTCATAAAATTGCTGTTGCATTTCACTTTATATACCCTTCCGCATATTAAGAATTATGCCTAACGACAGGTTCCTAGGTCCTAAAGAAGCAAACGAGCTAACCTCAATCCTGGGCAAGTACTACAAGGATGTGCATTATTACCTTAATTTCAAGACGCCGATAGACTTGGTCGTAGGGGCCATACTTTCGGCGCAGACGAGGGACGTTGTCGTGAATATGGCAACGCCTGAGATCTTCTCGAGATACAAAACTGCAAAGGATTACGCAAATGCCGATGAGGACGAGCTGATAAGGCTGTGCAAAAGTATAAGTTTTGCAGGCAACAAGGTAAAGAACATAATCAAGACTATGCGAATCATACAGGAGAGATACGGAGGGAAGGTACCCAGCAAGATGGAGGAGCTCACCGACCTTCCGGGCATAGGTCGCAAGACGGCGAATACGATATTAATCAATGCCTATGGCATAGTGCAAGGCGTACCTGTCGATACGTGGGTAATAAAGCTGTCTTACAGGCTTGGGCTAAGCAGAGAGAGAAATCCAGATAAGATAGAACAGGATATTATGCGTTTAGTGGACAAGAAGCACTGGCACAACTGGGCTTACGTAATGAAGACGCATGGAAGGGAGATATGCAAGACAACGCCAATATGCAGCAAATGCCCAGTAAACAGCATCTGCCCAAAGAACGGGGTTTCAAAACACCTATAAGCGGAATGGTATAGTGGATAATAAAGATAGGATCATCGAGTTTACAGATAGGTATGACCTTTGCGTGTTGTTGGCTTCTTGCGCAGAACGGTTGCCTCGATTGGGGGCGCTTGGATTGCCCCAAGTGCGACTTCGATTATCTGGTTGCTGCATAAGCCGGTCAGAATCCTGCATGAAATTGGATGATAGGGATAAACAGCGTACCAGGTTGATGCCATGAGAGTGATAGCAGACCTTCACACACATTCGAGGTTCGCCATGGCATGCAGCAGCAGCATAAGCATAGAAGGCATAGACTTGACATGCAAGAAAAAAGGGATCAAACTGATAGGCACAGGTGATTTTACCCACCCGAAGTGGCTCAAGGAGCTGAAGGAAGGGCTTGAGCCTGCAGAGGAAGGATTCTTCAAGGCAAAAGGGTCGCAGACTGGGGTCAGGTTCGTGCTATCCGCCGAGACCTCCACTGTTTACAATGCCAACGGCGACTCAAAGAGGATACACCACTGCATGTTAGTGCCTGACTTTGCCTCCGCGGATGCGATAAACGATATACTGTCGAAGAAGGGAGACCTCGCTGCGGATGGCCGGTCCCAGGTTTCGATGAGCAGCATGGAGCTTGTCGAATCCGTAATGGGCGCAAGCAAGGACGCATTCGTGTTTCCTGCACACGCATGGACTCCGTTCTTCGGTGCTCTTGGCATCTACTCGAGGTACAACTCCCTCAAGGAAGTCTATGGGGATCAGGAGAAGCACATACACGCACTGGAGCAGGGCCTTTCCGCTGATCCTGCAATGAACTGGAGGATATCCGCCCTTGACAAGTACACCCTGCTCTCCAATAGCGATATGCACTCGCTTCCAAAGATAGGGAGAGAAGCTAATGTGTTCGAGGTCGAAGAGGACGAATTCTCCTATAAAACAATAACTGATTCAATGAGGGCAAAGGATACTAGCAGGATCAAGCTGAACATAGAGTTCTTTCCCGAGGAGGGCAAGTACCATTTCGATGGGCATCGGGGATGCAGGTTTTCCGTGGACCCGGAGCATAGCGAAATAAAGAACTGTCCTGTCTGCGGCAAGCGCCTTACTGTCGGAGTGCTCCATAGGGTAAATGATCTTGCAGACAGGCCATCCGGCTATGTGCCAAAAGGGTCAGTGCCATACATGAAGCTGGTGCCTCTACTAGAAGTGATATCATACGTTATGAAGAAGACCGCTTACTCCCCATTGGTGGCGAGGGAATATGATAAGCTTGTTGGTAGATTCGGCACAGAGTTTGACATACTTATGAGCATCCCAGAGGGCGAGATAAGCGCCTTTACCGATCCCGATATAGCCAAGGCGATAGCCAACGTAAGGGATGGCAATATAAGCATCACACCGGGATATGACGGCAATTTCGGCGCATTGGACCTGCTAAGCAGGGACAAGAACAGTGCAAAGCGCAACCAGGTGAAGCAGAGGCCGCTGTTCGGTGACGTTCAGTCGTAGAACGGCAGGAACGGGAAGAGCCTTGCAAGTATCGCCTTCAGTCCGCTGAACTTCGACTGTTTCCTGTATCTGCTCTTGAATGTGATTATATCTATCCGGGTCATCGCTTTTTTGAAATGCCTCAGCCCTACCATGGATATGAACAGAATGGCTGCTATCACCACTTCCACAAAAAGCAGATACCCGCCTATGGTGAGCATCTCCTGGGAGAAACTATACCCTTTTATGAGAAGGAACGTTGCAATCGCCACCAGAAAGTCCAGCCCTACTGAGAAGTAGGCAAGCCTCTCGAGGAGCCTTTCCATGCTCCTTATACGCATAAACTCGCTGTAGTACATATTTCCACCCGGTCGCCAAACCAGTTGAGAATTCATTCTGATAGGAATATTTTAAAAGAGTTGTGCAAAGTTGTGATACAAGAAGTTCAGCTTATGGCGCGCTATACGGAACGAAGCTCGG
>JAJYEJ010000020.1:3488-13851 GCA_021785805.1 Microcaldota archaeon | reverse complement strand
CTGGACTTCGTCAAACGGGACAAGAGATACAGGGAGATATGGGCCGATGCGATGCTGGAATCGGTTAGAGGGGACAGGCATCTAAGGAGTCTCGTAAGGAAGGAGTTTCAGAAGCGCGGAGAGGATGTGCGAGCTTGACGTTTCCACAGTTGCCAGCGCCATATCGACAAGAGCGATGTATTCAGGCTCCGACGGAGGTTTAGTGACAGCTCATTCTGACTGACAGCTCAAAATGGTGAAAACGCCATAGTTGTCAGTAGCCCGACGACAAAAATGGGTACTTTTTGAGGTTCGACGGAGGTTTACTGACACCTCACTGCCGAAAGCGCGGTTCGCTAGGCATAAATATTTCGTCTGCCGTATATTAGTACTGTATGGTGGGAAGAAACAGGGGTGTAGATTACAGTCCTACGCGAGCTTCTGAAAGGGCGCGGGAATTGTTACGGGAAGCCGTAAGGGGTGAAAAGGCAGATTTCTTGCTTCTCGGAGGTTTGGACTCATCCTGTTTAGCAGCCCTAGAAAGAAAAATACCTGCCATAACCGTAGGCATGCAAGGGATGGGCGAGCAGCTAGATTTGCACTACGCCAAGTTGACGCATAAACACCTAAAGATGGATTGGCGTCCGATTATCATAACAAAGCAGGACGGAATAGATAATCTTAGGCTTGTTATACGTGCTACTAGAACGTACGACACCGCTCTGCTTAACGATGTAGCACTCTATATAGCGGTTAATAGGATTATAGACCTCCTCGGGACAAGGCATATTACGGTGAGATCCGGAGAGCCTGCCGATACCCTTTTCAGAGGTTACAATGGCACTTACTTCTTAGAGAAAAGTGAACTGAACTCAGGAATAGACAACAGTGTAGAGAGGCTTATGCCTCTTGCCCTCTTAGAGAGGAGCATGGGAATAAAGGTTGATTATCCGTATATGAACACAGAAGTGAAGGCATTTGCCAAAACTCTTGAAGCGGAAGAAAATGTCGTAGCGAGAATGATACCCGGTGGTATATGGGATACGCATCCGGACAATGTGCGGAATAGGCGAAGCGGCCCGTGGTACCCCTTCGGAAAGATGACTCTACGGCGCGCATTCCATAACGACTTGCCGAGCCAAGTTATATCAAGAAGAAAAGCGGAGATACAGTTTGGGTCGGGAACGGATATACTGAGGAGGGAGTATCTGCCTAGGACTGTGGATTACAAGGAAGTGATGGAGTTAAAGGCAGATAGCGGAGAAGGTGAAATGTATTTCAGGGACCGTGCACATGTCGCCATGTACAAAATATATCGAGACGAAGGCTTTAAGCCAAGGGCCCCATTAGCCGGCGAGACGAAATGTGACTGGTGCCATGGCGGGATACCGCCGAAACCGGATGGAACAAAAGGCACTCACTGCTATACCTGCGGATGGGATGATGCTGATAGATCCAACGACGAAAGTTGGATAGATGTATTTAGAATAGCAAAGCCAACCAAAACTAATAAATAATGTGGAATAAGATGACTATTGAGAGTATGACAGAAAACAAGGCAAAACGGGCGGCACCTCGTAAGAGTACGGGTCTGTCTTATGAGGAATTGAAACGTGCATATTTTGAGAACAACAGGGATAATCCGGTTGTTAAGTCGGAATTGAAGGAGAAAGCAGGGGACTTCGAAGGTGCCGTAGCCGAGATTGATAAAGCACTAAAAAAGCACCCTGATGACAGCTTCCTCGCTTCATACAGGGATGATTTGGTTCGAAGAAAGCTACTTTTCCGTGGTGAAGGAACCACCGTCCCGGTAGTTAGAGACGCAGACTGCGAGCATCCAAACAGAGTACATATAAGAAAAACAGATGGAGTACCTGCCTGATTACTTCACGTTCTTGATTCGTTCTATCCTAGCGAGTAACTCTTCTTGATTGAATACATGGTCTATGTTATCATATAATTCCGTCTTGTCCTTGCTTATGTATCTCATGGTAATCGATGGATTTGAGTGTCTTGCGAATCTGCTGACCAGAACCACATTACCATTCGTTGCCTTTGAGAAGCGTGTTATTGCATAGTGCCTGAGGCAGTGTGTGGTTAACCTATGAAGAGCGCGAGGGCGCTCTTTTCTCATGGTCTCATCAGAATAACCATAAACTGATTCGAGATTCGATTTCTGTATTGCTTGCCTGAAGATTTTCCTTGTGTAATTTGAGTCTATGAAAGGCTCTTTGTTGTGGCTTCCGTGATCCTTGAATAACAGAGAGCCTTTTGCTTGTTTTATTTCAGTCTCGTGCTGACCTATGAAAGATAATGTTTCCTTGAACAGCTCTGATGGAATCAGCATCGAGTCGGTTTTTCTCCTTTTCTCGCTGTTTATCGTCAGCTCCCGTTTCTCGAAGTCGATGTTGCTTATGTGCAACTTTGTGACTTCTCCAATTCTGAGGCCTAGATACGCCTGATATTTGAAAAGAAGCCTGAACTTGTCGTTCGGGACATTTCTTAGGAAATGTTGCAGTTCAAGTTCAGTGAATCCCTTGTTTACGGAACCGTACTTCGGCTCTCCGGATTTCTGCTTGAAGCGCTTTACGTAGACTTTGTGTATTCTTGACTTAAGCGCTATCATCTGATGGAATGATAGAGACTTGCTCTGTTCCTCAACAAAGGCTAGGAACTGCTCTACGGATTCGAACTCTGGTCTTTCTGTCGGTTTTAGATGGTGCAGGGAGAGAGATTTGAACTCTCGAACCCCTAAAGGACTAGGCCCTGAACCTAGCGCGTTTGACCAAGCTCCGCCATCCCTGCATGAATATAACGAGATTATTGCTATTTCGGCGATATATAATATAAACGCATCGCTTTTATTCTTTTAGTTGGAATTATAGGTGCTGGTAAGGATGCTCACTACGAAGTACGTCAGGGACCACATAGCGGAGATACGGGAGTCCCTGCAGCGCAGGAAGAGCGATTACCCGATAGACGATCTGCTCAAGCTCGACGAGGAATGGAGAGGGCTACAGACCAAGCTCCAGGAGCTGCAGGCGAGAAGGAACAGGGAGAGCCTCGAGATATCCGCGATCAAGAAGGAGGGAGGCAATGCCGATGGAAGGATCTCCGCACTCGCCGCAGTAAAGGCGGAGATAAACAAGATAGAGGCAGAGCTGCCGAGCTATGAGGACAGGATCAACCACCTGATGTGGAACATGCCTAATGTCCTCCACGGGTCGGTGAAGTACGGAAAGGACGAGACGGAGAATGTCGAGATTAGGAGATGGGGAGAGACGAAGGCCGCGGTGGCAGGTGGCCATACCGAGATATTGGAGAAAAGCGGATTAGTTGACGTCGAGAGGGCAGCGAAGGTCGCAGGAGCCAGGTTCTATTACCTGAAGGGGGACCTTGTGCTTCTTGCCAAGTCCCTTGAACGGTATGCGCTCGATTTCCTCGTGGAGAAAGGCTATGTGCCTCTACAGACCCCCTACATGATGAAGAAGGAATACTACAAGGGCGTGACAGGGCTGGGTGACTTTGAAGATGCGCTCTACACTGCAGGAAGACCGATGGAGGCGAAGCCGGAGGAGATGAGGGAAGGGGAGGAACTGCTGCTTATCGCCACGTCCGAACATCCGATCGCGGCAATGCATGCGGGTGAGGTTTTCTCGGCGAAGGAGCTGCCCCTCAAGTATGTCGGAGTCAGTCCATGCTTCAGGAGAGAAGCCGGATCGCATGGAAAGGATACGAAAGGCATCTTCAGGGTTCACCAATTCGACAAGGTGGAACAGTTCGTATTCTGCAGCCAGGAAGAGTCATCGCGCATATACGATGAGATCGTCGCCAACGAGGAGGGGATATTCCAGCGGCTCGGGATCCCATATCATGTCATCGAGATGTGCACCGGGGACATCGGGATAGTAGCCGCAAAGAAGATCGACCTTGAGGGATGGTTCCCGAGCCAGCAGAGATACAGGGAGTTAACCTCCGCGTCAAACTGCACCGACTGGCAGAGCGTACGCCTCGATATAAAGTATGACGATAGGGGAGAACGCAGATACGTGCATACGCTTAACGGCACAGCCATATCGATAGAGCGCGCATTGACGGCGATAGCCGAGAACTACGCAAACGCTGATGGCACAATAACCGTACCGGATGCCCTTGTGCAGTACATGGGAAAGGAAAGGATAGGCGGGAGGTAGCAGCCATCTAAATACCTACTTACCTTAGTGGTTACCATGAAAAAGGAATATGATATTAAGAGAGAACTCAAGAGGCTTGCTTCAGTAAAGGGAGCCGGCACTGAGCTCATAAGCCTGTATGTTCCCCCTGGCACCCAGATATCGGATGTGGTGGGCAAGCTGCGCGACGAGCACGGCCAGGCGTCGAACATCAAGTCCAAGAGCACCAGGCTTAACGTCCAGGGAGCGATAGACAAGATCATGCAGTACCTTAAGCTCTATAGGCAGGCCCCGAAGAACGGGCTTGCCATATTCTGCGGTAACATCTCATCCGAGCAGGCTAAGCCCGATATCGAACTTTTCTCGATGGAGCCGCTTCAGCCGATAAAGACGAACATCTACAGGTGCGACTCGTCGTTCCTACTGGAGCCGATAGAGTCAATGATGGAGGCCAAGGATATGTACGCGCTCGTGGTCATGGACGGAAGAGAAGCGACGGTCGCATTGCTGCGGGGAACCCATGTCACGGTGGAGAAAAAGATAAGGTCCTTCGCCCATGCGAAGGTCAGGAAGGGAGGGCAATCCCAGGCCAGATTCGAGAGGCAGCACCTTGAGGGGATAGAAGAATACTTCAAGAGGGTGGCAGATGCCGTGGACGACCTCTTCGCGAAGAACGGCTTCAAGATACTCGGCGTGGTGGTCGGGGGCCCTGGACCCACAAAGGAGAACTTTGTGAAATCGGAGAGAATGAACTACCAGATAAAGGTGCTTGGCGTGTTCGACACAGGTTATACCGACGAGCACATGGGCATCAACGAGCTTCTTGAGAGGTCCAAGGAGATCCTCGAGGAGCAGGTAGCCATAAAGGAGAGGAAGGTTATGGAGAGATTCCTGTCAGAGCTTGCGCATGGCGGGCTCGCCGCCTCAGGCTACGAGAAGGTCAAGGCTGCGCTCGAGGCCGGCAATGCGGTTAGGCTGATATTGAGCGAGGATGTGGAACTCTTTAATGTAAGTTATAGGTGCAACACCTGCGGCAAGGAGTTCTCTACGATAGAGAAAGGCAATGCCAGGCAGACCAAGCATGAGTGCGGGGGCAACCTCGAGACAACCGGACGGACGGACGCCATAGAGGAGCTCGTAGAGCTCGCTGACAATATGGGGATAGAGGTCGTGTTCATAAACCCGGAGAGCCAGTACGGCAAGGAGCTGCTGCTGGGCTTCGGCGGCATAGCCGCGATGCTGAAGTACAAGCAGTGAGCGGGCGAAGCTACTTTCTAGCTTCTACGTAGATGCTCTCGTCCTCCCTGTTATCGAGGCGAGCCGCATCCGGCACCTTGCCGACCTTGAACCTTGCCCTCGTTATCCCCTTGAATCCAGCCTCAGACAGCATGGACTTAAGGTCGTAGAAGTCGTACATCCACTGGTGGCCCATGTCGGGGACGAATACCCTCTTGAGGAGCCTTGTGAACGGGCTCTTGAAGCCGAGATACTTGACGTCCTCCTTCGCGAACTTGAAGAAGAAGGCGTTGAACTTCTGCGTCGGCCCGTCGAACTCCGGCCACTTCTCCTTCCACCAGCCTATCGCCGCTTTGTCGCCGTTTATGGCGTCGTAGTAGTTCTTCGCCACAAGCTCGAGGTCCGGTACGACCAAGCGTATCATGCCATTCGGCTTTAGCACCCTGTGCACCTCCTTCATCAGCATGGCGGCTTTCGGCCTTGGTATGTGCTCTATGAAATGCGAGGTATAGCAATAGCTTACCGAACCGCTCTTGAAAGGGAGCCTGCACTTGAGGAGGTTGATGTGCCTGAAGTTCGGAGGAGGCGTAAGGATGACGTCGATCGGCACGTTAAGTATATGCGCCTTTATCAGGGCTTTCACCATCGCCTTCAGCACCTTGTTGCTCCCCACAAGCAGCCTGGCATCGCCATCGATGTTCACCCAGCCGTCTATCCCGAATATGTTAGTGCCTAGGTTTATCTTCAACTCCTTTTGAGGATCCACTGATACACCTTTTGCCTGTTGCGCCCTTACGCCTACGATTAGCTTATCTCGGAAGCCACTCCGCACTCCGCCATGAACTTCGCGTCGCCGTATATGTGAAGCTGGGTCGGCGTTATTATGCTGGAGTTGGTCGTGCTGTAGTTTATGAATATGCTGGGCTCGCTGCCGGCTAGGCGCGTACAGTTCTGGAATGTGGTGTTGTATGGCTGCCCTGAGCCGCTCCCGAGCCCGTTCTGCGCCGTGCAGACATTGCCGTTGAGTATCATGAAGTCTATGGTGCTCTCGTTCCTGTGTGCCGTCCCCACCAGTCCCTCTATCACAGCCGTGGCACAGTCCAATGTGCTTGGGAATGTGGTTGTGTTATAGGTGAGCACTATGGCGACATTCTTCGCGGAATCGAAGTTCTGCTTGAATGTGGAGAAGCTGGCTCCAGGAGACTGCCTATTCAGGCCATATACTGAGAATCCGGCTATGGCAAACACTATGACTATGATGCCGATGACCGCCATCGCCTTCCTGCTCGTGGAACCGCCCTCATTCGGCTGCGTCCTCCTCGGCCTGGCGGTCTTCTTCGCTTCCTTTCCATCAGCCTTCTTTTGCGCCATGTTGGTCCCTCATTATGGAATTATCGCGAGAGCGCCGACCCTAGCATGCAGGAATAGCCATCGGATGCTGCGCTGCTGGCGTGCAGTATGTCGCCGTACATCCCGCTATAGGCTATCGAGACGTTCTGCGATCCGTATACCTCTATCACGGGTGCGCCTGTGGACACGATCCTGTCGTAACAGGCTGTGCCGTTGACAGTGGCTCCGGATATCGTGCAGCTCATGTTCGATATGCTTACGACCTGGAGCCTTGCCTTC
Source organism: Microcaldota archaeon (assembly GCA_021785805.1). Taxonomy (GTDB): domain Archaea; phylum Micrarchaeota; class Micrarchaeia; order Micrarchaeales; family Micrarchaeaceae; genus JAJZYD01. The sequence continues at coordinate 6,835 of JAJYEJ010000020.1, read as the reverse complement.
TCTCCGATAAGCGTCGAGTTTATCGTTGTTATGCATTGCGATATCGATGCGGTTTCTGTTACGTTGTTAAGTGCAAGGTAGACCGTATGCCCGGGCAGGAGCGCCTTGAATCCGGACAGCGGCAGGAAGCTGTTGGCGGACTGCGCAAAGGCGTAGGTCGTGAACATGTATGCCAGGACGATTATGAACAGCATGGAGAATACTATGGCCCATGCCCTCTTCACCCCGGACTTCATGTGGATCTTGTGCTTGCCTGAGAGCCTCGCGTATGTGAGCTCGTATATCATGAACAGGATTATTATGCCGATGACGAACGACAGCACGGAGGCGTAGAGGGCCGCTCCGGCATCCTTGGAGCTTATGGTGCCAGACATGCCGGACAGGAGGGATGTCGCCCATGGCCCGTCGATCTCCTTGGTCAGGAGGGCGAAACTGAATGGTGCGGATACGCCCTTCAGCGCTGTGGCTATCTGCGATACCTGGGTGTTGAGCGAGCTTAGCTCAGAGCTTCCGGACACCCCTGAATCGATCTTCCTGTTTATTGCGGATTGCTGATCTGCAGCGACAACAAGCGGATACGGCATCGCATTGCCCTGGTAGTCCAGTTCCATGGACTCTATGCGGTCGGTATTGTTCTGAGCGCCGTAGTACAAAGGCAGGTAATATGGAGCCACCTTCGCGTAGAGCCTGGTCAGGTTGCTTATCCCGGAGCTCAGCTGATTGGCGGCCATGGTTATGTTCTGGTCTGCGCCGTTGGACCTTATCCTAGAGAGGGTGTCCTGCAGGGCGACGACAGATGCGTTGAGCGATGCGTTGTGGAACAGCTCGACGATTATGCTTGCATTGGCTGTTATCGAGTTATACGCCGGAAGGTAGGATGCTATGGTGATGTTGAGCTGATGGAGCTTCTGCGCCATGAGCACGGGGGTTATGAAGAACTCCGCGTTAATGGTGGCGTTGTCGCCCAGGGACGATATGGCCTGCGAAGTTATCGGAAGATTGGAAAGCCTGGTCAGCGTGGAGCTCAGGTTGTCCAGCGTTATCGAATTGAAGGTGGTTGCGCCGCACAGCCCTATCGAATAGCAGTACCATGGGCCCGTGTACGCGCCTGTGGTGTATTGCGAGCATGTCGCCTGCTCCTGCGTGACGTTCATGTATGGGGGGTTGGGGAACAGGGGATTCTCCGGCATCGTAGCTGTTATCGTGGATATGTTATTCTCCAGGGAGCTGAGCTCCGATATCACGATGGGGAAGTTTATGGTATTTAGCTGGTTCAGGTCCACAAGATACTGGTTGTAGCTGTTGTTCATATGATAGTAGTCATACGAGAAGTTCAGTATCCCGCCATACATACCTACTGGGATGCCGGGCTTGTTGTTCCCTATGCCCCCGTAGAACAGGTAGTCCCTGCATATCGGCACGGTGCCGCATGAGTTCTGTATGCATGTCGTCGTGTTGGTGTTCGGGGCGCAGAGGTAGTTTGAAAGTCCAGTCACCTGCAGGCACTGGTTGAGGCTGTCGTGGCTGGAGTTTATGTATGAGCGCATGCCTGTGCCGAGATAGTTGATCACGCTCTGGTTCGGATAGTACTTAGCCATCAGGTAAGGCTCATATACGCCATACGCGGTGCTGGAGTTGGTGACGAATGAATATCCATTGGTTATATTGACTATCAGCTCCGCAGAGGCCCTTCCGTTTATCTCCATTATCAGGTAGTTGTTCCCGTTCGCGCTCGCGTTGATGAATATGGAGTTCGCTATTACAGATTTGGGGATGTATGTCAGGAGGAAGCCGTTGAGCGTGTTAGCGCTTACGGTGTTGGACACCGTGTTGGACGTAGACGCGGCAGAGCTGAGCATCGGCACGATGAGCATCGATAATAGAACAACATGGAGAGCCTGCCACTTCATCCTTTACACCTGTGCATTATTGCAAAGAAAGCTATTTAAATATGACTAAGAGCCTCTCGGATATTTCAGCTTTTTGACGGCGCAGTCGACACGGGGGAAAATACGGAGGGCTTACGCTAAGAGCCTGAAAAGAAAGAAGAAGAATCAAAAAGTAAATAAAAAAGATAGAAAGGAAGGGCAAAGCCCTTCAATCCATTTACTGTGCAGCCTGTGCGTACAGTTCCTGTATGAACTGGTTCGCTGCGGCAGTCGTCTGGTTGGCGTAGTATCCTGCTACCAGTATCTTGTTGCCATATGCCTGCACGTACTGCGATGTCGTCGTCATCGGTATGTTGTACGACTTCTGCAGCTGTCCGGACAGCGAGTTTACGAAGCCGGATCCTACCAGGATCAGGTTGCTGCTCGGGCTTGCCTGCGAGTCAAGTACTACCAATGGGGCAGTCGTAGACAGGTTTGTCAACAGTACAGGTGTGCTTGCCACTGCTGGGTTGGTTGTTATCGCAGCTGACAGGTTTCCAAGACCGGATATCGTGTAGTTCCCGCTCTTCACCGTTATGTTAGCGGCGACCTTGTAGACGCTCACGTTGCTGACTCCAGGCATCACGACCTGCTGTCCTATTCCGAATGGACCATAGGTCTTCTGTCCTGTTGTCGTAGTCGTGTTGACTGCGCCCACTGCGAACTGCAGCGTATCCACGGCCTTCGCGATGTCTATCGTCAAGCTTGATGGGCTTATCGATGCGACCTTGCTTCCGCGCTCTGTCCTGAACCCTTGCTCTACGCTGAATGGAGTTCCACTGTAACCGGATAGGCCTGTCGGCGTGTACGTCACGTTGTCGTGCGTGCCCGCTGCACCTGTCGTTGCAGTGTAGTTCAGCTGGAACACCGGGTTAGCCTGCACTCCTGCCGTGGAGTTGTCTATGCCGAACGATATCTGATCGTAGGTCGTCTGCGACGGTACAGCGACTTCGTTTGTCGTATATGTGAAGTACTGCGCCTGTGCATTCACTGCGGCCTGAGCCTCTGATGTCAGTGACCATATCGTCGGTGGCTGGCTGTTCTGCTGGTTGTATATCACGTTGCCAGCAGCGGTCTGCGACAATGTCAGGTATGGCACTCCGCTCTGTTGGTACAATACGCCTGGGCTGATAGACTGCAGCTCTGCGAGCTTTTGGCCTGCGTCACCATACACCGCGTTCCATGCGAAGGCGTTCACGCCTATCGTGCCTGGCAACGCCCTGCTCAACGTTATGTCTGTGATGTTGTACAGGCCTGTCGATGTCAGCGCATTGGCCGAAGGGCTGGTGAACGTCACCGTCCTGGATATCGGAGAAGACCCTGTTGGATATCCGATAGCGTTGACCGCCCATCCGTACAGTGTTATCTGCAGGTCGGCGTTCGCATTTATCCAGTTTGCGGCGTTGACGTTGCTGTAGC
>JAJYEJ010000020.1:0-3388 GCA_021785805.1 Microcaldota archaeon | reverse complement strand
GTCACCGTCCTGGATATCGGAGAAGACCCTGTTGGATATCCGATAGCGTTGACCGCCCATCCGTACAGTGTTATCTGCAGGTCGGCGTTCGCATTTATCCAGTTTGCGGCGTTGACGTTGCTGTAGCTCAGAATGACGTTTACGGCGTCAATGCTGTTGGCAGCCGCAAAACCTCCAGTTCCTCCCGGGAGCGTGTTCCCGTTCGTGCTCAGGGCGTATGGGGTCAGATCGTATACTACACTGCCCGATGACTGTCCGCCATAGCTGAATGCATTAGGGATCTGGCTCGTCACGGTAAGCTCTGCAGCCGGCTCAGTGACGTTGGTTATCGTTGGACCACCATTGCTCTGCGACCCGAGGTTCTTGTACTGCTGCCCTGTGGCTACCGGGTTCGATGTGAATGTCACGGCATCGAAGTTGTTCCCGAGCGTATCGCCGACGAAGGTGTACTTCCATGCAGCCGGGCTCTCTATGAATTTGAGAGAACCTCCTGGGCTAAGTGTTGTCGGAGTCGTGTTGTATACGACTATTCCGGCAAGCGCGTTGGCCTTTCCGCCTGACACATCAGAGGTGTTCGTCCATAGCAGGTTCACGTTCCATCCTGGGTCGATGGTCTTATTGAACTGTGTCCCATCGGTCAGGTTGAGGATGTTCGCGTACATCTGCATCTTCGCCCACTTCTGGTATGCATACAGACCTGCGAATGTGTTGTTCACATACACGTAGACCTTGTGTCCAGTTACGTTGAACTGGTCCGTTACGCCAGGCTTTATCTGCGTTGTGTTCGTCAGTGCGCCATTGTAGTAGACGTTTATGGATGCAGTGCTTATACCTGAGGAGTTAGGCTGACCCAAGTCGGTTAGCTCCACCGTGAATCCAGCTCCAGATATGTTGTGACCAACATATACTGTAGTCAGATTGGACAGCGAAGAAGCCAATTCGATCTTTCCTGCGTTCACCCAGTCTCCTGGTGTCGCTACCGTTCCTGTCGGCTTTGCCGTAGAGTTTATTATCACCCAATTCTGCCCCAAGAGGCTTATGGTTGCCTTGTTCAGCGCATTGCTTGGCGTGTACTTCTCTATCGGTGAACCGAATACTACCTGGTATGCTCCGCCAGCGCCAGCAACGTCGAAGTTGCCCTTGCTCTGGTTGAATACAGGTATGCCAGTTACCCATAGGTACTCGCTCTCTCCTGCACTTCCGGAGTTGCTCAACAGGCCTGTCAGTTCATTAGGATCTATCCTCAGTATGTTGTCATTTCCGCCAGAGGTGTAGGTGTTGAATGTTATACCACCGCCCGTTCCGCTGGAGCCAGTTGCTACTGGTGGAGAACCCAAAGGCACTGATCCTGATGCCGTGTATGGGCTGTATGGGTTGCCTGATGGGGTTATCACAGTTGTTTCAGGATATGTGTACTGGCCACTTCCCTGCAAACTCTTTGTCTGCAGCCATGTGCTCAGCGTTATTCCCCTGTTTATCACGGAACCTATCAATGCGGTGAAGCCGAAGGATCCTGCAGCCACGCTTGTTCCGCTCTCGTTCAGCCACACTTCCTGGTTTGCAAGTGTGTATGAAGCAGAGCTGACCTGCGGCTTTAGTATGCTCTTAGCCTTCGTCGCGTTAACGGTTGCCGTAACGGGTACGCTCGTGTAAGCCAGGTTGCCTATCGCTGCAGCGATGTTTGCAGCCGCAATCCCGTCGCTTATCTTAGCCTGTGACCCCACAACAATCTGCACAACCGGTTGGCCACTGTTTGATATTACAGTGACGTTCTGGAAGGTGATTGTGTTGGCGAATGCCGCTGGGCTTGCGAACGCAAGTCCTAGTCCGAACAGAGCTGCGCCAGCTGCGACAGCTCCTATCTTCTTTGCATTTAGAGTTTTCATCCTTTCACCTAAACATTTTGAAAGTATGTAAAAAGTAAAGTATTTAAATACATATGTGATACCTCAAGTTTTGTTTATATAATTTCTTTTATATTACGTTGATCGTCATATGTCGTTTCTGTTTTCAACGCACCCTTCCCTCGAAGGCCCTTATGGCACATATTTGATGATTGGCGTATGCCAGGCACATCACCGATGCTTTGAGAGCGAGTCAGAAGGTGCTCCAGTACAAAGACGCTCTCTCCTGAGAGACATTTCTTATCGACTGGCAACCGATATAAGGCTTGCGAGACCTTCGGGAACTTCTACCGGCTCCATCTCAATCGCTACCTATAGGAGAGCCTGAATATCTTCGTATCGTTGTTCGAGTAGACTATAGAGAGCGAGACGTTTCCAGGATTGTAGGCGCAGGACGCCTGACCGCATTCTATCAACAGCTTGAAGAGGTTGCTGTCGGCAAGTCCGCTGCTGGTCAGGGCTGCGGAGGCCACCGTCCCGGTGGAGTTCAGGTAGACCAGTACGCCCGGCAGGGAGCTTGGAGCCCCGACTGCGTCGCTGATGCCATAGGTCCCGGAGGACATGTTGTAGTATATTATAGTGGCATTGTAAGCGGTGCCATTAGTGGACAGCAGCGTGGCGCCTGGCAGGGAGAGGCTACCGTTCGGGATGGTGACTGATACCCTGTAATACGGGTAGCCCTGTGGTGCCAGGAAACCGTATGTGGATGAGCCCTGCGACTTCGACTCTTCGTCAGGCTGCAGTTGTATATAATAGTACCGGCTTGCCGATAGGTTGCCCTCTTCGACTATCGGCAGGCTCTCATCCAGGAGAAGATATCTGACCACAAGGTACTGCGGCCTGCCTATATCATATAGGTACTGCGGATCCGGAGAGGAGTTTAGGATGAAGTCCGAAAAGTTCGCTATAAGCGCAGAGTTCTGCCCTCCGACGCTGTCCATGAAGCTGGTCCTGTCAGCCCATCCCTCGATGATAGAGCCGTCAGGCCAGAATGCCAGAACGGTGGCGTTGGCAGGGGTGCTATTCCTCATCCATGCCATTGCGCTGAGGAACGCCGGATCGATTCCGTCAGCCTGAGAGAATGCGGCCGACTGTGCGGCCGTGACCACGAACTCTATTATGATGAAGGCAGCAAGCAGCCCTACGAGCGTAGCTCTCATATTGACCCTGTCGTTGAATATCCTGACTGTACTCTTACTCTTGTCCGAAGCGATCGCCCACACCGCGTATGCCGAGAACACAGCCATCGGGATGGAGAGGAGGGAGTTGAACCTCGAGGCGTTGACCTGGAGGTAGAGAGTAACCAGCAGATACGACAGCAGGAGCAGGAATGATGGCATCGTGCCCCGCAGCGCCTTAATGCCTTTGCGGCCTTTCATCCCAAACAGGTAGAGAGCCACCCCGATCGGGGCGAGAAGGAGCTGGAAGGAGAAGCTGCTGAACAGGAAGAGCGGACCTGGCTTCTGGAGCTCCTGTATGGATCT
>JAJYEJ010000071.1 GCA_021785805.1 Microcaldota archaeon | reverse complement strand
GCCTACAGGGATGCGCTCAAGAAGGCGGCGGTCCTCGGGTACGTCAGGAGACCCAAAAGATATCGCAAGTCTTAAATATTAAGTCACGACAAGGGCTTCAGTCCGTTTTCACAAAGGTAGAGCCGATGTCTAAGCGATCCAAGGGCCCCAAAGACCCGATAAGTGCAGCTATCGACGCCGCTGTGGACCGCAAGGTGGATCAGAGGATGTTGACTGTAGAGCGTAAGCTAAAGGCGCTGACCGGCAAATTGAATGTCCTTCATGACATGGAGCGGCGCATAAATGCCCTTCCGGATGAGATAAAGGCGATAATGCATGATATATTATTCGGGAATCCGCCAGACGCATCGCAGCATCAGGCTATGGGTCCATCAGCGACCTACAGGGCGCCACCGAACGCGCTTAGGACAGATGGGGCTGTTGCAGCTCCAATGCAACTGGAACAACAGCAAGCAAATGGACAGTCTAGCGATGGGGATAAAAACCTTGAATTGGCATCAGTGCTGTGCGGGGTATCCGGAAAGCAAACGAAGAAGTTGCTAATCATGCTATCGAGCGGCCACACGGAATTCACACCACAGATATTCGGTAACGTTAAAAGCGGTTCAAACAACATAAGATTCACCGCCGCTGCTCTTTCAAATATCCGTGCGATAAGTGAAGAAGCCGGAGGCAATGGAGGCAGGAATGGAAAGCGATACGCCATTACGGAGAAAGGGATAATCATAAGCAAGGCCCTTTCGACCATGGATACGTTCATCGGAAGCGGTTCAGTCACAGCCGCCATGCCGACGCCAGTTGTCAAGGAGATGGTCTTGCGCAGTCTAGTGGGAACATCGAAAATAACATACGCGGAAGCAAGAGCAAGGTCAGGATTCGACTATACAATAGAATTGCGGGCTATCAGGCAATTGGTAAGAGACGGATTCGTGACTGCCAACATAAGCGATCTCTCCAAGTTGAGCAGGCAATACCGGAGCACGGTCGCGCTCACGGAAAAAGGGCTCTCCATGCTGCGGGATTTAGACGAGTCCAGAAGGGCGGTCATCGCCGCGATGTCGGATGTACAGATGGATGCGGCGCATGCGAAGGTATTGGAGGTCATCGAATCAGGGGGCAGGCTTTTCCTGAAACAGATAATGGCTAAGACCGGATACCACCAGCGGCAGGCCTCAGGAGCGCTTACCTTGCTCGCGTTGACCGGAGCTCTGCGTTTCCGCAGCGGGGTCAGAAAAAGAAGCAACTATGAGATCACGGACGCAGGCAGGTCTATATTGAAGAAGCTAAGATTGCAGTTAGACGCCGCACACGGGCCAACCGGTGCGGATGTGCCTGTCGGCACGAAACGCACCGGCGCTATGGGGACTCCATCGGACGATTCCGATATCACCGAGACGGCAAGCAGCCGATCGGATTCCGCACTCCTCGGAATCGTCTTCGGCGATGGCAGACCGAACGGCCATTCAAATGCCAATGCCCATATCAACTATAAGCTAAGGCCGCCTTACGGTAAACATGGCATTGACATGTCCGTGACCGCAAAGGGGGTGCTTGGCAGCCTGTCGCTTCCAGAACAACGCATCCTCCTCGCCATGGGTACCAGCAGCGTCACGAAAAAGGAGCTGGCAGGCCTAACAGGTTTTAACGAAAGATCGCTATTCTCGTTAATACATTACCTGCGTGACAAAGGACTCATTGAATCAGTCAGGATCGAAGGCAGAAAAACATATGAATACAGCCTGACCGACTCCGGACGGCAGATATCATCGCTGCTAAGGACAGCGAAGAGCGATCCCGCGATCGTGGCGGTAGAGAAAGCGGGGTCTAAGGTCTTAGGCGGGGAACAGGTACTGCGGGCGCTATCAAACAGCACCGAGATAACGACAGGACAGGTGGCCGCGACATTCAAAGTAAGCAAAGAATTAGCGAGCCAGATACTATCACGCTTGGTCGAAGCCGGATTCGCCGATGTCGTAGCCACTGTGGATAACTGTCCATCTCTCTACAAGATACGCCCTGAGGGAACAGCTGCGCTTGCGTCGGTCGATAAATTCGTGGAGCGTCTGCATACCCCGATAGCTCCGTCGACAAGGCTAAAGAAGAACGAAGAGGACATGCTTAGATACATAGTAGAACACGGTCACGCCACAACGCAAGCCGCATCAGAACTGCTAAACGTCCACCCCACCAGGGCAGTCAGGGTGCTCAGCAACCTGGCTGCGAGCGAGCTCGTGACCCGGTCTTTTGGGGGGCAAAAGAACCATTACATATGGACAGCCACGCCAAAAGGAATGACGGCATTAAACATCATCGACACTAAGGCAGACCTCGCAGAATCTCCGGACACGCATCAAAAGACAGTACCTGTCGCAACAACTGGCGGCCAAGTTGGCGCTACAGCAGGGCAGGACCAAAGCGTTAACGGGGAGTCTCCTGGCCATAGTACAGCGCAAACAGGAACCAAAGCGACGGAGGCCGCACCAACGGGTCAGCCTCCACATGCGACTGATACGGGCACCGAAAGGATTACGGTCTCTCTAACGGCCGTGTTGTCTCCTGAAGACCCTATGTACTACACGATATTGAAGCTATCACAACTGAAGGATCCCGAAAGGAGGATACTCCAGATAATGGAAGCCAAGGGGGACCTTGACATGGCCGGAATCGCTGCGGAACTGAGCAGGGAGAACATGCTCCCCAGGGACGAGACCGACGCCGAAGCCGCCCTAAAGGACCATATCCTGGCCCTAAGCGGTAAATACTTCATATCCAGCTATGACCTGACGCAGGATATCCGCACGACACCATTCAGGCTCACGCGCGACGGGCGCAATGCATTGGAGATATTGCGCAATTCCAAAT
>JAJYEJ010000070.1 GCA_021785805.1 Microcaldota archaeon | reverse complement strand
GGCTGATGCTGGCAGTCGAGCTCGTCAAGAACAAGAAGACAAAGGAGCCTGCGGTGAAGGAAAGGGACGAGATAGTCGAGGAATGCTTCTACAACGGTCTTACGCTCCTGGAGGCAGGGGATTCCACGATAAGGATCATCCCTCCTGTCACGATAGACCAGAGGAACCTCGAGAAAGGGATCGACATACTGGAGAACGCTATAAGGAAGATAAACATAAAGATGATGTCGAAGTGAAGTGAGATGGCGAGGTTCAGGGAGGCCAGGTCCCAGTCCGCAATGGAGTACCTTATGACATACGGGTGGGCGATACTCATCATCGCTGTGGTCCTGGGGGCCCTTTACTCGCTGGGCATCTTCAACGGCGCCAATTTCCTCGGAGGGACATGCGTAGCGGCTCCTGGATACCTGTGCAGCAATCCGCTTCTTGCCACAGACGGTACGCTTTCCTTCACCTATGGCTACCAGGGACCGAATGTCACGGTAGTGGGGTTCGCATGCACCAATACGACCACGGTCCCGGCATCTTTCGCTCTTTCAGGGTCGTCGAACCTCGAGCCAGGGCAGGAGGAATCCGTAAGTGCATCGTGCAGCCTTCCTTCAGGATCTGCAATCGGGACCCCATTATCCGGTTATCTTTGGGTGGAGTATGACCAGGCAGGTCAGAGCGACCTGATAGCGAGATTTGCCACCATAAGTACATCAGTACGTATTGGATCTTCACCGAAAACTTTGGTGCTTGCCTCCGGGCAAGGGAGTCCCTGGGCAATAAACGTTTCCGGTGGAAATGCTTACTGGACGGATTACAGCAGCGGCAATGTAATGACATGTTCAGTATCAGATTGCAGTGGCACTATGGTTACGCTTGCACAGAACCAGAACAACCCCGATGGAATAGCCGTTTCCAATGGCGAGGTCTACTGGGCTGATTATAACGGAGCTGCGATAATGGCATGCCAAGCTTCAAATTGTGCTGGCACTCTCGTTACTCTTGCATCAAATCAATACTACCCTAACTATCTTACTGTGTCAAGTGGCGAAATCTACTGGACCGATGGTTCTGCTGGTGATGTGATGAAGTGTGCGGTGTCGGACTGCCCCGCCACCATAAATACTATTGCAACTAGCTCTTATCCGGAAGGTATAGTCCTATACGGTAGTAATGTATATTGGGACGAAGATGGTAGCCCATATAGGGTATTTGAGTGTTCGTCGTCAAGCTGCGGCTCACCCAGTCTTGTTGCCTTCCTTCCTGCTGGTGGTAAATATATGACTGTAAGCAACGGTAACCTATATTTGGCTTCAGGGACGAGCAATGGTGACCTGTTTGAGTGCTCCGCATCAAATTGTGGTAATAACCCAAACACTATAATCACAGGCCAGAACAATCCCACATACATTGCGGTTCTTGGCGGCGATATCTATTGGACTGATACCGTCAACCCAGGTTCTGGGGTAATGAAATGCGACGCATCGAACTGTGCATCGACCGTCACAACCATCTCTAATGGACAGGGATACCCATTTGGTATAACAGCATATGGCAGCGATATATACTGGACCAATCCTGGAGACGGTAACGTTATAGAATACGTTCCATGACTTGATTCGATGATTGTCCTCTAACGACGTTTGTATGAAACGTTTTTAAGAGGTACAGTCATATCGATATAAGCAGTATCCTTATAAGACATCCTACTATCTAAAGAACCCATCACCGCGATATGGCATATCAACTCCTTTTTCAGTCTAAATCGATTGCATATCAACACTATAGGTACATCGTCTCTCCTCTGTCGATCTTGGGTGATAGAAGATCCAACAGGTCTTGAGTAAAATCACCATCACTGTTGGTAAATCAATAAGCCTGAGCATCAGTTAGGCAAGTTTCACCTTCTGCGGCAGCTGCACAACTGTAAAAAGTTGAAATTTTTCAGCCTCTGCAAACCTGTTTTTATAATGACAAATCAACATCACACTTCCTATGTAGCAATATCTTGACATCAACATAAGATTCTTAAAGCATCACACCTAACCGATAACATGGTGAAATCCCAGTCCGCGATGGAGTACCTCATGACATACGGGTGGGCCATCCTCATCATCGCTGTAGTCCTGGGAGCGCTCTACAGCCTTGGCATATTCAACGGGGTGAACTTTCTGGGAGGGACATGCGTTGCAGCTCCTGGATACCTCTGCGACAATCCACTGCTCTCGACCGGCGGGACACTTTCCTTCACATACGGGTATCAGGGACCCAATGTCACCATAGTGGGATTCGCCTGCACCAACACGACCACTGCGCCCTCGTCATTCGCATCGTCAGGGTCCTCTAACCTTGAACCTGGACAGGAGGAGAGCGTAAGCGTATCATGCCCTCTCTCTTCAGGAGCCACGATCGGGACACCATACTCAGGTTACCTCTGGGTGGAGTATGACCAGGCGGGACAGAGCGACCTGATAGCGAGGTTCGCCACTGTAAGGCTATCGGCATCTATCGAAGGGAAACAATACATATATTGCATACAGGGCGACAGCAGCGATTTCGGGGTGACTAACATGGTAGCTGCAGCGCAGATATCAGGGACTACTGTAAATCCATGGATTGTCCAGCCCCCTACTGGTAATTATCCCATTGCTAATTGGTTCGGCTCCTGTGCATCTAGTGGAAGCAACATTTACTGCGTCGGAGGTGGCAACGGTGCAGGGACAAATAGAGTATACTCGACATCGGTCACTGGAGCATCCGCCAGTAGCTGGCAGCCTCAGAGTACATATCCGTTGAATATCTACCAAGACTCTTGTACTGCGTCAAGCTCTGACATATACTGTATTGGAGGCCAGGTCGCTGGAACGCCTACGAACATGGTAGCTGCGGCGACCATATCGGGAACCGCGG
>JAJYEJ010000069.1 GCA_021785805.1 Microcaldota archaeon | reverse complement strand
CGGTCCTGAAGAAAGCTCGTTGGTGTCTTCTCAAGCGCGCCGGGAATCTCACGGTCAATCAGAAGGGGCGATTGAAGGAGTTGCTGCGTTACAACCTGAAAAGCGTCCGCGCCTACCTGTTGAAGGAGGACTTCCAGCAGCTCTGGACCTACCAGTCGGCCACCTGGGCCGGCAAGTTCCTGGACGCTTGGTGCACGACGGCGTTGCGCTCGCGTATTGAGCCCATGAAGAAGATTGCCCGGATGTGCCGGCGTCACCGACCGCTGATCCTGAATTGGTTCAAGGCCAAAGGGGCCATCTCGAATGGCATTGTCGAGGACCTGAACAACAAGGCCAAACTATGCATCAGAAAATCCTACGGATTCCGATCTCCGCAGATCCTGGAAATGGCGTTATATCATGCACTTGGCAAGCTTCCCGAGCCGAAGCTCGCCCATGAATTTTACTGAGGAGCCAACTTGAGAATGCCCCGCTTTGACCGCTAGGCAGGATACGCCATCTTACGGAAATGCCTCCGCCGCTTGATGAAACAATCTGGGCTGAGGCTCAATGGGGGGCGTCGAAAAATGGTTACTATGTGGCCCCGGAACGAGGTCGTGCAAGCAATCTTTTCAAGTAACCTCTTTTAGCCGCGCTGAGCGGCTCACGAACTGCTAGATTTGGGCAGGGATAATGAATTGCGAGCGATAGCCTAATGTTTAAAAAGCCTGTAATTATATCTTTCGGGGCACTATACCGATCACCGCGTCTTCAAAAAACGAAGCGCCCCCCCATTTTTGTCGAACACGGACGGCTTATCGTTCACCCGTTCCGGTCTGAGCAAATGACGCCAAGTGATGTGGAAAAGCACCTTGCGGCAATAATCAGAAAACGCAGCCCTGCAGCCTGGTGGCGTCTTGCAGTGCTGCTCAGTGCGCCCCCGGCGCTCATGATGACGGCTATTGGGTCGGCTGTTCTTATCTTACTTGGTGTGTTACATACCTACGAGGAGTCCTTTTTCGAAATTGTGAAGGATTCTATCGGCTCACACACCAGTGGTGCGATATCCGAGGCCTTGGTGGGCAGCTTCGCAGCGCTTCTTTTCCTCCTTGTGGTGTCACCTACTCAATTAAAACCGGAGGAAATCGATCCAAGAAAGAGAGTCAATGAATGGCTATCCGGCGCAGGTCGCGCGCAGAAACGTATTTCTATGCTCGTTTCATATCTCGTAGATCGGAAATGCATTGACTCCGTAGAGTTGTGGGATGCTGGCATCATTGAACCATGGCTAAGGTCTTGCATTATTGTATACGCGCGCGTTTCTGACTTGGCTATCATGGCAAGAATATCGTGCGTGCAGAGAGACCTGACGCTAAATCAGAATGGTTCCGCAGAGCCAACGCTGGTAGTTCTGGAACATGCAGTGTCGGGCAACGGTAAGGCGATCGACAAAGTTGACTCTGATTTGTTGCTCTTAAGGCTACAGCTTTTAAGCATAACAGAAAGACGGGCGGTGGCGCTACTACCGGCTTGTTCCGTAGATATTCCAGATGGTACCGCCCTTGTGTCGCTCGGGCTGCTTGGCACCTTGGTATCGCAGAACATTCCGGATTTAGGCGCCGAGCATCCAAAATTTCTGCAATTTATTAATCGGTTTTGCCAAGACGCTGGTTTAGGATATTGGCGGAGGGGGTTTCTTGTAACCCGAAGAAGCTTAAGTGGAGACATAAAGAGAGCCGAATATGCGAAAGACGGCACCGAGATGGTTGGTGCGCACCTTGAAAAGATTTTCGATAATGTTTTTGACATTTCGCGACTGGACAGCTTGGGATGCGCCGTCGTTGCGCAATATGTCATAAAAGCTGGCAGGCTTCGGCAATTCTATCGTCAGGTTCTTCTGGTATACCAAACGCTTATAGAAAAGGTGCGCGAAAACGAGGAGTATGTTCTGGGGTCCATAATTAAAGACATTAGCGATGCCCTGGACAGGAGGTCGGGCCTAGCGATAGGTGGACACGCATACATGCAGCTTCCCGTTAAGGTTTTGGATGATTTATCAGTAGTATTGGAAAGGCATGGGGATTTTGAGGCGGCGACAGATGTGGCACAGTCCCTTATGGGCGTTAATGATATGAGATATGGCGTGCGGGTCGCGCGACTTTTGGAGCGCGCTGGGCATATTGATGCAGCCTTCGATATGATAGGCGGACTACTGAAGAAATCTAAGACTTGTAATGGGACACAGGAGGAATTGGCAGTGCTTTACGTGGAGGCAGCGTGGATATATGTGAACGCTAGGCGCCCGGGCACCCAAATGGCGACGAGGAAACTACTTGCGGAAGCGTATAAGTCTATTTCAGAGATAAAGGATGAGGTTGGGGCGGTGCCGACGCTTAGATGGCGCTATTGGAACGTGATGTACAACTTGTATGAGTGGCAAGGAGAATATGATGCGGCATTGCCATGTCTCGAACGTTGCTTGAGGATTCCAGGAATTGATGTAAAATGGCGAAGCGCCACCTACGCAAACCTGGGGATTGCTTACCGAAATATCTGGGAGAGCGAGCGGGAAGGCGGGGAAATGTTGCGCAGGGCGTTATACTACGGCAGGAAAGGTTTTACGCTAAAGATCCGGAGCGGAGATTTTGACGAAGTGCCGGTATCAGGGTATCACCTAGCGCTGTCGATGTACCGGTTTTTATCGACGTATATGGAAGTAAACTCTTCATACAGCGCGGCAATTGCCTCTATCGTAGCTTATTGCGAGCTAAGTCTGGAGAGGACGAAAGGGCGAAAGAAGGGCGCGGAGTTAAGAGAGTTGTGGGAAAAGGTAATAGCCTTAATGAGCGCCGAAGATGGCGAACGGGCACGTGAGCGGGCAAGGAGAGCACTAAGCGAGCCCGCCCCTGACGGTGTCCTTCCGGCAAGCATGCAGGAAACGGTTGTTCGTCTCCACTGATATGTATTGACCTGTCAACTAGCGGCATGGGTTTTGTTTTGTCTTTTTCTCCTTTTGTCCGTAAGCCTTTGAGTCAAGGCACGAGCGGCTGTTAACGACGGTCGATCACTCTGATATACGCG
>JAJYEJ010000068.1 GCA_021785805.1 Microcaldota archaeon | reverse complement strand
GCAGGAGCCTGCAAAGCTCATAACAGAGAGGATACTAATCGAGCTCCAGGGCTCGGAAAGGTTCTACATATTCACCAAGCCGTACGTGAAGCGGGAGTTCTCCGGAAGGGGAAGGTACTGATTCACCGTTCCTAACTCTTCCCTTTCACCTTTCCTGCGTCACGACATCGAATCCGCTTCTATTGCGCGATTGCAGTCTTCTGCAGATGCCCCTGGTTCTTGACGGACGCCTTTACCATCAAATCCATTGCCGAAATTACGGCAGGTTCATTTTTCGTGACATCCTCACACCAGTAAACGGTATGGGTTCGGTACAGCGGCGCCTTTCTTCCCCAAAGTACTCGAAAAGGCTCTTCATCTTACTGGAAATCAGGCTGTTCCGGTTATACGACAGGCACTTTCCCTTAGGATCAGTGTTTACCTTCTGGACGCGTTCCCAGTTCTTGGCGCCTTCTCCGAAGTATGCGAACTTCTACGCTACCTCATCCTGCCCTCTAGCTAAGTTATGATCTCGAAGAGCTGTTTCCTGGGATAAATCCCTTTAGCCATGAAAAACACTTAGACGTATGGAAACATCCCTATCAAATCTTTCAAGCGGGGGCTTTGCTTTCCTCTTTCATCTTTTCGAGGTGCACGGCCGGCACCACGAGCTTTCTCGTTGCGCTCATTATCTTGACCACGACCACGTAACCGGAACCTCTCTTCTCCACTATCTTACCTACCTTTCCTCTATATCTCGGATGCGGTATGTTCTTCGCGTTGCCCTTCGGCACTATCGCGACCTTATCCCCTACTTCGAACTTCTTTATAAAAGTAGAAACGCCCAGCGTAGAGGGCTTGTGGTGCCTTGCCAGATGCCTCGTCCTTCCAACGAATAAACCATGTGATCTCTTTGTCATAGGAATTACCTTGCCTTGCTCCAGCATTCGATGCGCGAATAAAACGAATCAGCCGCTGACTGCATAATATTCTAAGGCGTAACCTATTTATAGCTTGGTTTCGATTACCATGCGGTGCATATCAATGGCAGCAAAGCCTAGCAAGAAGGGGGGCATAGCGCACAAGCATGTCGTATTGAAGCCTACTTACCGTGTCGAGAACATAGTCGCAAGCGCCGACATGCAGATCGACCTCGACCTTTATGGGCTTGCTAAACTGTCCCACGATGTTGACTATGAGCCTGAGCAGTTCCCCGGAGCCATATTCAAGGTGCATGACCCAAAGGCTGCACTCCTGCTCTTCAAGAACGGCAAGATAATATGCACCGGCACAAGGACCAATGCTGATGCGAAGAGAGCGGTCACGCAGGCCGTCGAGCTGGTAAAAAGATATAAAGTGGTCAACAAGGGCAAGCCCCCCACATTCGCGCAGCCGTCCAAGTGACCACTGGCGACTATTACGTCTCCTGGCAAACCTGGCTACGTTTTTTACTCATTTTACGAAAGATTTATATAGCTATAGGTATAATATCTTGCTTGCGTCATCAAGACGCTGTTACGCTAGTTTTGTAACAACCCTATTCTCATCCACCCGGGGCGTATGGAAACATACGCCTCAACCCATTTTATCCTAAGAGCATACATGATGCAGAATCTAAAGCGCTTTATCCTGCCTCTGGCATGGATGCACATCCTAACCTCTAACGGGCGCATCATCCACCTAATCTCCAAATCCCTGTCGCCATGACTCTTCCTGGGTCCATCTTCAACAACCTCAATGGTGATTCCCCTACGGCTTTTCCTGCTGGTGTATGCTGAAACAGCCGGCGAAGCGGATGCATCGCAAACGGCAACATGAGGCAATAAGAAAGACATTGACCGGAAGCCCCTCCTGCTTCGGCAGGAGACGGGCTGGATGAAGACTCAAAACTGCAAACTTTGTTACAGATATGGCACTTTTCGACAGGTTTATATATCTCATAAATCACCAGTTATTACGGTGATGATGTGCCGGAAGCAGCAACGGTAAGCAGGGACAATCAAACGAATGGAACGGGATTGCTTAGTGAAGCGGAAGAGTTTCCAGGCGGGGTTAGTTTCGGCAGAAGGATTTTTCCTTCTGGCGATGCAGCAAAGATTCTAAATGATACTAAGAACGGAGGCAAAGCGCGGCTTCTGGTCGCGGGCGTCTGCTACGACTACGCGGACAAGCTCGGGGTCTTCGTCGACTACTACGGGGCAGCTGGTTGAACGCTAATTTCTCCAACTGGGACGGCAGTCGTGCTCCGGTGGTGCTGGTAGACGCGCAAGGAAACTTGAGCTTGTCAAAAGAAATCAAATCGGTTGACGAGGCGGAGCGCATTGCTGCAAAGGAAAAGAAACAGATTGCAGACGCAACATTGCTAGCCAACACTAAATTTATGGAAAAACATCGCCGTGAACTTTTTGTTTTCAGTTCAAGAAACGCATCCACTTTGTCTGAAAATGATTTCAGAGAAGGTTATTGGTACGTAGCAAACGCGAAAGAGGAGATAAGCCCAAAAGTAGCTGTAGCGCCGCAAGCAGCGAAGCTCGAAGCGTTGAGAAGGACATCAGCAGAAGCAGCAAAAGCCGCGCAGAGACTGAGCGAGAACGGCCTCCAGCTTCCGGAGCCTATACGAAGACTTATAAGGCAGGCAAGCGAGCTAGAAAAGGCATAAAAGCTTCTTTTTCTTTGTTTTCTTTACCTGGTTTGCAAGGGTTATTCCTGCAAACTGCGACATAGTCGCAGGTGTAAACAGGATCCACACACTCGTCTATAGTGCTGGTTGTCCAAAACATGCCAGACATAAAATTCAACAGAGACACTGAGTACCAAAAGGAAACCGTGAAGCTGTGGTGTCGTCATGAGAATGTCGTTTTAGCAAATGGTCACGTTATCGACATTGTCGTTCTACGTCGATTCGGATAACAACACTGCCGACAATACAGGCGTTTCAACCCAAACGCCGATAACAAGTCCCATGACGCCGCCCGATCCATTTCCTTCTCCTGCCTTTCTTCGGTTCATTTTTCGCAAGATTGTTTTCCAACAGGATTCTGTGTATCCTGTTGTGCGGAATTCTGATTCCTTTCTCTGACAGCACTTTCTCTATATTTACC
>JAJYEJ010000019.1 GCA_021785805.1 Microcaldota archaeon | reverse complement strand
AATTCCAAGTGTGGTAGAGTGGATAGGGAAGCTATGCTCAAGGAACTGTCGGACGGCATCAAGGTCAAGCGATCCACTATAGTCTATCAGCACATGCGCGATCCGGCGCTCCTTAGGTACTATTATACGATGAAGGTCCAGCCGATACTGTCAAGCACCGAGCTCGCAGGTTCTTCCCCGACGGACATATTCATAGGAAGATTCGGTTACCCTAAAGTCAGCATAGGTCCGTTGGTGCCTCCCGAGTTTGGCGACACGTCGCTGCTCGGCATGCCCGAGCGCTGGCGCTATATGTCGATGGACCAGATCGTCAACTTCAGGTCCAAGCTCGTACGGGGCATGTATACATCGAACGTCCACGATGTGGAAGCGGGGAAGGTCCAGGAGCAGGTGCGCGATCTCGCCCTTGCCGAAAGGCCGGCTGACTCGGAACTCAGTTTCATGAAGAAACCGTTCGTAAGGATAGAGTTGAGGGATGAGGTGCAGCCATTCGGGCCAAGCGCAGTGATGAAAAGCTTCGATGTCTACAACACGAAGGCTGACAAACAGCTTGAAAAGAAATACCAGGATGGCGACGCGAAGGCTACCACATCGATGGTGGAGCTCTATGAGCGGAATGTGCCATTCTCGAAGATACAGAGAGCGCTTTCCGCAGGCACCCTGGGCCTGAGCAAGAACAGGAAGTTCGTGCCTACGAGATGGAGCATAACCGCGGTGGATGACACGCTATCGAAATATAATCTCAGGTCGGTAAAGGACCTGGAGCCCATAGACGCGATATACGCATACTACAACGTATCCCTCGACAACAGATGGCTGATATTCCTCATGCCTGGCAACTGGCAATACGAGTCGATAGAGGCATGGTACCCGAACACCGTCTGGAACGAGGGCGGCAATACGATATCGATATACGGTTCATACGAAGGATACAACGGAAGGAAGACCTACGCTGAGATAGGCGGCTGCTACTACTCCGGAAGGCTCGCGATAACCGAGAGGCTCAAGGCGCTAGGCAAGCAAGCTGTGGCGCTGATCCTCAGGGAGGTACACGGAGGCTACCTGATGCCTGTGGGCGTATGGAACGTCAGGGAGCATGTCAGGCAGACGCTTGAGACCGAACCCACTGTCATGCACAGCGTGGATGACATGCTGGCGCACATAAAGAGAAAGCTCGATATCCCCGTCAACGACTGGATAAGGAACAGCAGGCTCCTTACGGACCTGTATTCGCAGAGGAGGATTGTCGAGTATATGAAGTGACCCGTATCACTTCTCTGAGCGGTCCAATCTGTCCACAACCGAACAAAGCTTCTCGAAATCGGACTTGATCACCGCCATATGCTTCTTAATCCTAACCGCGGCTGCTGGGTGTATTGTCAGGAAAAGCCTGGCGCCAAGGAACTTCCCATCGACTAATGTCCCATGCGCGTTCAATATCCCATTTTCCAGATGGGGGTGCTTCTTGCCGAGTACGCTCTTGGCGGGGTAAGAGCCGAGGAGGACGATGAGTTTCGGCTTTACTATCCTTATCTGCTTCTCAAGGAAGCCGAAGCACAGCGCTGTCTCTTCATCGGTAGGCACCCTGTTGTCCGGAGGGAAGAACTGCACCACGCTTGTTATATAAAAATCGTCCCGCTTCATCCCTGCTGCCTCTATCATGCTGTTAAGCAGTTTGCCGGCTGCACCTATGAAAGGCCTGCCCAAGAGATCCTCATTCCTTCCTGGGGCCTGCCCGAGCATCAGAACCCTGGCATCAAGCGGGCCCTCTCCGGTAACGAACCTTTCGCTGAGACCCCACGACTTCACCCTCTTGGGCAGTTTTGCATACTCTGCATTGAGTTTCGACATCTCCTCGTATCTATCGATGTACGCATTGGCCGCAGTCAGCACCTCCTTCTGCCCATAATGCGAAAGTCTCTTGAGCGCAGAGCCGAAATCAAGCCACTCAAAGCCGGTGTGTTCATGGGACACCTTCGGTTTCTGGCCTATGACCGGGTGGGCTATGAACATGGTTACGCATTTCCTTATCCTGCCTCCTTTTCTGGTGAATGTGTAGCATATGGTACGGTTGAAGAAAGGGATCAGGGACACCCTGAGACCAGATTCCTCCTTCGTCTCCCTAACTGCGGCTTCCATCGGGGTCTCCCCCCGCTCCACGTGTCCCTTTGGGAAGTCCAGCCATCCCTCCTTGCGCTTCAGGAACAGGAAGAGGCGCTTTGCGCCTTTGTAAGTGTAGACTATAGAACCAGCACTGGACTCCTCTATCATTCTATCGCCTTGTCCTCAGCCGATATAGGTGTCATCACATATCAGCAGTTACTCTTCTCTTCATAGGACGTAATTAATGCAGATTAGGGTTATTAAAGCGTTCTGATAAAGCAGAATAGCGCGTGATGACGTGGGATATAAATATGTCAACCACACTGCGGATGTCGAGTTCGTGGCCAGCGGCAAAAATGTCGAAGAGGCGTTCAGCAACGCCATGCTTGCATTGTTCGACACGATAGCCGACATAAGGACCGCGAGGAAATCCGGCCGGAAAAAGTCCAGTTTCAGGATAAGCGAGAAATCCGACAACCTGAACGATCTCTTGTGGCTTGCGCTGCAGGACTGCCTGTCGGTATCGGATGCGAAAGGGGTCTACGCGCATTCGGTAAAGTCGATAAGCATAAAGGAGAAAGGCGATAAGCGCATGCTGTCCGCTACGCTCTCCGCGGTGGAGGAGGATCCATCCCTGTCAAAGATATACGTAAAGGGGATATCGAGGTTTGACCTCTCTGTGAAGGCGACTAAGGGGGGCTATGCCGCAAGAGCAGTCCTAGATGTCTGATCGCCTCAGGCAAAGTGCTAAATTGCTTGTTATTGAACTATATTAGGTGATTGATTGGCGATGGATAAGCGGGTAGCTCTGGTCACGGGTTCGTCTACAGGCATAGGTGCGGGGATTGCAAGGTATCTTTCCGAGAACGGCTATTTCGTCTATGCGACATATCTCAAGAACAAGGCTCTCATAGAAAAGGAGTTCAAGAGCGACAAGAACGTATCCATACTTAATCTCGACGTCAGGGATGAAAAGGGCGTAAAGGATGCAATCGAGAAGATAAAAAGGGATTCGGGAAGGTTAGACCTTCTTGTCAACAACGCCGCTGTGGACTACAATATCCCCGTAGAGGAGATGGACCTCGACAAGTGGAACGAGACCTTTGACGTTAGGGTGAAGGGCACATTCCTGATGACGAAATATGCGATTCCGCTGTTGAAGAAGGCAAAGAGGTCAACGATAATAAACATCACCTCGTCGTGGGCGCACGAAACACAGCCATCGTTCCCTGCCGCGGCTGCGGCTGAAGCTGCAAAGATGAACTTCACGAAGACATGCGCGATCGCGCTTGCTAAGTATGGGATAAGAACCCATTCAGTCAACCCGGGCGCCACCAGGACGCCGTTGTGGGACCTATGGGGTGTCGGCGACAAGGAATGGGAAGCTATGGCGAAGGCAAACCCCCTTGGAAGGAACTGCACGCCAAAGGATATAGCCAAGATGGTAAAATATCTCGATTCGGAGGAGGCGGAGTACCTGAATGGCGAGGAGATATACGTCAACGGAGGCAACCACCTCAAGTCGGCTTAACCTAACCCGGAGCTACGGAGACAGCCCTGGTGGCTTGTTTTGGGGCGCCAAATGAAGGAACAGGATAGTAAGGCAGTCACTGAAACGTGGGAGCATGCCAATGGGAAAGAAAAAAAGATGAAGCGAGGAGGGGAAGTCGAATCCCCCTTCACCGCTCTGCAGGCGGGCGCATAGCCGCTCTGCCATCCTCGCGCAACGTTCTATTTACGGGTTTAGTATTTAAATATAGGTGTACAAGTATTAGAGGTGTTACGATGGCAGAAAGTGTTATTCCAGAAGGGCTGATATCAAAGACCGAGTTTTTCGATTGCAAGGCTCCAATGACGAAGGTCGTGCCCTCGATAATGAGGTATGACGCTGTCATAATAAGCAAGAACGGAAAATACTTCGGTATGATAGACTCAAGGGCGGTTTACAAGTCCATGGGCCTGAACGTGTCTCCAAACCAGGGCGTCGAGAAATTCGTGCTTAAGGTGCCAAGGATAACGGACAGCACGTCGCTGGACGATGCGATATACTATTTCTACAAGGCAAGGGTCAAGGCTTTGCCATACATGAAGAATGAGAGGATAAAGGGGATACTGAAGAGGAGCACGATGCTCAAGGTCCTGCTGTCGCTCAACAAGCTCGGTCAGGTGAAGGTCGAGGATGCGATGTCGTCCCCGCTGATTGCCATGGACATATCATCTACGGTATCGCAAGCGAAGGCGATAATGAAACAGAACAAGATCAACAGGCTCGGCGTGCTGAACGGCGAACGCCTCTTCGGGATAGTGACGAACTACGACCTGGTAGACAGGTTCACCATGAACTCAGAGCGGCTGCCCGAGAGGAGGACAGGCATATACAACCCGTCGAACATATCGCTCAAGGATGTGGCGGAGAAGAACCCGGTCAGCGTGGAGCACGACAGCAGCCTATCCGATGCGACGCGCTTGCTTGTAGAGCGGAACATCTCCTCCCTTGTGGTGACCAAGTCCGGCAAGCCTATAGGTGTGCTCACCGAGCTGGACATCCTGGAGAGCACGATGGCAAAGGGACAGAGCGGCGGCAACAAGATATACGTGTCAGGGCTTGATTCGGACACCTATGAATATGAGGACGAGATAAGGGAGACGCTAAGGTCCTTCATAGACAAGATAGAGAAGATGAGCCACGTCAATGTGGATTACATAACGCTAGTCATAAAGAGGGTGAAGACGAAGTCGTATGAACTGCACATCCGCCTTGCGCTTGGCGGAAAGGGCATAGTGAATGCCCACACTTCGGGCTTCCTTCTCGAGAGGACGCTCAGCGGACTGCTCTCCACATTAAGGAAGGGTATAACGAAAAATAAGGAGAAATACATGGCGATAAAGAAGGTATCCAGTACTAAGGGCGAGGAGGAGGCGTACTGAATGGCTGATAAACGGGACGGATCAACCACACTGCCAGGTAAAAAGGCCCAATCGAGCATAGAGCTTCTGATAACCCTATCATTTGGGCTCATCATACTGCTCCCGTTGGTGGTACTGGCATTCGTCCAGATATCTAATTCAACGTCAACGTTATCTTCGACCGAAGCACAGGCTGTCGTAGGGAATATAGCCGGCGTGGCGACGACCGTAGGGTCGCAGGGCTTCCCGGCAAAGCAGCTCGTCCTTGTGGACATGCCGCAGAACGTCAAGGACATCTACATAGGGAACCTAAACGGCACCGTTGGGCATGAGATAGTGATTGTGGTGTACACGAACGCGGGAGCCAGCTACGTGACCGCTTATACCCCGGTGAACGTGAGCGGTGACCTTGGATCCATAACCGCACAGGGCACCTATCTCCTCAACGTCAGCGCCCAGAGCGCATGCCCATCCGAGCCATCGATACCATGCGTGTATATCGCCGCTACCTGAACGCAGTCGCCACAGCCTAGTCGGGGGCTATAGCCTTAAGGCGTATATGTTCCTATAGACCTCCCTTCCCTCCTTTATCCCGTATAATGTGTATGAGCGTTTTGGATTTATCCTTGAATAGAGGAAGAAGGCGTTCATAGCCTTCTTGTCGCTCACATAAACGTCGAGACCCTCGTCCAATTCCTCTATCTTGGTTATGAACGCGGAGTTGGATGCAAGGAAGTTCTTTATCTTAGTTACCATGTTCTCCATCCTGATCCTATCGCCCCTGAGCTGCACAAGAGCCTCGTAATAGCCGGAGCTTTTCCTGTAGCAGTCCCTGCATATCAGGTGCTTCTTTTCGATCCCCTCCTTCATCTCTACATGTACCTGTTCCCCCTCAACATTGTATATGAAGTCCACCACCGCTACGTCGCCGTCGAATGACTTTACCTTCGCAGTGCTGTTCCTCTCGCAGACGTCATGCGTTATGACGCTGGCAAGCGCCTTGTTATCGAACTCCACATAGCCGCCTGGCGCCTTCAGCCTCTCGCATCGCTTGCAGTAGGACACCTTTATGGTGTTAGGAAGGCGCTTAGCTAGCTTCTTGATTATGCAAGCCTCGCAAAACTCGCCTATGAAGCGTATCTCCTTGCTTGACCTCTCGCAGGTCGGGCAGTATTTCAGCATTTGATCACAGATATTTCCTTTCCTGAACCGTTAAGTATGGCTGTATTATGGTGGCACTAACTTGCATAGCGCTTGCTCAGTATTGCGCCGTATGCCGGCCTTGTAATCAGCACGCTAAGCAGCGCCCCGATGATGGTAGCCTCGGCGAACCCGATTACGGAAACCAGCGAGGTAGAGAAGAAAAGCGGAAGCATGGCTGTCACCAGGAGCGCCACGTCCGCCCATACTATATAGAATGCATTGTTGAGCAGCATCTTCGCGGAGTTCTCCGTCTTCCTCGCGACTATCTCATCGGTTATTATGACCTGGGCATCCACCCCTGTACCGATGACGGCTATTATTCCTGCCACCGCCGCGAGGTCTATGGTCCCGACAAGCCCGAGTATGGATACTATAATGAACAGTTCCATCAGGGTGGTGAGCAGTATAGGCACTACCAGGAACATCTTCCTGTACCTTACCACTATGAACGCCGATACGAATATCACAGCTATGAGGGCGGCAAGCGCGCTCACATAAAGGAACTTCTTGCCCAGCGTCGGCGGTATGGTTGTCGGGGTTCCGGGTATCACGGCGACTGGCAATGCCCCTCCGCTCAATATGCTCGAGAGAGTCTTCGTCTGGTTGAATGCGTACGCGTATCTCTCACCCGGCGGTATGGTGAGCGGGGCAGTGCCGCTTATCTGGTAGCTGGTTGAGACGCTGCCGTTCGTTATGCCTGCCTCAAGCACAGGAGCAGAAAGAAGACCGACAAGTGGCCAGTAGTCAATGATGGTGCCATTGGTGGAGGACGGGACATAAGCGGGGGTCATGTTCGCCCTGCTCTCAAGCTTTACGGTGTAATTCATAGATTTCAGGTAAGCGACCGTGCTCTGGTTCATGGTATCGCTCGCCAAGACCGTGGTGTAAAGCGCCTTGTTAGTCTTAAGATAAGTCACTATGCTGTTCTCGCTCTGCGGCGTGCCGTAGTCCACAAGCACCGGTATCGTCTGGTTACCGTACGAGAGCGCGCTCTGCATGTCGCTCTGCGCCTGCGAAGTGCCCAGTCCGGAAGAGACGTTGGCTAGCCAAGTTTCGTCTATCACTATGGCTGTGTTCAGCGGCCTGTCGAGGAAGAGGTACATCGGCTGCAGTGCCTGCCCATAAACTACCTTGGAGAAGCGGACCGCTGCCGTCTGGGTGACATAGAAGTTCACTATCCATCCGACGGTGTTGTTGGACACCTCAGGCGGAGGCGAGCCTATGCTTCCCTTCAATATGCTGCTGCCATTGAGCGCCTGCCTGCCGTCTACTATCCCATCGAACCTTCCCTGGCTCTCGATGATGTTGAGCGTCTGGTTGATGCTGGTGGCCGAGGTAGTGGGCAGAACGATGTAAAGCTCAGAATTGCCTATGCCTTCTACTGTGACCTGCTGCAGTCCGAAGGTCGAAAGCCTCTGCTGGAGCGCAGCTATGAGCGTGCTCTCAGCGCTGACGTTGACCGGGTGCTCCAGCGCTACCGGTATCTGCGTGCCTCCTATAAACTCTATTCCGAAGTGAAGGCCGTAAACAGCATCCAATGCGGCGAGGGCTATGAACACTACCAGCAAGGTGATTATCCTCCTGTCCCTAAGATATGACGATCCGTTGCTCATGATATCCTCGCCTCTTTCTTTTGCTTGTACCAGAGCACCATCGGAGTGTTGCCAAGCCACGTCGTGAATAAGTCAGCGACAAGCCCGAACAGCACTATGCTCGATATGTCGAAGTACGTCGGTATGAACGTCACATAGGAGATTATCAGCAGTATGGAGAACGAGATTATGGCGGCGAAGGTCATGGTCATTCCGGTCTTCATCGTGCCGAACGCCCTCTCTGCCGGGGTATCCTCCCCTCTCTTCAATATCCTTATGGCGGACAGCATGTCCGTGTCTATGGAGTAGCCTATGAGCATGAGCAATCCTCCTATGGATGCGACCCCGAGCGGTATCCCGAACAATCCCATGGCGCCAAGCGCCACAAGGATGTCGTTCCCCGAACCGAACACCACCGAAAGTGATGGTATGGGTGTCCTGAAGAGCAGGAAGACCGCTATGGCCACCAGTATGAATGCGGTTATGATTATCCAGACCATCTGGCCAAGGAAATAGGCGCCGAGCGTAGGCGTTACCTCGTTGTATGAATAGGTTGTGAACGGCACCGACTGCTGCAGCGTGTTTACGACGTAATTCTTGTAATTGTCCGATGCATCGGTGTACGAGCTTTTAGCGGCCGTTATCATGCTGGCCGGGTCTGAAGTATTGTAAGCATAGGTGTTGTTGAGCAGTGGCTTCAGGCTTGCCAGCATGGCTGCCGTCGCCGTATCCATCTGGGCGAGCGCCCTGCTCTGGTTGGCCTCTTCGCCCTGCAGCGCAGTCTGCAGCGTCGCATTGCTGCTCTGGTTCTTCAGCGCCAGCTGAAGCGTAGCAATCCTGTAAGCGGCTGTCGAGTAGTTTCCATCATAGCTGTATAGCTGCAACAGGGTCTGCTCAGCCGCGGCAAGGCTCGAGTTTGTCGCAATAGTGACCGATATGCCCCCAGGGGAGGTGGATATGCTGGCCTGCGCACCGGGTATCTTGGAATCGATCTCGGCCGTAAGCATCCTTATATCGACCGTAGAGTTCGTCTGGAGCTGGACATTTATCCCGCCCTTGAGCGAGGAGTCCAGCGGTATCCTCGGTATGAACACCAGGCTTATCAGCAGCAGGGCTATCGGTATCAATGGGAATAGCTTGTAATTCTTGTGATGGTATATGTTTTTCACTTGCATCAAAACCAGCGTACTAATTCATTCTGATATCTATAAATTGCTTTGGTTGCCCCTCTCCTTTTGCACGAAGTTGAACAAAAAGAACTGTAATTAAAATGAAGAAATAAAAAATGAAAAATATGGAAGGATTAAGCGTACCTTCTCATGAGTTTCAGGTGCAGCGATGTGCTGAAGCCGAACACTATGTAGAATACCGCGAATATCACGAATATCCAACCGAAGAACGACTCCAGGTTGATGGTCGCTCCAGGCACTGTCCTGTAGAAGATAAGCAGTATTATCCCCACAACGAACACATACAGCCCCCAGAAGACCCTCTTGAAGATCTCCCATCCCGCGTGCTTCTCCATGTAACGCAAACGCCTCTCATATTGAAGACTCGGGTCTATGACTAATACATCCTTTGTTCTAACTCGTTCGGCCATTCTCACACCTAAACAATAAGTATAAGAAAGAAAGCATTAAAAAGGATATGCAAGACTGTGCGGGTTCTGGTGTAACGAGATGGCACGTAGACTGTCGAAGCGTAAACAGAAAAGAAGGGAAGAATACGTCCTGAAGGAGCAGAACAAGGTAGACGAAGGGATATTCGACACCAAGACGATGATCTTCCTTAGCAAGTTCATCAACAAGGGCATAATAGCGAAGCTGAACTACCCGATAGCCAGGGGCAAGGAGGCAGACGTCTACGTTGCTGATCCGGGTGCGGCGGATCTGGTAAAAGGCATGTCGCAGGTCATCATCAAGTTTTTTAGGGTGGAGACGTCGTCCTTCTTCAAGATGGACGAGTACGTGATAGGGGACAGGAGGTTCGCGAAGAGGAAGACGAAGCTGAGCAAGCTGGGCATAGTGCTGTGGTGGTGCAAGAAGGAGTTCCTGAACCTGAACGCCGCGATGAAGGCCGGGGTCAGGGTGCCAGTGCCGCTGATGTTCAACGGCAGCATACTCGCGATGTCGTTCATAGGGAACGACGGTGTCCCGGCTCCAAGGCTGAAGGACTGTGAGCTGGACGATCCGGAAGGGACGTTTGACAAGATACTTAGCGACACCGCGCGTCTGTACAAGAACAAGCTGGTCCACGCTGATCTCAGCGAGTATAATATACTGATGTGGAATGGCGAGCCGTACCTGATCGACATGGGCCAGGCGGTAGTGACCGACCACCCAAGAGCGCATGCGTTCCTCAAGAGGGACGTGATTAACATAACCGCCTACTTCAAGAGGCAATATGGCATCGATAGGGATGCGGAAACCACATACAACGCAATAGTCAGGAAGCCTGGAACTATTGCCTGACGACCAGAGACGACTTTAATGTCCTAGTCAAGACTCCAGAGAGCTTGCATTTCCTGTAGAACTCATCTATGGTGTCCGGATCTGCGGATGTGGCAGGATTCTGCGCATTGAGCGAACACACATCCTTGTATGGCCTTGCCGAAATGTCGAAGGTGCCTATCCTCTTCGCCGCGTTCACTATCTCGTTCTTGTCGAATCCTATGAGGGGCCTGATCACAAGTATCCGTGTGCCCCTCTCAGAGGCTATGAGGTTCCTCGCGGTCTGTGACGCGACCTGGCCGAGACTCTCCCCCGTGACTATCGCATCGGCTCCCTCCTTGGCCGCTATCCTCTCAGCCAACCTGTAGAGGAACCTCTTGAACAGCACCAGCTCGTACCTTGACGGCACCTTCATTATCGCTGACTGGAATATGTGGGATGGCACCATATAGGATTTGCTCCTGTGGTAGCCATCAAGAACGCCAAGCAGGTCGGATATCTTGGAGGAAGCGGCGTCCGCGTTGTCCGGGAAGGCATGCATGTGGAGGTAGATAGGCTCAAGGCCGCGTTTCATCGCATATATCGATGCAACTGGAGAGTCTATGCCTCCGGAGAGCAGCACCACCGCCCTTCCGGATGTGCCCACGGGCAGGCCGCCTGACCCCTGGGCCTTGTTCATGTTGATCTGCGTGTTCTCCTCAGTGACGTTTATGTACAGCGTATCGTCCGCATCCCTGTCCGGCACGAATCCAAGCTTGCCCTTCTTCCGCAGGAATGCCCTTACTATATCAGGTGAGTTGAACGGCACCTTCTTGTACGACCTGCTCGCCTCTATCCTCGCCTCCTTGTGGCCCTTGGCGATGTCCGAAGCCCCCCTGACTATGGAAGGCATGTCGTTCTTGACGAAGACAACCGGCGCAAACCACGATATGCCGAAAGTCCTTGACAGGATGTCATTTATGGCATTGATGTCAGACTTTCTGTTGAGCATGAGAAGGAAGCGATCCCTGGCCTTTACCAGCTTCTCATATTCCTGGCCATCAAGCGCCCGCTGTATATTGGTGTACAGGCGGTTTACGAAGGAGCCCCTATTCCTGCCCTTCAGCCATAACTCACCAAAACGTATGACTACAGCATCATAGTGCGGCATAAGGATCACAGAAAGGAATAAAAACGCAACAAACAATATTATAAATGTAATCTAAAGATAATCTGAAGAAGCAGCAATATTAATGTTTCTACGGCAAATCAAAACAAGGGGATACGATGAACCTGAATCCGGGAAAGAGCCTAAGCACATTCATCCAGAATTCGAAGCACATTCTCAATATCAGCTATAAGCCGACCAACACGGAGTTCAACAGGAGCGCGAAGGTAATCATACTCGGCATACTGCTCATCGGCGCCATAGGGTTCCTGATATCAGTTATAATCTCATTTATAACTGGCGCCCCAATATAGCTTGGTAAGCTTGGAAGTCAAGATTCGTTTCACTGAAACGGCGCAGCAGAACGCCGACTCGTATTATCAGAGAGCCAAGAAGCTCGCCCAGAAAAAGGAAGGGGCGAAGAAGGCGGTAGCGGAGCTGAAGGCAAGGCTCGAGAAGCACAGGCAGGAGAGGGAAGAAGCGAAAGCGAAGGAGGAGAAGGAGAACAAGGCGGTGATGAAGCAGAAAAAGGAGTGGTACGAGAAGTTCCACTGGTCGTTCACAAGGGATGGGATGCTGGTCATAGGGGGGAAGGATGCCCATCAGAACGAGCTCATAAACGCGAAGCATTTCGAAGACGATGACCTGTTCTTCCATGCTGATATATTCGGCGCATCCGTAGTGGTTCTGAAGGATGGGACGAAGACAGGCAAGGAGATAAGGGAAGAGGTAGCCCAGTTCGCCGCATGCTACTCGAGCGCATGGAAGGATAACCTCCACACAGTAGACGTGTACGCGATGCGCAGGGACCAGGTAAGCAAGTCGAAGAGCAAGGGAACCCTCGGGACCGGAAGCTTCCTGCTCAGCGGAGAACGTGAATGGTACAGGAACATGTCCCTGGAGCTTGTCATGTATGCGAAGGATGGAAAGCTTGTATCCGAATCGATGTTGGCATATACGAGAAGGGAGGAGAAGGACCGGATATCCCCCTATATCAGGGTGACTCAGGGCAAGGAAAAGAAATCCGACGCCGCCAAGATGGTAGCGAAGGTATTGTCATATGATGACCTGGATTCCATAATGCAGCAACTGCCGACCGGGTCGTTCCACATTACAGGAAGATGAGTTCTACTTAATAAAACCTTAATAAAACCGAAATATCCGAAAGGGTATTTATTCGTTGAAGTTCATAGGTTGACTGGTTATCATGTCCAAGACGTGGGATACGAAAAAGAAGATTCTCGAGTTATTGGAGAAGAAGAAGCTAACTCTTACCGACATATCGAAGAGCCTGGATCTTGCGCCATCAACTGTCAATCAGCACATAAAGGAATTGCTGGCCATGGGTGCAATACATCAGGTATACAACCCATTCATACTGAAATGGAAGTACTACGAGAAGGACCCGAATTTCGACGAGGACTCAATGTATGGCAGGGTGAGGACGCCAATGCAGCGCATCACGGATTCTGCCATGTTCAGGGCTACCGCCGCAGTGCTCGCAATAATAATAGTGAGCGGCTTAGCCATAGTCGCGCTGGGCAACCACGCAATGAAGTTCCCCAATGGCCCATCCGTCGTAAATGGAACATCGGGAGGAGCCTCCACCGTAACGTCCGCTACTTCGGCTCCTCCTAATTACACTGTCTTCAGCATATCGGACTCGCCTCCGCTTAACGCCTCGATCGTGAGTGCTGTCAACGTCACGGTGAGCAACATGAGCGTGCACAGCGCCTCGACAGGAAAGTGGTATGCTGTGCTCAACACGCCGGAGACGTTCAACCTGGCGGCGCTTAACAACATATCCCAGCTGGTGGCCGCGTCTAACATCACAAAGGGCGCATACGATGAGCTTAAGCTTGAGGTATCGAACGTCACCGCCACGGTAAACGGAACGACGAGCAACGTGTTCATTCCAACCGGCGACATAATTATACCTGGGGCCATAGATATCTCAGGGAACGGCACCTCATGGGTCAACCTCGACGTGAATCTCGCCGAGTCCCTGCACATGACAGGCAGCGGCAAGATGGTGATGCTTCCTGTCATAAATATCTACCAATCCAGCAATGCCATAATCGGAATAAGCAACAAGGGAATGCTGGAGGTAAAGGATCACGGAAGGGAGCACCTTAATGTCACTGTCGGCATGGGGCTGAACGGGAGCATAGGCGAAGGCGCCCAGGTCGGGGAAGGCGCAGAGGTAGAGATAGAGACGCATGGTAACAGTAATCAGCTCTATATAAACAATACCTCGGCAGGAATCAGGATAGAGCATAACGGCAATGAGGTAATCATATCAAGGAATGAGAGCCACGGCGGCGAAGACGGGCATGGGAAAGTGAACGTCACAGTAAACGAGTCCGTCAACGCTACTGGGATCAAGGGCAACGGTACCATCTCAAATCTCACAGGTGCGTTCTCAGCATGCGAGACAACATCCCAATGCACAAAGGTGCCCAAGACGTACTGCCAGAATGGCCTGCCACAGCAGAGCACATGCATAAACCTGCAGTACCTGCAGCGATACATGGCATACTTCAACAGCACCGTAGCATCAGTCTCAAGAGTGTGCCCGTACGTCAACCCAGAGTACATAATATCGGTGCCTACATCGTGTCAGTGCATAGACAGCGAATGCACGCTCGTTATAGGCAGCCAGGGTGGCAACATCTCGGCCCAGTAGGGAAGGAGTCGATGCCGGCCAGTCCTGTAACCAGGTAAAAGTCGCTGCAGGCAGGCATATTTTAATGCATTAGGCATAATCATCTACGATGAGGGTGCTGTAATGATATGGTTTAACGAGATAAGCGGAGCTGATCCTGAGGTATATGCATCGATTAAGCGAGAGCTGGACAGGCAGCGCACCGGCTTGGAGATGATACCATCGGAGAACTTCACGAGCGTGGCTGTCATGCAGGCGATGGGATCGGTGCTTACGAACAAGTACTCGGAAGGCTATCCGGGCAAGAGGTATTACGGGGGCAACCAGTTCATAGACGAGATAGAGAAGACAGCCATAGAGAGGGCGAAGAAGCTGTTCGACGTGCCGTACGTCAATGTACAGCCCTATTCCGGTTCGCCTGCAAACTTGGCGGTCTACATGGCAATATGCAAGCCAGGGGACGTGATAATGGGGCAGAACCTCACTGATGGTGGCCACCTTACGCACGGGGGGAAGATGAGCGTAACAGGGCAGATATTCAGGAGCATCCCATACCATGTGAAACCGGATGGCTACATAGACATAGAAGAGGCGAGGAAGCTAGCCGTCGAGAACAAGCCTAAGCTTATATGGGTTGGGTCGACGGCATACACTAGGGAGTTCCCATTCGAGGAAATGGCGAAGATAGCCGATGAGGTGGGAGCATACCTGGCAGCCGACATAGCGCACGTCGCCGGGCTGGTCGTCGGAGGCGCTCACAAGAGCCCTGTCCAGTACGTCCATGTCGTCACCACTACGACGCACAAGACCCTAAGGGGGCCGAGAGGCGCAATCATAATGGTGACCGAGAAGGGGATGAAAAAGGATCCAGAGCTTCCTTCGAAGATAGACAAGACCATATTCCCCGGTATGCAGGGAGGCCCTCATGACCATACGACGGCTGGCATAGCAATCGCGCTTCTTGAGGCTTCGAAGCCGGAGTTCAGGGAGTATGCGAGGCAGATAGTCGCCAACTCCAGGGCTCTGGCAGACAGCCTGAAGAAGAACGGCGTAAGGCTGGTGACTGGAGGCACCGATAACCACATGATACTGATAGACCTGACACAGCACGGAAAAGGAAAAGGGGTGTTCGTGCAGGATGCCCTTGACGCCGCAGGAATAACGGTGAACAAGAACACCATACCTAATGAGCCTGCATCGCCGTTCTATCCGAGCGGCATAAGGCTAGGTACGCCCGCCTTGACCACGAGGGGGATGAAGGAGCCAGAGATGCGGCTGATAGGCGGTCTCATAGCCGACGTAATAAACGAGGTAAAGGGAGAGGAGCTCCCGGAAGACAAGGATAAGAGGAACGAAGTACTAAAGGGCTTCAAGGAAAGGATCAAAGACAACGACAAGATAACCGAGGTAAGGAGAAAGGTGATCGAGCTCTGCGATAAGTTCCCGCTTTATCCAGGGATGGAGCTGGCAGACCAGTGAGCGCATGAAAAGCACTAGCTCA
>JAJYEJ010000018.1 GCA_021785805.1 Microcaldota archaeon | reverse complement strand
TTAGACCGTCATATGACGCATCTATGCTAGCCGCTTCAGGGTCGTTGGTGGCAGTCTTTGCCGGCATAGTAATCTGTCCTGCCTCAACGCTTTAGCGTTAAGGCTTTCGCTGATAGAAAAGAGCATTTACCAGACACTATAAGTAATCTGTACGGAACATTCCACCCCACCAAGTAAAGCGACATCAGAAAAATATGGGCTCACCAAGGCTTATTAAAGCACATGTCGATTATAGAGCATATGGCAGCAAATAAAGAGGCAATAAAGTGTATCAAGGAGCTCTACAAGCGCGAGATGCTTCACGCAGAGGTATTCAAGAAGCTAGCCGCCATGGAACGCAATGTGGAGCTCAAGAAGATACTCATCAGGCTCGTCTCACTTGAAGCTAAGCATAAAGGCATGTGGGGGCAGGTTCTCGAGATAAATAAGGTGCAGAAGCCAAAAGTGAGCGTCGTATTCTATACTGGTAGCATAATCCTCATAAGGAGGATATTCGGACTAGCCCTTTCGGTGAAGACTATAGAATATTTCGAAGAACAGCTCCACAGGAAACTCGACGCCACAACACTGTCAAATATGAGTGGTAAGGAGAGAAGCATAATACTTGCAATCGATAAGGACGAGCACAAGCAGGAAGAGCCGCTAGAAGCAAAGATAATAGAGTACGGCACCATACTCACTAACATACGCGATGTCGCGTTCGGCATGAATGACGGGCTTGTTGAGATCCTTGCGGTGGTTGCAGGGTTCGGCGCCGCACTCAGGACGCCTCTGCTCATCGCAATAGCCGGATTCATTGTCGCGATATCAGGAACCTTGTCGATGGCTGGCGGGGCTTACATCTCTACAGAATACGAAAAAAGCGTCACGGAAGCCACTGGAGGGAGCAATCAAAGGACTACGCCTATCAGATCCGCGTTCTTTGTAGGCGTGCCTTACTTCGTAGGCAGCCTGTTGCCTCTTCTGCCGTTCTTGTTCGGGATGTCTGGTGCTGGCGCAATAGCAATATCGGTGCTGTTTACCGTAATGGCACTTACGGTCATATCGATGATTATCTCGATAGTGAGCAACAGCGACATGCTGAAAAGGACAACGAGGACGCTTATGATCTCTTTGGGCGCAGCAGCGATAACCATCATATTGGGATACTATGCGAGGACCGCATTCAACCTGTCCATTTGATGCGAAGTCACAAACAACTAAATAAGTTAATAAGTACATCTTAATGCTTATCTCTTAGAGTGCAGGTGGTACTATGGAAAAGAATGATGAGAAGCGGATAGCCGCATTAATTGATGACATAACAAAAAAGATGGAGATGTTGATAGGTGACACCAGCGTTCCAAAGAATGTACGAAGCGCAGTTGTAGAGGCGAAGAACAAGTTAAACGCAGCTAGTGGAGATTATACTGTGAGGGTATCCGGTGCAATATACAATCTCGATGAGGTCAGTAATGATATCAATCTGCCTCCGCAGGCGCGAACAATGATATGGAACATTCTTAGTTTGCTTGAATCAGTCAAGGAATAACATGCCCTCGCAATTAACATGGCCGAGCAAAAAGCAGTAAAGGAGCTAGTCAAAGCGCTGTCGCAGTCGAAGATAGTTCTCTCCGGAGATGTAACCGATGATGTACTAGAGGGTATAGATATATCGCTTCTAGCCTCAAAGCTCGAAGAGGGCAGCGATGGATCAACCCTTAGGATAGTGAGCGCCATAACGATAAAGGCAACAATCGACGAGCTCAAGGCAGTCAAGATGCCGCTTCCTATAGAAGTGTTAAGGTCATCAGACTTCAACCCAATCGCAGCGGAATATGATGCGAGCTACGCGATAAACAGCAAAGCGTCCGAAAGGGCAGAGGGCACAACTAACGATTTTGTCGTGTATTTTAGGGACAGGCTAAGAAGGATCAAGGGTATAATAGAGGAACACAGGAAAGATGCGTTCGGTCTGCTGCAGTCGATCGAGAACATGAAAGGGTTTGCCGATGGGAGGGAGATGTCAATCGTCGGAATAGTCACAAGCAAGATGACTACAAGGAATGGCAACCTGATGGTGATAATAGAGGACGATACGGCAGAGGCGCGCGTAATATTCACAAACGGGACATCTAGTTTCGCCAAGGCGCTTTTCGGAAAAGCCACGAATCTGGTAAATGATGAGGTCATAGCAGTTAAAGGAAAGAAGGCAGGTGCACTTCTGATAGCCAACGAGATACTGCTTCCGGACGTGCCTATAAAGAACAGGAAGGAGATTAAGGAGGATCTTGCTATAGGCTTTATGTCTGATGTTCATGTCGGCAGCAAGATGTTCCTGGAGAAGAACTTCAATAGAGTAATACAATGGCTGAATGGCGAAACATTTGAGGGGAAGTATAAGGACCTTGCCGGAAAGATAAAATACATAATGATAGCAGGGGATGTAGCGGATGGGATAGGGATATATCCAGACCAGCAGGACAATCTTGCCATACTGGACATTTATCTCCAGTATAAGAAGCTCTTTGAGATATTAGAGAACATCCCGGATTACATACATGTGTTCATGATACCAGGAAATCACGACGCGGTGCAAAGGGCCGAACCTCAGCCTCCTCTGGGTCTGGACATAATAAAAGACTTCAAGCGCGACAACATACATATAATGTCAAATCCATCATACGTTACGCTCAATGGCATCGATATACTTTCATATCACGGCACATCACTAGATTCGATGATTGCATCTATCCCTGGGCTCAGTTATGCACAGCCCGAGAAGGCGATGATCGAAGTGCTTAAACGAAGGCACCTATCCCCGATATACGGGGGAAACATAATAGTGCCCAGCAAGAACGACAATCTCGTTATAGATAAGGTTCCAGACATACTGCACATGGGACACATACACAAGAATGGGATAAGCAACTACCATGGCGTTGATATCATAAATAGCGGAACATGGCAGTCAAGGACGGATTATCAGATAAGGCAGGGTCACATACCATCGCCGTGCATATTGCCGGTGTACGAGATGAGGACACGCAACATAGTATCAATGGACTTCAGCAGCGAGGCGCAATAGATGGAAATAAAGGAATATTTTAAAGTGCTATCCGATGGCTTCGAGAAGGCCAACAAGGTAGCTGATGCTGCGCGAACCAAGGGCTATGACCCCGAAACTTTCGTAGAGATAAAATCCGCCCCTGATTTGGCATCCAGGGTGGAGGGGATAATAGGGGTGCATGGCCTTGCCGATATCATAAAGAGCAGAAGCAAGGAAGGGAAGTCAAGGCAGGAGCTCGCATTTGAGATAGTGAAAGAGATATGCACCAATAGCAGGTTTGAGATGGAGCTCCAGAAGCGATTGACGCTCGCAGTGCGCGTTGGTCTATCCATACTCACCGAAGGAATCCTGGTGGCGCCTACCGAAGGCCTTCAGGGTGTAGAAATACACAAGTATCCTGACGGCTCAGATTATGCAGCAGTGATTTACGCAGGGCCAATACGCGGGGCCGGAGGTACGAGCGCTGCGTTATCCGTGGCGCTTGCCGATTACGCAAGGAGAATATTTAACATAGGGCAATATCATGCAACAGCTCCGGAGGTCGAGCGATACGTAGAAGAGATGCTGCTATACCACTCAAGGTGTGCCAGGCTGCAGTACCTTCCAACCGAGAAGGATATGAAGGTGATACTGGAGAACTGCCCCGTGTGTGTCGATGGTCTGCCGACAGAGGAGATAGAGGTAAGCATCCATAGGAATCTCAAGCGGCTCGATAGCACAGGAAAAGAGCAGCCGATTACCAACAGGGTAAGGGGCGGCATAGGCCTTGTGGTATGCGAAGGCATAGCCCAAAAGGCTAAAAGCGTCTCAAAGACCACAAAGCTGGTGGGACTGGATTGGACATGGCTGAACGGGGTAATAAAAGTGGAAAAGGCAGTTTC
Source organism: Microcaldota archaeon (assembly GCA_021785805.1). Taxonomy (GTDB): domain Archaea; phylum Micrarchaeota; class Micrarchaeia; order Micrarchaeales; family Micrarchaeaceae; genus JAJZYD01. The sequence continues at coordinate 11,642 of JAJYEJ010000018.1, read as the reverse complement.
AGGCAACGCCGCTTCCTTTTCCGTGGAGAACAAGAAGAATGCGGTGTTCCTACAGGAGCTTGTCGCCGGAAGGCCAGTGTTCTCCTATCCGGACATGAGAGGCGGTTTCAGGCTGAGGTATGGCAGGTCAAGGCTGACAGGCATAGCAGCCAAAGGATTCAATCCGGCCACGATGCACGTCCTTGACGAGTTTATAGCCACAGGCACACAGGTAAAGGTGGAAAAGCCAGGAAAAGGGTGCATAGCCACTCCGGTCGATAGCATAGAAGGGCCTTTTGTCAAGCTCAATAACGGAGAGGCATTCAGGGTTAATGATGTCGAGACCGCAAAAGCGATTATGGGCAGTATATCTAAAATACTGGCAGTTGGGGACATCCTAATCAGTTTTGGGGATTTCAAGAAAACAAACACGCCACTACTGCCATCCAGTTATGTAGAGGAGCTGTGGGCACTGCAGCTAAGGCAGAAAGGTTTCACAGACGAGATAAAAGGCGTCCCATCGTTCAAAGAGGCATATGAGAAATCTAAGTCATACGGGGTGCCAATGCATCCGATGTACATATACGATTATGCTGACATTACGATCCAAGAAGCCCGAGAGTTGGTGGCAGCGCTTCTCGAATCAAAAACCGAGAAGACCGGCAATAGCATATTCGATCTAGCAACTGTCGAACTGCAGTCCACCAACACGCTGAGAACCACAATAGAGAAGTTGTGTATACCTCACAAGGACAACGTGGGCACCATACTAATAAAAAATGATCATGCACAAAGCCTTTTCACATCATTGGGGTTAACAGATAACGGCGAACTGAACCTGAAGCAAGACATACTCGGCAAATATATCCCACCTCAAGAGACCCTGCGTGTACTGAACGCTGTAGCGCCATTCGTTATAATGAAAAGGTCTACTAGGATAGGCGCACGGATGGGCAGACCTGAAAAAGCAAGGGAGAGGCTAATGAAACCTGCGCCACATGTGCTGTTTCCAATAGGAGAGTATGGGGGCAAAGAGAGGAACATCTCCAAGGCATATGCAGACGATAAGAAGAGATTCGGCATGCCTACTATAGAAGCTGACATAGCAATGTACACGTGCACGAAAGGGGGAGAACTGATAACATTCCCATATTGCACAACACACAACGCAAGGACGATACTGGATAGGCGTTGCAAGAGTTGCGGGCGGAGCATAACCGAAGAGCCGTGTCCATATTGTGGTGGCAAAGAGAGGAGTAGCGGCATAACAAAGATAGACATAATAAGGAACATGGATGATGCAGCAAAAAGAATCAAGATCCAGACTATGCCGAAGATAATAAAAGGGGTAAAGGGGCTCGTAAGCAAGGACAAGATTGCCGAACCATTAGAGAAAGGCATACTCCGAAGCTTACATAACATATACATATTCAAAGACGGAACCTCCAGGTTCGATGCCACCGATACGCCGATGACGCACTTCTATCCTAGGGAGATAAAGGTGTCTGTACAAAGGCTGAGGGAGATGGGCTATGAAAAGGACTACCTTGGCAATCCTTTGGAAAGGGACGACCAACTAGTCGAGCTTCGTCATCAGGACGTGATATTGAATAAGAGGGGGGGAGAATACCTGTTGAGGGTCGCCGGCTTCGTAGACGATCTACTTACCAAGTATTACGGGCTTGAGCCGTATTATAACGCAAAGACCGCCGATGACCTGCTATGCCAGAACGTGATAACGTTATCCCCCCATACGTCATGCGGAGTGCTAGGCAGGATAATAGGGTTCACTGACGCGAATGTGGGATTTGCGCATCCGTACACCATAACTGCAAGAAGGAGGAACTGTGACGGGGACGAAGATACGACTATGCTACTTCTTGACGCACTGATAAACTTCTCCAAGAAATACCTCCCGGTGACTATAGGCGGCACAATGGACGCGCCACTTATCTTAACAGTGAACGTCCTTCCGGAAGAGGTAGACGATGAGGTCCATGCGATGGAGGTTGTGAATGGATATGACATCCAATTCTACGAAAAGACAATGGAGGGCGCTCCTCCTGGGGATGTACAAATGGAACTAGTGGCAAACAGGCTGAAGGACAACAGCAAATACCAAGACATAAACTTCACGCATAGCTGTGGCCCTGACGTTATATCAAATGCGCCGATAAAAAGCGCATACACGAAAATGAAGACCATGCAGGAGAAGATCGACCTGCAATTCAAGCTGATGGATTTGTTATGTACTGTCGATAGGCAGGATACCTCCAGAAAGTTGATACTGAGCCATTTCATCCCTGACTTGATAGGGAATATGCACTCATTCTCAAAACAGACATTCAGGTGTTTAAACTGCAATGCAAAGTATAGGCGTATACCCCTTAGCGGAAAATGTAAGCGTTGCAGCGGCAAATTAACCCTAACGATATCGAAAGGCGGAATAGAAAAATACTTGAACATCGCGATAACGTTGGCCAATAGGTACAAGTTAGAGCCGTACATAACTCAAAGGCTGATGCTGATAAAAGAGGAGATAGAAAACGTTCTAGGTGGCATAGGCGGAGGGGAGATCCCAACGAAGCAGTTCAATCTCGCCAATTACATGTAGAACGGGCAAAACAATAAATACTGGCATATCGACCTGCCCAGAGACCTTATAATCATCTTTTTTAAAAGAGTAGTAAACAGGTGAAGTGATGCCTAGCCAAACAGAAACAGAATACAAGGCACAAGCAGGGAATGCTTGAGGCGCCTGTTAGCTAAGGCCATCAGCAGGAATCAATTGCTCATCCTCCCTGAAATACAAGGACATAACAGCAGCATAAGCTCGTTGCTTGTCAGGATACCGGAGAGCTATGGAATCCCGTTATCTAGCCTGAAGTTGAACTCAAGGATACTCACAGGACTCGGATTAATAGAAATTGACAGGGTGGGGAGCAACTATGGAGCATCCGGCCTCAGTGAAGCTGGGAGATTTGTCATTGACGTCATTAATGATAAGTAGAAGGTGATTTCATGGAAACAACATCGTGAAGAAAGAACCTGCCGGAGTTGGCAATCGATCTCAACGGCATGGAGCGTTGGTGCCGAAGATTGAATGTGGCGACTTTCTGAAAGCGCCTTCGTGATTCAGAAGGGCAAAAGAGGAATACGGGAACCCAGTGGCATGAGCATAGACTTGCTATCACAGCATTCAGATGAGCTTCCGAGAGTGGCAAAGCACCCACAAAACAATCATAGTAGGCAGAAAATGACAATAGGCGACTCAGCGACTAACATTATTAATAGGTTTCTTGCTTATTGTAGTGCCTACAAAGCTTATTAGATGATATTATGAGGATTCTGCAGCTTGACGTTAATAGGATAGAGTACGAGCCAATAGAGCCCGAGTCGAAGGTGTATGAGAGCGGCAGCGAGAAGAGCAACTCTGTAGATGACGCACTAGTGCTGTTTGTGGCCATTGAGAACGGCGACAATGAAGCAGATGCAAGCAAGGCGATAAAAGAAGCGGTAGAGTTTACAGGAAAGCTAAAGCGGGGCAACATGGTTATATACCCATTCGCACACTTGAGCTCGAATCTTGAAGAACCGCAGAGAGCCATGAACCTCTTTCACTACATGGTCAAGGAAGCCGAGAAATCAGGACTCAAGGTCAGCCATGCGCCGTTCGGCTGGAACAAGAGCCTTAAGTTGGATGTTAAGGGTCACCCCCTAGCTGAAATGTCAAGATATTATGGCATGGGGGCGAAAGTTGTGCAGAAAGCTAAGAAGCACACTTACGATACCTCCCTGGCGAAGAAGTCCGACTGGTCCGGTCTTCCAGACGGCGATCATAGGACCATAGCCGAGAGGCAGAACCTATTCTCATTCCAGGAAGTATCGCAGGGAATGGTCTATTGGCACCCGAATGGTTACATACTATACGACCAATTGATGAGGTTCATCAGGGACAAGCTCGATGAATATGGCTATCAGATGGTCGCCACTCCGATAATGGCCAACACTGCGCTTTGGCACATCAGCGGACATATCGATCACTATAGGGAGAATATGTTCGTATTCGACGCAAACAGCCAAGAGGTAGGGCTGAAGCCGATGAACTGCCCGTTCGCGATGCTTCTGTTCAAGGCAAGGAAGTGGAGCTATAGGGACCTGCCCCTAAGGCTTGCCGACTTCGACAAGCTTTATAGGAACGAGATAAGCGGGGCGCTGAGCGGGCTTTTCAGGGTCAGGGAGTTGACCCAGGACGATGCACACATCTTCATGAGGGATGATCAGGTAGAAGACGAGATAAATGCCATGCTGCGATTTGTCAATGAGATGTATGGGATATTCAAGTTAGAGTACAAGGCCAAGCTCTCTACGATGCCTGACAGCCATATGGGCGATGAAGCCACATGGGAGAAGGCAACGAACGACCTGATACAGGCGATGAAAGCGAACAACATAAAGTACGAGGTAAAGGAGAAGGAAGGCGCCTTCTATGGTCCAAAGATCGACATAGACGTGAAGGACTCATTAGGCAGGGAATGGCAGTGCGCCACCATACAGCTCGACTACCAGCTCCCGCAGAGATTCGACCTGAGCTATACTGGAGAGGATGGCAAGGAGCACATGCCGATAGTGCTGCACAGGGTAGTCTATGGTTCCCTTGAAAGGTTCCTTGCCATACTGATAGAGCACCTCCAAGGAAAGTTCCCAACGTGGCTTGCCCCGACCCAGGTCAGGGTGCTTCCGATATCAGACAAGGCCAATGCCTATGCCGAAGAGGTATCCAAGCGGCTCAAGGAGCAGCACGTAAGGGTAGAGCTTGACTCATCAAACAAGACCCTCCAGTACAAGATAAGAGACGGGCAGACGCAACAGATACCTTATATGGTGATACTCGGGGAGAAGGAGGCGGAGTCACAGATGATATCCGTAAGAAGCAGGTCAGGCAAGCAGAAGATGGGTATCAGGCTGGAGGAATTCGTGGCTTCGTTGAAAGAAGAGATAGGTTCCAGGAGAGGGGAGCTTATGCTCTAATCCCAAACTGCTACTGGTGATAATCTTACAAAGGCTTTTACGCTACGTAAGGAATAAGTATTAGTGAATCTCAATCATATTGGTGGTCACGTGGTAAATGGCCATATAACGTATATATTCTTCGATTTCGGAGACACCCTGGCGTACTCTACACGGTCTACTGAAGACATATGGACATCCATATTCAAGGAGCTGGGAGTAGAAGCCCCTACCAGAGAAGATATGTGGAGAGCAATGAAGGAGGTTGATGCAAGTCACGGTATCCACATATACGACTATACGGGGAAGGCTAAAGAGTACTGGACTATTTACGATATGCTGGTGTTCGAGCGGCTAGGGTTGAAGGACATAGCGAAGAAAGGGGCGGACTTGGCATACAAACGATTCAGAGAGAATAAGATAAGCGCGTATCCGGATGCAAAAAGCACGTTGAAGAAGCTAAAAGCACAAGGGTACATACTCGGTATAATATCCAACTACACAGATGAACTTACATACGACCTCAGGGCTATAGGACTAGACGCATATTTTGAGCATGTAATAATATCCCAGCTCACAGGCGCAGCAAAGCCAGATCCGAGGATATTCAAGAAGGCGATGGAGAAGGCCGGTTGCGATCCCAAGATGTCCATACATGTGGGCAACAGTTACGAAGCCGATGTGGTCGGGGCGCAGGGTATAGGCATAACCCCGATACTCGTGGATAGGCATGGGAAATATGACAGCGTAAAATGCCACAAGGTAAAGGCCCTGGCTGAGATACCATCATTAATAAGTAAGCTGTAGATATACCATCTAGCTAAAAACACCTAGAAAGCTATAAATATCTGGCAGGAAGAGTAGGATTGCTGTATTCTTGAAGCTTTTATCGGATCAAGGTCGGATAGGAAGGGGAAGGTCTTGCAGGGAGTAGAAACAAACACCAATGAGGTAACGCTGCAGGGTGAGAGCGTACTATACAAGGCAAGGCATGGGATATTTTCCTTCATCAATCATCCCATACTAATAGGCCAGTCCGTAGTAGCTACTACTGACAGGCTGATCATATCCGACGTGCTCAAGCTGAGCCCGAAGGATGAAAGCGTACCCTATTATAAGATTACATCGGTCAAGGCGAAGAACGGCCTGTTCTACAGCACGATACTGCTAAATCTAAAGGGTAACTTCCAGGAGAGTGGAGATCGCGTAAAAGTAAAGCTTTGGGACAAGCACGATGCCATATCAATCTACGGGATAGTGAGCAACAAGATATCTCAAGGTGAGTCTTACTCTCCATACGAAATCCCGTCAGATGGTTTCACCAAAGTACTAAACAACGGCAGCACGTCAAATAAGGCATCTGACGAGGCATCATTGATCGCTGCAGGCAGCGCCCTGTTGTCAGGCTTGAAATCCATGGGCAAGAAAAGGGCAAGGAAGACACACGAGAGGGGAGCGTTCGATGTCACACGCCCTGATGCCGCACCAGAGGAGAGGAGGACACCGTTCTATTCGAACTCGGCAATCATGCAAAGCTATGCGCCACAACCACCTGACAATTTACCAGAGGTTCATGGCATCGGATACCCAGAGGCGGAGTATGGCTACATAGAAGACATGCAAAAGGAACAAAACAGGATAGGCTTAAAGGAGGGCATCGCCTCGCAGATACAGCTGGAAAAGCCAAGGAGGCTGGACCCTGACTCTCACATGAAGATATTCGCGGTAAGGAGGATAAGGGAGAAGCATCTTCCGCGAATACCTACACCAGCATACGTTAAACATATGGAAAGGATGCTTGCTCTAAGCGAAGAAAAGATTGTCCCTGCGGCTGCTCTGGTAAAAGACTTATCCTTGTTAGGGGTAGGGTACGCTGCCAGGGCGTTCATCTATATCGCGAAGGCATCCGGCAGCGCAATAGGGCACATAAGAGACAGCGGAATCCTAGCGTCGGCCATCGAAGAGGCCCATTACGAATGGAATGAGTACATTTCGCCCGCTATAGGATACACAAGGGCAAAAGTCGCAGGCAACGGACCTGTAAGCAAGGTCGCAAGCGTGCTTTCTGGGGCTTTTTATGGTGTGAAGAAACTAATCCTTAATATAGCTGATAGGGAATAAGGTATACATGGATATCCTTGCCCTAAAAGGCAGAATCCCAAACGAGGTTCTTGAGTCTATAGTTAAGAGAGGAATAACTAGGCTTACCCCTCCCCAGGAAGAGGCAATAAATGCTGGCGTAGCCGAAGGCAAGAATGTAATTATCGCTTCGCCTACCGCTAGCGGAAAGACCCTTGTGGCTGAGATTGCATGCGCCAGTGCTATCATATCAAAGTACAAAAAAGCGGTTTATATCGCCCCGATGCGTGCACTAGTGATGGAGAAATATACCGAGTTCAAGGAAGCATATCCATACCTAAAGACCTCCATGTCTATAGGAGATCTTGACTCTAGCGATACATGGTTGCAGAACCAGGACATGCTCTTCGTCTCCACAGAAAAATTCGATAGCCTTCTCAGGCACGGGATAAGCTGGCTCAACCGCATAGGGTGCATAGTATTCGATGAGATCCACATGATGGGAGACCATTCAAGAGGCCCGACATTGGAACTTCTGGTCACAAAGCTCGCGAACACATGCGATGCACAGATAGTCGCCCTAAGCGCCACTATCGGAAACGCAGAGGAAATAGCGGAATGGCTAAATGCTAAGCTTGTAAAGAATGAGTACAGGCCGGTGAAGTTGAAGAAGGGAGTAGTCCACGATGAACTCGCGTATTACTTCGATGGGCCTAAAGAGATGGACTCGGCGGTGAGGCTTCTAGGTTCAAAGAAAATATCCGAATTGAGAGTGGTTGAGGATACCATTGCCCAATCAAAGCAGGCATTGGTATTCTACGCCACGAAAAGGAACGCCGAGGCCGGTGCGGTGCGGCTTTCAGAATGCGTAAATAGCCTTCTCACTGAAGAAGAGCATGAGGGGCTTGCAAAGGTCGGTGACAAGATTCTAAACACACTTGAAAGGCCTACTGAGCAGTGCATGAAGCTATCGAACCTAGTTAAAAAGGGTGTGGCGTTCCACCATGCAGGGTTGGTCCATGCTCAGAGGGTGGCAATAGAGAATGCATTCAAAAGCGGTATAATAAAGGCGGTATGTTCGACCACCACGCTAGGTCTCGGGGTGAACATGCCTGCTCACACCGTGTTAGTGAAGGATATAACAAGGTATGATGGGGGAGCCAGCGAGATGCTGAGCGTAAATGAGGTAACGCAGCTGTTCGGAAGGGCGGGGCGACCCAAATACGACAAGGAGGGCAGGGCACTGTTGATAGCTTCGACAAAGGACAGGATAGAAGAGCTGGCTAGCTCGTACATAAACGCTAAGCCTGAACCGATAGACTCACAACTTGGCATGCTGCCTGTACTGAGGACACACATATTGGCTTTTATCTCGGAGAATTTCCTCAATACCAAGCAGTCGCTTGTGTCATTTCTAATGAAGAGCTTCTACGGTCACCAGTATAGCAGCGAGCCGCATATCAGCAGGATAGTCGACGAGGTGACAGAGGAGCTAATGGCATTCGAGTTCATAGAAGCGATAAAGGGGGAGAAGGGCTTTTATAAGGCGACAAGGCTAGGCAAGCGTGTAAGCGAACTCTACGTAGATCCATTGTCCGCCCGCTGGATAATCAACTCTTTAGAGAGGGACAACGATGAGATAGGGATACTGTTCACGATATCCAATACCCTTGAGATGCGGCCATATGTCAGGGCGACAGAGGAAGCGGAAGATACATACGTCTCGCGCATGCACACGTACTACAACAAATCCTTGCTGAACGAGTATGAGAGGCTCGATTACGGCATGTATGATCCAGTGAGGGCCATGGCGACTGCCCTGATGCTAAGGGATTGGGCGGAGGAGAAGAAGGAGCAGGAGATAATAAAGAGCTACCACACTACCCCGGGCGAGATATTCACGAAACTGAACAATGCGGACTGGATGATATACTCTACAATAGAGTTGGCAAAGCTAATGCACAAATCCGTACGGGGGATGGTGGACATGAGGGTAAGGCTGCGGTACGGCATAAAGGGAGAACTGCTTGATCTGGTAAGGCTCGAACAGATAGGAAGGGTCAGGGCACGCATGCTGTACACAAACGGGATAAAAACCGTACCTGACATAAGGAAGAACGCGGTGTTGGTGGAGAAATTGTTTGGCAAGGAGTTGGCGAAGAGGATATTGAGCCAAATCCCATAAGGGATAGCGACATATGGCAAACAATAAAAAATATCGAGTCCAAGCAGTAATGATCATATGAAGATAAGTGCTATGGGATATTCCGTGCGTCTGAAGAACATAAGCACGGATGATGCGGACCGCATAGCCCTGCTGGCTAACGACCCCGACATAGCGAATAACATAGCAGCTCCAGGCAAATTTCCATATCCGTACACCAGAGGTGACGCTCTGGCGTTTATAGAGTCCGCGAGGATGGCGTATCTTGAAGGCGAGGGGATACACATGTGTATAACACTGAACGATCATATCACTACAGTAGGTGTAATAGGGATAAAGCACATCGATCTGGACAACAAGAAGGGCGAGATAGGCTACTGGCTAGGGAAAGAGTTCTGGGGGAAAGGCTATGCGAAGGAAGCGATAATGCTGATGACAGGATTCGCATTCTCCAGACTAAAACTAAATAAGATATATGCCAACGTATTGAAATTCAACCAGAGGTCCATATCGCTTCTAATTAAATTAGGCTTTAAGAAGGATGCGGAATTGAGGGCGAATATCCGGTATGGGGACAAGTTTGTTGACGAGCTAATATACAGCATTCTCAGTAGTGAATACCAAGAAAAAGCACGGATAGATGTTGAGGAATAAATGCAGAGTTCCGCTAATTGCGCATTCCAAGATTGTTTATATACCTATCGTGTATCTATTACACCTGTTAAACGGAACTTAGGGTGTGAAATTGTACATATCAGGATTTGCTATCAGAAAAATACTGAAGAACGCCGGTGCTTCAAGGGTAAGCATCGACGCAATAAAAAGTTTTCAGGAGAAGCTGAACATATTGGCGTTTGACAACGCACAAAAGGCGGTAAGGCTAGCGAAGCATGCGAAAAGGAAGACGGTTGACGTTTCAGACATAAAGCTTGCGTTCAACTCATGAAGAGCCGTTCCTAAAGCGGTACCCCAAAAAGTCGCAGTATCACAAACACGAATACCGCAGGCAGGCCGAACAACGCTGTTGCTATTAATATAGGCAGGGTGAGAGGTATGCCTGCGCCGAAAAGCCAATCTAGGGCGAAGATGGATAGCAATCCTAGTATGCTGTTTATCAATATTCCCAGTACCAACTTGATTACGAACTTGCCCATCTTGAACACTATAAAAAGCACAAGGGCTATCAGAAGTGCTATGATTATCTCGCTTACCACTCCACTTCCAATGTTGAATGAGAGCAGAAGCGAAAGTAACGCGTGAAGGTACATAACCATCTTTGGGATGAAAGGGATAAAAAGATTGCGAATAGATTAGGTATTGGTGGCAGGCGGGCAGCCAACCGAAAGGAGGAAGCTCCTCTCATACGGAGCACACATTGCCTAAGGCATAATTCGGAACAGAAACGATACCAAAACAGCGCATAAAGCTATGACTATACGAGCGCGTTGCGATGGATGAAACGGCCGATGCGTGTGCGGTGAGTATGCAAGGCTATAATGCCGCTCAGTCTAATGCTGCCTAAAACAGAAAGAGGGCTACGGCCTGCCACTACTCATGCTGCTCCTGAACCCTCCCTTCCCCCTAAGTGGCACAAAAACAAAGAAATCATCCCCTTCCTCATACATCTTTCCTTTGATGATTCGGAACCTCTTTACCTTCTGCATCTCTGTGTTGCCTACCGGTGCGACTAAATATCCGTTCACCCCAAGCTGCTTAAAAACTTCAGTAGGGACCTTCGGTGCAGCTGCGGTGTAAATTATTCTATCATAAGGCGCTAATGCTGGATATCCCATGGAGCCGTCTGCCACGATCTGTCTTACATTCTTTGTCCCGGCATCATGGATATTATCCCTGGCAAACTCAGCAACCCTCCGATCGATCTCGGCGGTCACCACTGAGCCTGATGTGCCGACGCATCTTGACAGCAAGCAGGCCTCCCATCCGCTCCCTGTACCTATCTCAAGTACCTTATCGCCTCTAGCCGGCGCCAGCATCTCAAGCATATAAGCGACAGTAGATGGCTGGGATATCGTGGAATCGTCAACAGTACTTAGAGCTATGTTCTCATAAGCATACGTAGACTGCCCCCTCGGGACGAATAGGTGCCTGGGCGTTGATACGAAGGCGTTTATTATGTTGCTGGACTTAAGGAAGCCGGCTCTAATGAGCCAGTCGATCATCGACCTATTACGTTCATCAGCTTCCATACGATTCATCTGTTTTTCAATGTCAAGGAATATTTATTAAGCTTGAATGCACACGTTAAGGCAGGAGGGGAGTTATGGAAACAAAAGAGCAGCAGAAAGGACACCAAGAGCACCACAACGCGCGACAAAGGCAAAAGAATAATTCATCATTGAAGTTAATTGCGATAATGGTTGTGCTATTCGTAGCGATTGCAGTATTCTAT
>JAJYEJ010000017.1 GCA_021785805.1 Microcaldota archaeon | reverse complement strand
GCACAGCCATGCTGTACCGCCAGACCTGAGATCTATCCCTCCACCTTTACCCTTTTCTGCAGGTTGTACATCTCGATTATCTCTTCCGTGGTGGACGCCTCCTCCGGTCCCTTGTCGGACCTTATGGTCTCCTCTCCTACCAGCCTGGGGAACCTTAGCGCATATCCGACCTCGCTCCCGTCATGTTGTTTCTCCTTTCCGCAGGTATGCGTTGGCGATTTTGTGATCTCATCGGCCCTGACCGTTATGACGTACTTCGGAGTGACCCAGAAGTCCGGTTCCACCACCGAATCAACCCTTGCCGGCTTCGCTTTGGTCTTTATCCTATCGAGCTTTTCCCTGAGCTCCACCATCTGCGCCTCGCTGAAGCCGCTCCCTATCCTTGACACGCTCTCAAAAAGGTCCCTCTTCTCGTTATACACCGCTCCGAGCAGCCCCCCAAACTGGAACTCGCTGCGCATTCCCCTTCCCCTGTAATAGCCTATTATCACAAGGTCTATGGTGTCAGATAGCTCGCCTTTGTAGCTCCTTTTCATCTTTATCCATGAGAACTCCCTCGCGCCAGGCTTGTACTTGGATTCAAGGTCCTTGGCCACTATGCCCTCAAGCCCTCCCTCTATCGACCTCTCGAAGAAGCCCTCAAGCTCTTTCGAGACCGTTGTCACGATCCTGTTCGACGGTACGATAATATGGTTGCCTTTCAGGAGCTTCTCCAGCTCCTCCCTCCTCCTCTTGTAGGGTTCTTTCATGTAATCCTCGCCGTTAAGGTAGAGGATGTCGAATGCGAAAAGGTGCAGCGGCAGGGACGCAGCCTTCTCCTCTATCCCGTGCTTCCTCTTCCTCTTTATGGTCTCCTGGAATGGCCTGAACTCTCCGGTATCCTCGTTGAAGGCTATCGCCTCCCCGTCGAGTATTATGCTGCCTGCCCCTATCTCCTGTATGGCGGCATCCACCAGATCGGGGAACATCTCCGTGGTGTTCTCAAGCCTCCTTGAGAAGATCCTGACCTTCCTGCCGTCCTTGTGTACCTGGCACCTGAAGCCGTCGTACTTCTGCTCCACTGAAGCTATGCCGTGCATCTTCTCAAGTATCTGCTCCGCCGTGGGTAGCCTCTCCGCCAATGCCGGCCTTATGGGCCTGAAGACGGATATCCTGAAGTTGCGGACAGCCTGCTCGCCTCCATTCATGAGCTTCTCGCCTACTAAGCCGAGGTCGCTGCACAGGTTGTATGCGTTCTCAAGCTCTCCCTTGAGCTTCCTGTCCCCGGTCGCCGCCTTGGAAAGGGCTTCGAGGACCGTGGCGTCTCCGACACCCATCCTAAGCTCATCGAGCGGGTATTTTGCTAGATACTTCGCCTCTACGGGCGTTGCGGCGGCGATAAGGTTCGCAAGCATCTTTATCTTGATGTCCTTGCTGCCATGGCCAGCTGTGGTGGCCATCTTGAGCATGTGTTCATATACTTCCATGACCGTGTAGCTGTGGCTTGACATTCTCTTCAGCTTGGACTTGCTCCTGAGTTCCATAGCCGTGGCTCCCATATCCCCTTTCGACCTGTAGGTCCTCTCCACCTCAGCCTTGGTGAAGCCCGTGGCCATGGCTATGCTCTCCTCTACCAGCTTCTCAGCCATACCGAACTCCACGCCCTCGAACGGCGGGGCAAGCACCCCCTGGGTTATATAGATTACCTTGGAGACCTCTTCCTTGCCTGCCTTATTCAGCAGATCGGCCAGTATGTCCACCATGGCAAGCCTCGATGAGACAGCCTCAAGCTTCTCATAGTATCCTGCAAGCTCGCTAAAAAGCAATGTAACACCCAGTAGAGATGCCAGTGAAACTTAAAAAGAGTTGCCATTGAGCATACTATGCTTGCTGACGCGCCATTTGCGCATTAATGCGTCATCAGTTCCTTATCGTCGCAATCCGCAGCTACGACGCCCACATCAACGACTGGGAGAATCCGGGCATGCGACACCGCGTGTTAGCCGTGTACGGGCTAGTGGCAGGTGGTAGAGGACTGCGTTATCCAGGAGCATGAGCTGACGCTGGAGCACTTGTTGCCTCCGGTATCTGTGTTCTCGTTGGTTCCCTGCGAGCTTCCCTGGCAGACTAGACCAGACACCCCTCCGAAGCCGTTATTGTAGAAGATATCCGTTACTGTATTGTACAGGAGAGCTCCTATCCCGCTCGACTGGGTGGCTGTGTTGTTATACACGTTCATGCCTGTGGTGTTATAGAGCTCGTATGCTGTAGTGCCGGCGGTGACGTTGTTGAATGCGACATCCCCGTAATTGGAGTTGCGCAACTCTATGCCTCCGCTGGGCGTGAGTATGGAGTTCTTCTTCATATACGGCTTGTCGGTCCTGACCACGCTTACCGCGAATGTCGTACTGTTCGATACGCTTGCGTTGGAGTACATCGTGTTGTTCTGAATAACGGTGGTGTTGGCCCCAGATACAGTGATAAACTTATTGAAACCCTTGAGGTAGCAGTTCTCCACCGTTATCCCTGTCCCATTCAGTATCTCAGCGAAGGTCCCCCCATTCTGCGAAAGTATGGTGTGCCCGTTGCAGTTTACTGTGGTGTAGTTCGCTATCGGCGTGAAGCACGTCGCATTGAATCCATAATAGTTGTCGCTTGTCAAGGAGATGAGCGATGTCGCGGTTATCCTCTGGCAGTTCAGTGCCGGCGTAGCCTGAGGGATTACCGCCATCCAACGGCAGCCTACCTTGCTGACGCCCGTATTTACGCCTCCATTTCCTGCGTCGAGTGCGCTATCCTCCGGGGCGCAGTAGTAGTCGGTCCCTGAGGTGTCGAAGCTGTTGTTCATAATGGTGTTGTTCTGGGACTGGCCTTCTAAAGCGAGCCCCATTTTGCCTTCAAGGCCCCGGTTCTGCAGTATCGAATCCATTGTGGAGTTCGATATCAGCACGTCTATGCTTCTGTTTATCCCATATGATATATTGTTAAGCGATACGTTGCTGTGGGTGACATGCTGCAGGTTTATGCTGATATTGTAGACATTGATTATGTGGTTGTCCTTTATGGTCGAATATGTCACGTTGGAGAAGTTGAATCCGTAGTCCGATGGCGAACCCGTGTAGCTGTCGTTTATCACGTTCGCACCGGTGACGCCGTAGATGTCCATCGCAGAGGTGAATCCGCCTATCCTGCAATCGTTTATCGTTATGTTCCTCTCGTTAGCGGCGACGATTGCAGGTCCTGTAGTGTACCTTGTGCCCTGTATGAGGTTGCCCTCGCAGTCGATGTTGACATTGCTGGTCTTTATATCGAGGCAGTCGTGATAAGCGCCTATGAAGCTCTGCTGCATGATGTAGTTTCCTGGGTTGACTATGTTCTGACAGAATGTTATCGGATATGCTGTCGAGTTTGGTGGCAGGTACTGTCCGCAGTCCGCCCATGCGGCATTGGTGAACTGGCAGGTCGTACCGCTCATGAAGTTATCGGTCCGGTTCGCAGAGCCGGAGGTTGCATATATATCCATAGCTGAGCTGTTGGTAACGCTGCCTCCATTGAACACGTTCCCCAGCGAGCCGCTCAGGAATACGCCATACTTGCTTCCCTTGATACCTATATTCGTCAATATGCCAGAGCTTGCGTTGACCAGGTCTATTCCGTAGCCGTTTGAGCGCGCGCTGACACCGTTGAACTTGAACCCGTCAGAGTTCTGCACCTCGACCGCATAGCTGTTGTTGTAGAACGTCGAGTTCTCTATGGCCGTGTTGTTGGCGTTGTATGCATAAGTGCCATACGCCGTGCCCTGTACGTCACAGTGCGAAAGCGTGAAGTTGGTCTGCCCATTCACATCCACTCCGATATAGGCATCGCTTATGGTGTGGTTATTGCAGTCGAGTATGACATCCCTGGAAGCCACATTGATACAAACGGAACCGTACTGCTGCATGGCGCTCCGGTTGACATTCATGAAGTCCATAAGGTCGAGATTGCCGGTGAGATAGTGCGTGCCAGGCGTGTGTATTGTTCCGCATGTGGCTATCTGGTAGCCAAGCGCCACTTTAGATATGTTTGCGGGGATATTCGACTTGCAGGAGACGAATCCGCAGCCCGTGTTGTTTTCGCATGTGTTGCCAGAGGCGAAGCTGCTGTTCGGGAATCCGTTGAGCGGCGAGCAGTAGAATCCAGAGGACGACTCAACCACATAATTGTTGAGGAATCTCTGCCCTGAAGAGCTGATATTGAATCCATAGTAAGAGTTGAACATGAGCGAGTTGTTCAGGAACTGGTTCCCTGAAGAGTTGTTGGTCAATTGGACTGCACCCCACTGGCTTCCTGTGTTCGTTATGAAGTCGTAAGCGAATGTGCTGTTCGTCGTATGGTTAAGATAGATGCCAGAGGCATAATTGTGCGTGACATTGCTGTTGGTGAGTACTATACCCTTGTCAGATACTGCATAAAGCCCATATGAGAAGTTGCCGACCGCGCATCCATCGACTGACACGTTCTTCTGGTCCGATACCGCTATCCCGTAGCTGAACGGAGGCAGTGCGCTATAAGGCCCAGAGCCATATATGGCTGTTCCTGAACACAGGATCTGGACATTGCTTGCATTGACCGTTATGCATGCCCCGCTCTGCTGCGAGTAGTGAAGATTCGATGTGATATAATACTTCCCGGGGCTGGTTATGCTCTTGCAGCTGTCGAATGCCTGTCCGCCCTGCGGCACGCTGGTCGTTGTTGTTGTGGTCGTGGTGTGCTGTGGGCTCAATGCGAATATGTACACTACGCCAAGCAGTATCAGCACTACTGCTACTGCGATTAATATCACTGGAAGATGGCTCTTACCAACCTTCTTCATCGAGATAGGACCCATGGTGAGAGGGCTGAGCGGCGTAACCTCCACATTCATTCCCGAGGATGTGGGCGTGGGGGCGCTCGGCTGCGGACCTCTTTGGGGCGCCGCAGGCGCATTAGGTTGCGGATTCTCGTTACCGGCCATTAGCTTTACCTCTAGCTCATCGTCTGTAATCTTCTGGACGCTTGTATATATGCC
Source organism: Microcaldota archaeon (assembly GCA_021785805.1). Lineage (GTDB taxonomy): Archaea > Micrarchaeota > Micrarchaeia > Micrarchaeales > Micrarchaeaceae > JAJZYD01. The sequence continues at coordinate 11,349 of JAJYEJ010000017.1, read as the reverse complement.
CAATAACCTTTAAATACGTGCACCAAGAAGTAATTCCCAGTATTCTTGACTTATGCCCGGGTAACTCAGTTGGTAGAGTGCGAGTTTCGTAAACTCGAAGCCGAGGGTTCAAATCCCTCTCCGGGCTGAATGTTTAGAGGTACACCCCCTGGGGTCTATCGATGGGGCGGGAAAACCACACTCCTTGCGGGCGGGATGAAAGCGAACCGCAGAATAGCGAGGCATATGGGGTTCAACAAGACGGGAACGGCATAGCCCCCGATATGCGGCAAGCTATCCGATAGATTGGGACTATGTCGTCAGGAAAATGAAACCAAAAAGAAGCGATTTTTAGGATTGCATTTTTAGCAGCTGCTTAGAAAGCATGCTCATTTCATTGGCGGATAGCTGGAATACCCCCTTATCTAGCGCGTTCTTCAGATTTCCGTCAAAGCTTCCGACTATTTCTCTTGCCTCTTTTTTCGTTATCTTTCTTTTTAGGAACACTTCACCATGATCCCAGAGCAACTTCATTATCACATTTTTCATCTTCTGCTTCTCATGCGTGAATGCGTACTCTAGGATAAGCCGCAAAGGCTCTTTTTCTCCTCTTTCCGGCATAATCCTTATGAGATTGGAAAGCACACGAGGCTCGGGGTCGAACGCACCTTTCGGGACAGCGCTTAGGATTTCTATGCTATAGAATGTATAGAAGAGTGCGGACAATACGCCAAATTCGCTGTTTGTAGGTTTACTGGTGATGAGCTTTGTGAAGCCATGCGGGACGGTAATTACACAACACCTGAAGTTTTGCCTTTTTTCCTTTACAAGCCTGTAAAAAAACTCCTGCAGGATCCGATACGGCGGGTTTGAAACAATCTTATCGAAATACGGCAAACTCACATTTAGCGCATCTCCGGGTATTATCTTGACATTTACGGCTCCTGCAAACTTTTCTTTGAGCAGCTCGCAGTATTTCTGGTCTTTCTCTATAGTGTACACCTGTCCGGCGCTTTTCGCGAGCAGCTTTGTTAAGTTTCCGGGTCCTCCTCCTATCTCCAATACGGCATCTTCGCCCATAACATCCGCTGCACTGACGATTCTGGCGATAATCCTATCATCAACCATTATGTGCTGATCCTTATTTTTATCCGGTCTCATGCCAAACACACGTCGTAAGTAGTGTGAATACAAAAGTTATATACCTATATTGTCACATATCATTCGGACCGAGGACAGTGATGCCGGCTCCATTATGGAAGTAAGGGCTACGCGCTAATCGGGCCTGGAGCGGACTAATGCAGGGATCGGTTCAAGGTGGCGGAACACTCGCCATTTTTGCCTGCTACCCTATCGTCAAGCCATGAGAATATATGTTCCCGGGTCAGGATTACGGAATTTGCCCCGCCTGCCCTAAGATGCCCGGCTATCCCCGGCATCCGCGTTTTTCGTCTGTTTTCTCCATAAACTCACCTAATCGCTCCGTAGAAGATGCCTGGAGAACCACCCATTCGCCCTTCCTCTTATCTCCTCCAGGGTGTACGTCCTCATCACCTTGCCATCCCTGAAGACCTCCACCAACTGGTCCTCTCCGTTCGCCTTCTCCTGCACCGTGGCGTAGTCACCATCCCTGAGTATCAGCTTCAGCCTTCCAGCTTTAGAATTCTTTCCAGGGTCGGTCACCGGTTTCTTGAAGACGTTCCTCATCCTGCCATCAACCACCGCGCTCGAGCACTTGAATGCGAACTTCTGAGTATCCCTGTCTAGCTTCTGGAGCAGTGCTCCTCCCATACCGAACGCGATGTTGTCAGCAGACCACTTATTCTCAGCCATCGCCTTCAGTATCTTTTCAGTCATCTCAAGGTCTATGCCATCCCCCTGTATCACCCTGACCTTGTCGTTGAGCACCTTGTATCCCTTTCCGTTGACCCTATAGCCGAACCTCTCGCCAAGGATGTCCAGTACCTTGACCACTACCTCCGGAGGATGCCCGGAATCAGGTCTTATCACAAGCATCCCGTCCATATTCAGGACCTTGTCCCTGAGCTTCTTCCCCCATATCCTGCTGCATGCCTCGAATATGTTGTATGAATCCGATACCACGGCTACCGTTCCCCTGCCGAACTGCTCCAGCATATTTCGCATCGCATCCGCTTCGTGCGCTTTCCCCCATGAGGTTATTGTCGAATGTTCCGCTGCCGGTATCGAGAACCCCGCCATCTGCGCGCCGTAGTGGTCCCTCAGCATCACCAGCGCGGCTATCGTGTCTGTTCCTCTGAAGTTCACCAGGTGCGCACCTCCTCCCACGCCTGCAGACTCCACAGAAGAGACGCCCCTAAATCCAAAGTCATGGAGCTTGAAGTCAATGGCATCGGGGGTGCCCGTGTGTTTGAGGTAGTCTCCGATGAGCTCCTTCATCTTCATAGAAAGAGTGGCAACGGTAGTCGGATACCACGTCTGCACCAGAAGCGTCTCAAGATAGTTGGTCAGCCAGTAGCAGTCAGGGCACGTGTTCTCTATGGTGACCAGGACGTTGTGCGTAGGCACTACAGTGCCCTCCGGCACTGCCTTTATGCTTACCGGGAGCTTCCCGTCATGCTCATGCAGTATGTGCTCCCAGCCCTTCCTGTTGAACAGCGCTTTGTCTCCCAGATGGAGCGCGGCGATCCCCTCAGCCTCATCTATCCCCTCCTCCGTAATCACGCTCCCTTCTAGGTATCTCTGGAGGTAATACTGAAGCCCGAAGAATAAGGTCTCACCGAATTTCCCGCCACGGGATTCAAAATATGAATACACCTTACTGGTGCCTGGAGGGTACTGCCTCCAATGGGTCAGCTTGTAGCTGTCAGTCAACGTAATGAGATTCTCTCCGAGCCTGTGCCTTGTCGCATAACCGCTTCCTGTGCCAACCCCTGTCCCGGATTCCTTTGTTCCTGTTCCAACTCCTATCGTTTCTTGCATCGTTTCACCACGTCAAACTGCACAGTAGGACGTGGCTTTGCCTTATATATATGCTTTCGGCATAATGTATATATATCTTACATATACAATATATATAATGGAAAAACATATCTTCAAGTTCGGGGAGAGCAGCCTCGCCATGATAGTCCCAAAGAAGTGGGCAGAGAAAAGAGGGCTTAAGCCATCCAGCGAGATCTACGCGAGCGAGGACGAGAACGGCAATCTGGTCATATCCTCCTCGCAGATGGCGAAGAGGGAGGTTGAGAAGATAGTGAACCCGAGGATGAACCCCGACCTTCTGGCGAGATGGGTAGGCATACATTACATGTATGGGGCAAGCAGGATAAGGATACTATCGCAGCAGGGCATACCGCATGCGCTTTCCGACGCCATAGAGGCGAAGGTGAGCAGGGAATGCCCAGGCTTTGAGATAACCGGGCAGACTAACACCGAGCTCGTGATAGAGGACTTCACAAACATGAAAGAGATAGATCTGGACAGGATAATAGGGAGGATACGTTCCCTGGTGGACCAGGAGATAATGGAGATATCCACGGGCAATGCCAAGACGATAGGCAAGCTCGAAAAGCTTGTCAACCGTTTCTACATGCTTGGGGTAAGGTATATCCATATAACACAGCCAAACGATTCGATAAAATACTTCACCGTTCTCGAGCTTCTGGAAAACACGTCAGACAGCCTGGAGTCCCTTGCGCCAAGCAGGCTGCAGGGAGCCGGGGGCGTGCTCGACGGCCTGAGGAAGCTGTTCTCCGACTCTTTCAAGGGTCTGGCGGGCGACGAGAAGGCCATAGAATCCATAGAGGACCAGAGGGGTGCAGTGATAAAGCGGATAAACAGGCTGAAGGCGGACAAGCTGCAGGTGCAATCCCTGAAGGGCATAGCGGATAATGCCACGAAGATAGCGGAGTTCGGACTAAAGGCGGAGAAAAAGAAGGATGAGTTCACTATACCCGTAAAGGAAAAGTGATAAACTCCGACCCGGCGTGCCGCAGTTCCAATAAACACGGATAGCTACAGGATCACGCCGCACCTTGATAGGTCCTTGCTAAGTTGTGCGTTGCCGGTGAATCGTATCGCATTTATCCCGAGCGCCTTCGCCCCATTCACATTATTGGCATTATCATCAACGAAAACAGCTTCGTCCGGACTTATTCTCATCCTATCGAGCGCATACCTGTAGGCTTCCGGCTGTGGTTTTCTGCACTTCATATAACCGGAAACAAACGCCTTCCTGTATGCTCCCCTGTCCAAGCCGTTCCTTGCGGCAAGCAGATAAGCACCACGGCTTATGTTGGTCAGGAGCACGATGTCATATCTCTTCCTTAGCCTTTTCATAAGGGCTTCCAGCTCCCTGTTCACCCTAAACATCCTGAAATTGACTACCTTATCGAGCTTGTACCTGCTCACCACAAGCTTTGCCGTGGCGATCCTCTTCATCTCTTGCGATGTCAACGTACCGCAGTCCACCAGCTCCCATAACGGGACAAGCACTTCAGCCAGCCGTGACTCTCCGACACCGAGCTCTTTTGACATATGGCCAAAGTGCGCTACCCTGTCATATGAGACTAATACTCCAAGAAGGTCAAACATTATCACCTTTATCATGTTCCCACTACCACGCACTTATATCTCCGCTTCCTCCGGAATCCCTATGTCTGCGACAACCACCTTGCCGGCCTTCCTACTGGCCAGCAACCCTGTCTTTACCGCATGGAAGGTTACCGTGTAATCAGCGACGACCGAGTGGCTGTCCTCGCCGGTCTTTGCATCCATCCCGGAAGGGACATCCACCGCAATGACTATCGACTTCCTTGACTTGTTGATCGCTTCTATCGCGTCGGAGGCTTCCTTCGGCGGCGTTCCGTGGAATCCGGTCCCGAATATCGCGCATACCACGGCATCGGCCTTCGCGGAGAGCTCACTTACCGTGTCCCTTCCGGCTTTTTCTATCACACGGACGCCGCTTTTCAGCAGCGCATCGAAGTTGTCCCTGGCTGCACCCTGTTTGATGCTGTCTTTGCCGCCGATCAGCGCCACCACGACCGAATAATCACCGGCTAGTTCTCTTGCGGCAACAAACCCATCTCCGCCGTTGTTCCCGGTGCCGCACACGAACAGAATCGTTGAATCCGCTTTCATTTCGCTCCTGACGAACTCGGCGACGCGCGTTCCTGCCGCCTCCATGAGTGCAGATGGGGGTATTCCCATAGCGTAGCATCGCCGTTCAATCTGCCTCATCTCGTCCGGTGTAATCGCTCTCTTGCCCTGTTGCATAGTATCGCTTGTGCAATAAGAATCAAATTAGTAACTGAAATTCCGGACCCGTACATCTGTAACTATATATATTGGTCTGGCATAAACCAATAGGGATGAGCATGGAAAAGGAAGGGGACGGATTGGCGACGGCATCAAGCATAGTGCTGCTCATGACGCTTACGATACTGATCATGGCCTTAATTCTTGCCGGAGTGCTCAGTTATCCGATAGCCGCGCCGGTCAGCTCTACCACGTCAACGACATCGGCGCCAACCTCCACCACGATACCTCCTCCCACGACAACGGCCTACTACCGGTCCGGCTCTTACAATGCGATTCAGGAACAGGGGATCGCCCAGTCATACGGTGAGAATGTCCCGATTGCGTGGTTCTCATGCACAGCCTCGTCAGACTGTACCCGTGTGCTCGCTGCGATGTGCAACAACGGCGCGCCAAGCCAGGACATCTGCATAAACCGGCATTACTACGGGATGTTTGAAAGCATGCATAATTCCACGTACCAAAACTCTACACACGTATGCCCTGACTACTTAGTGCTTTCTAATATCACATGTTCCTGCGTAGAAAGCTACTGTACGGAAAATTACTCCTTCGGTTAACAAAACAGGAAAAGAGATAAATACCTTTATCGGATGCAACTACTATGAGGAATTCATCATGGTGACAGTACAAGAGGTCGTAACCGCGCTTAAGAGGTGCGTGGATCCGGAGCTGAACTCAGACATAGTGACCCTGGGCCTTATCTACGGGATAAGCATATCCCCGCAGAACGAGGTAAAGGTGACGCTTACCATGACCTCTCCGATGTGTCCGGTCACCAGCATAATCCTGGCGGACGTCACCCTGAGGCTCGAAGCCGTGCCAGGGGCAAGCAAAGCGGATGTCGACCTCGTATGGGATCCGGCATGGAGCCCTGAGATGATGGCTGACGAGCTTAAGTATCGATGAAAGCGATAAGCTCAGTAGATCGAGGCTGCGTCCGCCCTCTTGTAATCGAGTATCTCGTTCTCAGCGAACCATACCTTTATCTCCTTCTCCGCGTTATCTGGCGTATCTGACGCATGGAGTATGGTCTTGACTGGTCTGTTCATCTTGTCCGCAAGTTCATATGAATCCGTGGAGTACATCCCCCTGATCGAGGCCGGGTCTGCCTTCTTCGGCTCAGTCGATCCGGCAAGCTTCCTCCCTACGAATACCGCATCGTTTCCCTTGAATACGAGAGCGAGCGTCGGTCCGGAGATCAGGGCGTCCATCAGCATGTTCCTGACCTTCCTGCCCCTCTCTTCCGCGGTCTCGTTCAGCTTTATGCCCTTCTCCGCATAGGACTTGATGGTCTTCTCCCCTACGCTCTTCAGCCATTCTATATCATCCACGTAATGATTAGATACCTGCTCCTTCGTGGCCTGCAGCATCTTTGCCGCCACAAGCTTCAATCCGGTCCGCTCGAACCTCCTGATTATCTCCCCAGCCAATCCGCGTTGCATACCCTCCGGCTTTACCAGGATAAATGTCCGTTCTTCTAGCATCTACTCACCGACTATAACGGCTTTAGCTAATCCAGTTCGGCTAAAGCCATAGCTTATACGACAAGCAGAATTATAAATCTACCACTCGCCGCGCAATCCTTTCATGGTATCCGGGTGGAGATGGTCCCTGCCAAGGAAGAGCACGAACATGTTGAGCGCTATGAACGGCATCTTTGCGCCGTCCTTCAGGAGCGCCTCTAGGCGCGCATTGACAACCGCTTCCTCTATGCCGAGCACGAACACATTCTTGAGTATGGTCTCCATCCTGAAGCCCTTGCCTACCAGGTTCTGCATCCTGCTCCTTAAGTCCTCCCCTCCGACTCCCAGCAGCTGCGCGTCCTCTATGATCTTCTCTCCTGTTAGGTTGTAGTTCTTGCTAAGCGTCTCATAACTGCTGCTGACAGTTTCAGGTCTAACATACCTTACCAAATAATAATGCAACTGCATCTGCGTGTAATCAAAACCATAGCTCCTCAATAGGTTCGCTACGCCATGCATCCTGGATTTTGCGGCGTCATCAAGCGCTAAGCCTCCGCCTGCCGTTCCGGAACCTGGCGTAGTGGTCGCATCTGCCATAGTATCCATGCAGATGTGCTTAAGTCCAAAATAATATTTAGCTCTTTGCTGGGGAACATCAAGGTTATTATTCGTTGGCGTTCTTACAATAACACCCAACATTGGCTGTTCCTAAATGGTGATTATCTTGATACGGCAACCGATAATAGTAGTGATGGGCCACGTCGACCACGGTAAAACTACGACACTTGACAGGATACGCAGCACCACCATAACCGCAAAGGAAGCCGGAGGCATAACACAGCATATAGGCGCAAGCGAAGTGCCCATAGGCGTGATAAACAAGCTGTGCGGACCGATGCTTTCCTCGTCAGGGGCGAAGATAACGCTTCCCGGGCTACTTTTCATAGATACGCCCGGCCACGAAGCGTTCACAAACCTGAGGAAGCGCGGCGGAAGCGTAGCCGATATCGCCATACTCGTCGTCGACGTCACCAAAGGCTTCGAGCCTCAGACCATAGAGGCGATAAACATCCTAAAGGAGTACAAGACCCCATTCATTGTCGCCGCAAACAAGATAGACCTGATAACCGGATGGATAAACTCCAAGTCTGCCTCGTTTCAGGAGGCGCTAAATAAACAGAACGAACCTGTAAAGTCGGAACTCGACAACAGGATATACCAGCTCGTGGGGAGGCTGAGCGAGCTCGGCTTCTCCAGCGACCTGTACAGCAATGTCAAGGACTTCAAGTCGGAGCTTGCCATAGTGCCACTCAGCGCCAAAACAGGAGAGGGGATAGCAGACCTGCTCATGGTGGTAACCGGGCTTGCGCAGAGGTTCCTGGAAGGCGAGCTCAAGATAGAGGTGAAAGGGCCCGGCAGGGGCAGCATACTGGAGAAGAAGGAGGTGAAAGGGCTAGGGGTCACGATCGACGTGATACTCTATGACGGCACGCTCCATGTCAATGACACCATCGCGTTCGCAACTCCTAACGGAATCGGCACAGCAAAGATCAAGGCGCTGCTAAAGCCGAAGGAGCTATCGGAGATAAGGGAAGCCTCCACCAAGTTCTACCCGACTTCCCAGGTGAGCGCAGCCTCCGGGGTGAAGATAAGCGGAACCGGGTTGGACGATGCGATGCCTGGCTCCCCTGTGATACAGGTGACTGGAGACGATTATGCAAAGGAGATAACCGCCGAGATAAGCGAGGTGTTCGACACCGATAAGAAAGGCGTCATACTGAAGACCGATTCAATAGGCAGCATAGAGGCGATATCAAGGCTGATGAAGTCGGAGGGCTTCGGCGTAAGCAAGAAAGGGCTCGGGAACGTCACCAAGAGGGATGTGGTAGACGCTTTCACGATGAACGCCACAGACCCGTCGAACGCGGTGATACTCGCCTTCAATGTCCTAATAGACGCTGATGCCGCGGATGCAGCCCAATCGGGCAACGTAAAGATAATAGAAAGCGACATAATCTACAAGCTCATAGACGATTACAAGCTGTTCATAGAGGAGAAGAAGAGGGACATAACAGGCAAGATGGAGAGCAGCATCATATTCCCAGGGTTGATAAAGGTCCTTCCGAATACCCTATTCAGGGCGTCGAATCCGGCCATATTCGGAATAGAGGTCATGGTAGGCAGGATAAAATCCGGATATGTCCTGATAAACGATGTCGGTGGCGTAGTGGGGAAGATAAAGGGAGTGCAGAACGACAAGTCGCCGGTAGACGTAGCGAAGAAGGGCGATTCTGTTGCAATCTCAGTGGAAGGCCCGACATTCGGAAGGCAGATACGCGAGGACCATCTCCTATACGTAAAGGTTGGCGATTCGGACGAGAAGCTGCTGAATGGGGAGTTTTCGCACCTCATCAACGACGAGGAAAAGTCGCTGCTGAAGACGATATCCAGTATAAAGAAGTCAGCAAAAAAGAAATGATGTGAGCTAATGTCAAACATAATGGTCGTTGATTGTGAGGCCCAGCTAACTGCAGACCTTCCGCTCGAATATGTCGAGCGCAAAGGCAAGGGGCATCCGGACAGCTTGATGGACGGCATAGCGGAGAACGCATCCCTCGCACTCGGAAGGTACTATGTTGACAACTTCGGGCAGATCCTGCACTACAACCTTGACAAAGGCTTGATAATCGGAGGCTCCTCGCAGGTATCATTCGGCAAAGGGCAGATAACGGCGCCGATAGACATAACTGTAGGCGGAAGGGCGACAAAGGCGTTCGACGGCGTGCAGATACCTGTGGACGAGATAGCGATCAAGGCGGCGCGGGAATACCTAAGGGATAACACGAGGTTCCTCGACGTGGAGAACGAAGTGGTGATAAACACGAAGATAAGGCAGGGTTCTGCGGACCTTAGCCAGATATTCACGAGAAACACGGATGCGACTCACCTCGCAAACGACACCTCTTTCGGGTTCGGCTTTGCCCCGCTGACTGAGACCGAGCAGCTGACGCTCGACATAGAGCGATTCCTGAACAGCGCACAGTACAAGAAGGAGAGGCCGATGGTGGGCGAGGACATAAAGGTGATGTCTGTCAGGGAGAACGGAAGGATAAGCGTAACGCTAGCTATCGCGTTCGTCGCGCACCTTGTTCCATCGATCGAGGATTACATGGAACAGAAGGAGGGGATAACTGCGGATGCGCTTAAGCTGGCGAAAACGAAGACCAAAAAAGACATCGAGATAGCGATAAACAACGGGGATTTCTACGACAGGAAGGAAATCTACCTGACAAAGTCAGGGCTCAGCTGCGAAGCCGGGGACGACGGGCAGGTAGGGAGGGGCAACAGGGTAAATGGCCTGATAACCCCGTTCAGGAGGATGAGCCTCGAGGCCGCAGCAGGCAAGAACCCATCCAACCACGTGGGCAAGATATACAATGTGCTGGCAAGGGAGATAGCCTTGGATGTGGTGAAGATCTACCCGAACGTGAAGGAGTGCAGCGTGTCCATAGTGTCGCAGATAGGCAGGAAGATAGATGACCCGAAGAACCTCGGCATAGAGCTGAAGATGGAGAAGGGCGCTAAGTCGGAAAGCATAAGGTCTAAGGTCAAGGACATAGCGGAGGATGCGCTGAGCAACCTCGAATACATAACCCATGAGCTTGCCGATGGGCACTATTCCATGTTCTGATAAGAACCCAATGTTTTTATACGGGCGCTCAGAATACCTTACATATAAAGTGTGATGGTGTAATATGAAGGAAAGGGTATCGATAACGCTCGATTCTGAACTGGTAAAGGGCATAGACTCAAAGGTGAACGGCACTGTTGTGCGCAACAGGTCGCACGCCGTAGAGCTGGCGATAAGGTCGTTTCTGGGAGAAGCCGCAAAGAAGAAGGCCGTGATCTTTGCAGGCGGGAACAGGATAGCGTTCGGAGGCAGGCAGATATCGAAGCCGATGATAAGGGTGCTGGGCAAGCCGATACTCGAGCATTTGATAAGCGAGCTAAAGAGGAACAGGGTGGATGACATAACGGTAGCCATGGGATACGCCAGTGGCGACATAGAGGAGTATTTCGGGGACGGGTCAGGACTCGGCGTCGAGATGCAGTACGTGAAGGAGAGCCAGAGCCTCGGGACAGAGGGGGCGCTGCTCAACGTGGCCGGATTGCTAGGCACGGCCCCATTCATTGCGTTGAACGGAGACCAGGTTTTCAGGATGGACCTTGACCAGATGTACAAGCAGCACATGGAAACCGGAGCGCTCATAACGATAGCATTATCGACATCCGCAACCCCTACCAGATTCGGCGTGATGAAGATGGAGGGCCATAGGGTGACCGAGTTTGTGGAGAAGCCAAAAACCTCACACGACAGCACACTGATCAGCACGGGCACATACGTGATAAGCCCCAAGGCGCTGGCGTTGGCTGGCAAGCGAAGGGATGCGGTGATGCTTGAGGAAAGCCTGCTGCCGAAGGTCGCAAAGGCCGGAAAGCTATACGGTTATCTTCACTCAGGTTCATGGTACTCAATAGACAACATCAGCGATGTAAAAGAGAGCGTCAGGAAGATGGAGGAGGGGCTGCTCACGTTCGGCTGATG
>JAJYEJ010000067.1 GCA_021785805.1 Microcaldota archaeon | reverse complement strand
TATTATATCTGAGAACGGATCAATTTTATTACCGACTTTTGCCGGTCTCTCCCAGTTTAGTGCGGTGGATTACCCAGGGCATTTGTGTGCTGTACTATATACCCAAGGTTGTCCGTGTCGCTGTCGTTACTGCCATAATCCAAGCCTACAGCAGGGGCAGGGACCGTCGGTTATGTCGTGGCCTAGCGTCATGGAGTGGTTGGCTACCCGCAAGGGGTTGCTGGATGCAGTAGCATTTTGTGGCGGGGAACCAACAGTCCATAAATCGTTGCTGTTGGCGATGAGGCAAGTAAGGGCATTGGGATTCAATGTCGCCCTGCACACGTCCGGACTATATCCACATAACTTTGCAAATATGCTCCCATTCTTGGATTGGGTTGGGTTTGATGTCAAGTCACCTTTTGCGCGTTATCCCGATGTCACCCGCGTACCAGGAAGCGGCGGCAAGGTAAGAGAATCTCTCGAACGGATGTTATCCAGTAAGGTTTCCTATGAGATCAGAACAACGGTACATAATACCATTTTAAATAGCGCAGATCTTGTTACGATGGCCAGCGAGTTGCAAATGCTTGGCGTATCCAGGTGGGTATTGCAACGCTTTAACAAGGCCGGATGTGCAGATTTGGAGTTGGTTGCTAGCCACACTCCAATAGATGGTGATGTGGTTGATCGGTTGCGCGTCTATGTACCAAATATCTTAGTTAGATAGCGATGCTGGTTCTATCGTCTGTACGCCTATTGCATGGGTTTTCGTCCCGCAAGCCTTATAACCTTTTCCGCTACACCAAGGTCTATAGATGACTCGGCGCTAAACTCTCCTGAATATGCCGACTGTTCTTGCATGAGATCGTAACAGTTGGCGCCAGCGATATCCAGTAACAATGCGGGCATATTTGCTGAGCGAAATGCATATTCTCGCTTGATGTAAAAATTATTACAGCACATTCCTAAGTAGGATTTCGTGCCACGTTTCTTGAGTGCTTTTAGTGCAATCTCTAAATGTTCAAAATTCCTTACTGTGGTGACATTTAATCCCTGCTGTCTGGCTACCTTGTATACCTCACCAACATCGCATTTTCCGCACTGGGAGCAGCCGTCTTTATGCCGCCACTTGCACCATGCGGGTTTGGCGCAGTATGGAACGAGTAAGGTGTCGGCCTTTGCTACGATATCAAAGGCATCCATTGTTCCGTCGGGGTCATGGATCATGAAGGAACTTGCTGACGATGGCGCTATGGAAAGTTTGACGGCTATTCCATGTTGTTCGAAAAGGCGCCGGAGCAACACCATAATATGGTGGGGAGTAAATCCATACAATTCCCATTGATTCTCATAAAATAAATTGTCCATTCGTCGCGTGATTTCAGTTTCTGATGCACCACGCAATACCGATTCAATTTTACGAAACAGGTTGTGCGGTCGAATGTACACATTACCATTCAGGTGTAAGGATGATATCCGGAGATCCGTGTCGAATTGTATGCGCCCGTGAAGCACACCGCCCGATGTTGTAATAAAACCGCTATAGGTGCTCTCATGAGCATTTTCTGGCAGGTTGTGGTGATCACATACGTATGTTTGTGATGTATTATTAATCCATGGAATCTGCATAATACTAGGCAAGTTACATGATTGAGCTATAGCTTGTGCTAAAGACGCCTTGAGTTGTAATAAGCCTGCATCGCTCAGGTTCGGCAGAGTGGTGAAGCGATGCGTGGCCGTATGTATGCCTGCGGGTGTTAATTTTTCCTTTGGAACGCGTAGCGCGTGAAGCATCGTATTTATGTCCAACGACCTGAATAGAGTGCCATTTGCGATTAGAACATTATCTAATACGCCTATATATACGCTCCCCAGCTTTTGTCCATTCGCGTAGATGTCATTTGGGTTATTGAAATAAATGTTTTCATGGCCGCTATTAGATAGACCATCGCAAACGGCCATGCAAATGATATCGAGCCATTGTTCGATATTTAAATGTTGCACCGGAAGCGTTAAGCTCCAACAGATTTGCTTGGGATATAAATACGACGTGCCGCCGCCAGTTAAGCGGCGAATGATCGGTATGGACTTGGCCTGACAGTATGCTGACCGTACAGCAAAATCCTTGTCTTCATAGGCACCTAATGCTACGGTTCGTGTGCTTTCGTAAAATCGAAGCAATGGCACATGATCTGTACGTGTAACGATAATTTGCTGGGAATCCAGAACGAGGTTATCGGCGCCGTCCCGAAGCCCGCTATCCCCCCAGGTTAGCTTGTTCATAAATCTTTTTCCCATCAGTCGTTATGCGCATGCATGAACGTCATGCCCGGTAAGCCATGCCAATAGCCGTTACAAACAGGTGAGCGCAGCATCCCCTCGGAAATAGATGTCCCATCTACAGTTGCATGAAATGTTTTCACAATGGTGTCTGTATCTTTTAGCTGTGGAGATATACGCACTATATCTATGCCCATATCCAACATTGCGCCAGTCTCATATAACAGATTGCATGGAATGCCTGATTGAAGCTGGATGCCATTCATGGTGAATAGGCGTTCATGCTCTTGGGTAAAAAGTGGCCGCCCTTCCGGATCTCGTATGCAGCGTTGTTCACACTCGTCCTTGCCGACATTATCCGCACGGGCGGTGAAGCAGCGCGCCGAAAACGATAGCGGTAAGTATCCATATGCGAACACTTCGGTTTCCATGGCCTCCGGCCGCGTGTTTTGTAACGTGCCGATGGTCGTGGCGGGTAGCTCCACCGGAGGAACCCATCGAGTTGCCCCAAGCTCGGCTAATAGCGATAATGTTTCGCTATTATAACAGTTTATATGCGGCCCAGCGACAAATGGAACCCGCCCCGCCAGTAAATGAACCGCAGACATGTCATTGGCTTCGACAATGTAATTGGCATTTGCGCAAATCTTCTCTAATTGTAGTAGATCCGAGTTGGCTTCTAGGAGTGCTAACGTGGAAAGCACGACCTCCTTACCAGCGTCGGTTAGTCGCGCAGCAATGTCGAGCCAGTCGGCTCTACGTAGGGCGCGTCGCTTTGCGCACACGGTTTCTCCTAAATAAACAATGTCTACGGGCCAGTGTTCTGCGGACCGATAAAATTGCTCTATGTCTTCCTTTGACCAGTAGTAGTGAATTGGGCCTAATGAGATTTTCATCTATTTGCTCGGGAAGCCCTGGCCTTTATACCGGGGAGGGATAGCGTGGCCTGTGTTGCAAGCCCCATTCCCGCATCTCCTTTTGACAATGCTATCTTGTTGAATGAATGTCTATAGCCATCGGATTGCTGAATCAGTATGCAAAAGTCATAGGCTATCGCTAAATCACAGCATGGGCCGTCTGTATAATACCGGGAGTTAATGCCAAGGTCTGTGATATGCCCCGAGAGTATGGGACTGTCCCTCAGAAAGGCGATCCAGGGCGGAGGTCCATTGGGTTTTTACGGAATATCGCT
>JAJYEJ010000016.1 GCA_021785805.1 Microcaldota archaeon | reverse complement strand
TGGGCACACTAAGCAAGCACCTTGCAGTCACACAGTTCCGGATCGGCGGATACAAAGCGCACGTCATCTATGCCGAAGGGTTGGAAGAGGCGCTCCCATATATAAAAACCGGCCTTATCAAGTCATCTGGATTGTTGGCCGCCACGAATGACATCATCATAGATGTTGCGCACACGCGCAGCGAATTCATAAGGGATGAGATGGATGGTGTATCAGGAGAGACCTCGGATGGCCATCTCATGCATCTGGTCGTGAATACCGCATCGGAAATGTGGAAAAGCGCCGTCGAAGGCACAGTAGCTCATGAATACGCACATGTGGTAAGGTTCCAGACTGCCGGGACCGGGAAGGGCGATCTCGCGGAGAGCATCGTGACCGAAGGACTCGCGCAATGCTTCGAGGAAACTGCGACAGGCGTGCTTAGGTCATGGTCACAAGCGATAACAGTGTCGCAGGCGAAAGAGATCCTTACAAAGATAAAGAACAGGCTGGATGAACGTAGTTGGGACTTCCATAACCGGCTCTTCTTCAGTACCGATGACAAAGAGTTCCCTCATTGGTCCGGGTACACGATAAGTTACCTTCTGGTCAAAAAGAGACTCCCAGATCCGGACAATATAGACTGGAACGAGATGGTAAAGAGCCCTCCAGAAATCCTTTTAGGGGATTGTATTCTCTGAAGAGTCCGCTACGGCGTA
Source organism: Microcaldota archaeon (assembly GCA_021785805.1). GTDB lineage: Archaea > Micrarchaeota > Micrarchaeia > Micrarchaeales > Micrarchaeaceae > JAJZYD01. Next base: position 16,482 of record JAJYEJ010000016.1, on the reverse strand, counting down.
ATGGCAATCCTTTTAAGCAGGGATAGCAATAACTCCTTGTACTGTATGGCAACCAAGATGATACCGGACCCGCTGGATCCTACGAAGACCATACCGGCCATAGATGAGGAGCAGCTTGCGGACTGGACCCTGAAGAAGGCCGCTGCCGAGAAAGCGAGAGACGAGGCCAACAAGAAGCCATATGTGCCGATATGGGGAGAGTTCGTCAGGGGCATAGACATAATGCTTAGCCCTAAGGCCGGGACTGAGGGCGCGATGACTGTGACGGAGTCGCTGCAGTTCTACTACAAACTCACAATCATACCTTTTGCGCTGTCTGTGATACTCACGTTCCTGCTGATGCCGCAGTTTAACGCTTCCGTTTCGCGTGTCGGCCTGCTGGAGAACATAGTGCTGATAGAAGCGCTGTTATATTGGGTATTGATGCCGTTTGGCGCCCTAGTGATATCCTATCCGTACCATCTTCTGGGCAAGGTCCTCCTGTTCGACGGGGACTATAAGAACACGTTCGCATCCTTCATATATCTGCTTGTTCCGTTCGCTATCTTCGGATGGGTTCTAAGGCTGATGGGCATGATGCCCGGCATATTCGATGTCAACGGCGTGATTGCGGTGACGATAATCCTCATATTATGGTCGTTATGGGTGTTCGATGCGGCCATAGCTAACCTGCAGGATACCGGAAGGTTCTCTCCGATAGCCCTTCTTGTATTGTTCGCCGTTGTGATATACGCCATCCTGGCCTTCATCCTTCCGTTCACCGGTATATAAGCCCCTGCACTGTCAGAAACACGCCACCTCCCTGAAGGAATGCAGTTGCATGCCTACTTCGTCAGACGAATTGAACACCTCTATCCTTACCTTGTTCTTCTCGGCCATCTCCAGCAATTCCCTTATCTTCGGGTCGCCGAGCACGGAATCGTTGACCAGCACAATGGTCGCATCGTAGTCCCCAATCGCTTCCTTTACCTGTTCTGCTCCACTTTTCGACTTTCCTGTCGATAATCCGCTCAGGAACCCCTCCATCAGCTTGAACTCCATCCTTATCCTCTCCTTCTGGAGAAGCTCGGCCACCTTATCCCCCCTTATCAGCTCGTACACCGCAGACCTCTCGGCGTTGCTCACCGACTCATAGATTATCCTCTTCCCGCTCTTCTTGAGCGCACCTGCCTGTTCAGCATACTTCCTGATGTCTTCTACCGTGAATCCAGGCCCTGCCATTATTATCGTGTCTACGTTCATTCCTGTTACAGTATCTATTACCTCGTCAAAATACTTCTTCTGCTGCTCCTGGAACTCCTTCTGGCTCATCCTCTTGCTCAACCTGCTGTAGATCTCGCTCCTGAACTCCAAACCATATCCCAAGAGGTAAGCCGGCAGCGCCTTCTCGTCGTCGACCACTATTATCCCAAGCCTTGGCTTTTTCGTGTCCCTGACCGCATTCTTCAGCACACCCAGCAGATACTCTGGCCATCCAGGTTTCCTTATCTCAAGGACGTCATCCAATGCGATATTGAGGGTGTGGTAGCTGTTCAGCCTTACGTACTCGAGCGGCCTACCCTCCACTATCTTCCCGAGTATCCTGAGCCTTGTCGCAGCCTTGTCGAACTCCGTCTTCTCCACGTTCAGCGTGATGACGACCTCCTTCATCTCCCCTTTGTCGTTCTCGCCGGATCTGAACTTCCTCATGCTCTCCGACTTGACGAAGTCTCCAGGAAATACCACCCTCTGCACTGTCCACAAGTCGTCTACGGTCTCCACCCTAAGCTTGAGCGTGCCCTCATTATCATTGTAGCGTATCACTCTCATTGCGCTCCCTGCCTCTCTCATCAACAGAAGAGATTGGTGGGAAAGGTTTATTAGTGTAAAGCACTATAGAATCTAGATTCCAGACTTGTGGTTGGATGGGTATAAGCTCAGCACTGTCATCGATAATAGGTGGCTCCCAGCAGTTCATCCTTAGCTTCATAAGCAGCAACGGCTATGCTGCCCTTCTGGTTCTTATGATTCTTGAATCTGCATCGCTCCCGATACCTAGCGAGATAGTCATTCCGACGGCAGGCTACCTATCGGCCCAGGGCTTACTGAACCCGTTCGTCGCATTCACTGTAATATTGATAGGGAGCCTGATCGGCATAGCCATAGATTATGGCATAGGCTTCTATCTGGGCAAGGACGTGGTGTACAAGCACCTGAAGCTATTCCGCGTTAAGAAGGAGAGCATAGACGCATTCGACAGCTGGTTCATGCGCAACGGCGCATTCGCAGTATTCGTGAGCAGGCTGATACCCGAGGTCCGCGGCCTTATGAGCATACCTGCCGGTTTCGCGCGCATGCCACTCAAGAAGTTCTATGCGTATTCCACCATTGGGATTGTGGTATGGAACACGGTGCTCATGGCATTCGGATTTTATCTGGGCAAATATGCCGCAAAGAACGCAGAGCTTCTTCTCGTATCGATTGCGGCTTTCATAATAGCACTTTATGCGATATACCGGTATGCATCGAAAAGAATGAAATCAGGTCCAAAGAGTGAGATGCGTGGTTGATAAATCAGAATCCGTATATCTAAAAGTGCCTTTCTATATGCAGCGTTATGAATGCACTTGCGGACCGGCGTCGCTCATGATGGCGATGAAGCACCACGACATCGGATTCAGATTGTCGACGGAAAACGAGATAGACATATGGCGTGAGAGCGCCCTTGCGCCTCTCCCCCCAACCATAAGGCACGGTCTTGCATTCTCAGCGCTCAGCCGCGGCTTCGGCGTATCGATACTCACCAATGTGAAAGGCGTTGAATACATAAACAAGTCCGCTCTGTCCAGCCCGCTGCGGAAGATCGGATACGAATGGCTTATGGATCTCGCTTTGGGCATGGCAAGGGAAAGGAAGTCGAGAGCTCTTACGCTAGGGCTCAAGGAGAGAGTGCGTAATGATATTGGGATAGGCGATGTCAGGCGGATGCTCGCCGTTGGCGGGGTGCCGATCTTCCTTACGAGCGCAAAGGCGCTGGATAAAAAGGATGAGGACTGGGCGCATTGGGCCGTTATAACCGGCATCGACGATGAGAAGATATGGATAAACAACCCTGCGCTGAGGAAAGGAAGGATGGCGCTTAGCATAAACGACTTCATCGAAGCAAACGGCTATCATGGCGATGTGGTCCTGATATCGGTATCAAAACGCGCCATCGGAAGAAAAAGATAGTAAGGCATATCAGTGGGTCAGTGCTACGATCCCGTCGATTATGCCGTTTACCCCCAACCCTCCTGTCGACTTGACCACTATCCTGTGGCTGAGTACCGGCCTGGCCAGGAACCTTATATCATCAATGGTTACTTCCTTCCTTCCGTTTATGAGCGCCCTGGCCTTGCCTGCTCTCATGAACGCTATGTCTGCCCTCGGGCTTCCCCCCATCACTACGTGGATATCCGTCCTTGTGGCATTGACGATCCTGGTTATATATGCGGCTACCTCATCCGACATCATGACCCCGTTGACCATTCCCTGCATCTCAAGGATGTCATCACTCCCGATTATCTTCTTCGTCTCAAGCTTCTGCTCGGTCTCCTTTATCCTTAGCATCTGCTGCTCCTCTTCCATACTCGGGTAGGAAACCGCTATCCTTATCAGGAAACGGTCCGTGAGCACCTTCGGCAACGGGTTCGTTCCCTCTATATTGAGCGGGTTCTGGGTAGCGAAGGCGACGAACGGCTTCGGCAACTGGAGCGTATCGTTTCCAAGCGTGACCTGGCGCTCCTCGAGGCTCTCTAGCAATGCGGTCGTCGTCCTCGGAGGCGCCCTGTTCAACTCGTCTATCAGCAGGAGGTTAGTGAAAATCGGCCCCTTCTTGAGCTGGAGGCTGTTATCCTCATCGACATAGGTGAATCCCACGATGTCCTTGAACTGCAGGTCCGGGGTCCCTTGCACCCTCCCGAACTGCGACTGCACCGCGTCTGCCAGGGTCTTGGTCATGGTGGTCTTCGCGACTCCTGGAACCCCCTCCAGGAGCGCATGGCCGTTCGCTACAAGAGCGATGAACATCAGCTCTATTACCTCGTTCTTGCCTGCGATGTGCTTCTTTACTTCAGCTAGAACATCCTGATACGCTTTTTTAGGGTCTATCATCAACGCACCAGATAAGTATCATCCAACGCCATCCACGCTATTAGCGAGAGATTTTATCAGCTCCCGGTAAAGGACCTTGGCGTTGTTGTGGTCTATGTCGCTAGCCGCATATAGCAGCGTTATAGGGTCGTTTGTCCTCGCTATGTCGACAAGTTCACCAAACGCGTCGTTCACCTTCAACTCCTTCTGATATCGTTTCTCGAAAATCGGCCACTTCTCCCTCTCATGGGAGAACCATTTCCTCAACTCGTCGCTAGGGCCCACATCCCTGAGCCAGATATCGACATTGGCAGTGCCTCTTCTTACCCCCCTGGGCCACAGCCTGTCAACCAGGATCCTCAATCCGTCGGTGACCTCCGCCTTGTCATATATCCGTTTTACCTTTATCATCGCCTTCCGTCCTCTAGTAATCAGCTAAGTAGCCTTGTGGCATCCTCCCACCGATAAATCGTGTGGGCTTCCCGAACTAAACAACGATGATATCATGGATGAGAAGGGTTATATAATTTGCGGGCAAAATTATACTATACGCTGGGACACAGCGGAATCCGAAAGGATAAATTTCGTAGATGGGAACATAAGACGTGGAATCCAACCACGCAAATCCGATGAAGCGAGAACATACCGAACTAAACAACGATATTAAGTCATAGCCTCCGATGGTATAAGGAGGCATCCTGTTTCTCTGCGGTTCGCTCTCATCCCACCGCTACTATATTGATTTCTCCAACCTAGCGGCAAGAGCCACAAGGTCAGAATAATGTTCTAAAGCATGTGGGATTTCCAGCTCACGTTGTTAAATCTTTGGAAGCCGTCTAATGATATGCAGTGGAGTTCCCATATCCTAAAAAAGAGAAAGTATTTTAAACTCGAATGTGGATTACTTATCGTTAAGGCGATTGGTGAATGCTATGGGCATCTTTGGAAAACTTGGAGGGGCACTAGGAGCTACTAAGGAGTTGAATGTAGAAGAGTACATGAACTCCGAAGAGATGGAGAATGTCGACATAATGAACGAACCAGCTGATTTCTACGTGAAGCCTGTTGCGCTTCAGCAGGAGAGTGATGTCGCGCTTATCCAGTCTGAGCTGCAGAAGAGGAACATAATCCTCCTAAACATCTCGGAAATGGCTAAGAGGCAAAACACGCTCAAGGGCGTAGTGGATTCGCTGAAGTCGTATGTCGAGAAGATCGGTGGCGACATAGCCATGCTTGACGAGCAGAAGATACTGCTAACCCCTGCAAAGGTAAAGATAATAAAGAGCAGGAAGGCGCAGCAGAAGAAGTAACCTTCTCTTTGTCCTTGCGGCGTTCTTTTCCTTCTTTTTAATCAAGTCTCAGACGTCAGTCTATCCGATTCTGAGGCTTGCCGTTCTGGAAACCCTGGAGCATCTAGTCAGAATTGTCAAGTACGAAAGCCATGTCCCTTTTCTTCAGCCTTTCCTTCGGGGCGTTAATCATCTCTTCCTATCGAGCTTCATACGCCTTTTCTTTCCAGATAGCGCAATGGCGATCGCGTTTATCTCCTTCCTTGTGGGTGCAGACCTCTCAACCATATGCGTGAACGCCATCAGCACGGCGTCCTTCCGTTTTATATCATCCCTGTCCCTTATCAGCCTCCTGAACAGCTCGAATGCCCTTCCCTTCTCATCATCTGTCGCATAGAACCTGCTTATGTGCACATGCTCCCTCTCCATGTCCCTCTTGGTGAACTCGTAGAGTATTATCGCCAAGGCATGCGAGATGTTAAGCACAGGGTAATTCCTGTTTGCGCGTATGAATACGTTCGCCGCGCAGCCTGATATCTCATCTTTCGTGAGCCCAGTGTCATCCCTTCCTATCAGTATGGAGACCTTCTGGCCTTTTGAATAGAGCGATGCGACCTTCTCCGCGCTGTAGACGTTAAGGAAGGACCTGTGGCTCTTGTGCCATATCGCTGTAGTCCCTATCCTAATCGTGCCACGCGTCGCCTCCCCTATGCTTTTGCATACGACCGCGTTCTCCAGCATGTCCCTCGCATGCTTCGAGTACTTTATCGCTGTCTTTCCTCTGTAATCGCATCTGGGGTTTATCAGGTAGACCTTATCCAATCCGAAATTCTTCAGCACCCTGGCCATATAGCCGAGGTTTATCTGGTATTTCGGCTCTACGAGCACAACGCGAATGGATCCGGCCATCTTCTCCATCTCTATTTCTCTCACATCCTGGCCCTATCAGGCGTATATAAGCGCTACTATAGTGAGGAAGTTTACCAGCATGTGCGCAAGTATGGACGGATACAAGGAGTTCGTCTTCTTCAATACGTAACCTGCAAGCAGTCCGAATACCAGTGCGGCAAACACCTCGCTTAAGGAGTTGTATCCCAGGTGAAGGAAAGCGAATATCACCGCGCTTGCGACTATGCCTATCCTCGGCACCAGGAAGCCCCTAAAGAGTATTTCTTCATTTATGGGGTCGATTAGGAACGAGAACACTAGGAACCATATGGGAAGTCCGCCTAGCACCAGGCCCACGTTGGTCGGGAGCTGCACTCCTGTGACCTCCGAGAACAGCGATATGCCTATCTCCATTGCGACTATCGCTAAGAAGAGCACCAGCCCTATGAGCAGGTTGTGCCTGGTGAACGCCTTCCTGGAGAGCTTGATGTTATCTATTATCCAGCTGAGCTTCCTCCCTCTAAGGAGCAGGTACATGAATGCCAAGGAGGGAAAGATGAACGACTGCGCCACTGAAGAATAAGCCAAGAAGTTTGCCTGGTCGCTCGGGTTCGTGGCGTGTACGTAAAGGTATCCGTAAGCGAAAGTCAGGGCAATCAGCGCCGCGAATATCAGTACAGAAAGGATGACTATCCACATCCTTTCCGGTCCGCTAGCCGCAGCCTTTTTCGCTGCTCTTACGCGCTTGGCTCCGCCTGCCGCCTTCAGGCTATGAACCTTCCTCCTCTTCGCATCCAAATGCTGCACCAACCACGAGCCTTAAGCCTTTGCGCCCCTGAACTCTGTATAACTGCAGAATCCGCATGCAAGCCTGTTGTTATGCTCTGCCATCCGCTTTCCGCACTTCGGGCACATCCTTCCCGGCTTGTACTCTTTGAACGTCTTCTTCTTTGCATCTTTCTTTTCAGCCATCTAATCACACACTCAGCTTATTCCTTCTTCTCCGCCTCCGCCTTCCCCTTCGACGCTGCAGCTGCCGAGGCAGGAGCGGCTCCCTTCTTCTTGTTTCCTGTCGCCCTTCCTATAATATACTTCTGCGTATATATATTGAGCGACGCCTGGTCCTTGTAGGTGTGCAACGTCGCCACGCTCTGTTTTGTGCCGAACTTCTGGTTAACATTCACCACTACCGTGAGATCCGGGCTCAGGTTCAGCTTCTTGCATGCCTCCTTCTTGATATCCTCCTTTGATGGGGTCTTGTCATCCTGCAGCACGTATATCTGGACCTCTCTCCTTCCCATAACGTCGTTCGTCTCATCTCTTGTTATCTTTATCTCCATAACTACACCGCTGTGTCGTTTCTTGCCGTTAGTTTGTAAGTATCCTGAGCACTCCTCTCTTTCCCAGCGCTTCAATTACCTCTACCTGCTGCCCTGCCGCGAACTTGCCCCTGAACTCCTCTGTTATCGGCAGTTCATAAACTTCATAGTTATCTGAGTCCATGAGCTGCACGCTGTCCCCGCTTATCGAGACCACTTGGGCCTTCTTCTTGTCGATTATCGGGACATCGCAGTCCGCCGTGCTGGGCTTGATTATACTCTTCTTCTGGCCATCGAAAATACCTATGGCCGTTATCCTCATCTTGGCTCCGCCGTGCTTGCCCGGAGAGCTGGAATCTATGCCGACCACCCTGCATGGTATGTCGTCTATCACTATGTATTTGCCCACTCTGAGGTCCTTCGCGGAGCCTTTCTCTACACCGCCTTCATCACTCATTCAATAACCACTCTAAAGTTAATCAGAACACAGGTTATTAGCCCGCAACATTTAAAACATATTACGTATGTAATCCTTCCCCTCAGCCGATATGGACATAATCACGTTTTTCCACAATCATCGAGACAGTTCGTCATCACTGGGTAGTGATATTCACCAGAACACATTTATATAGGTATTGTCGTGGGAACCCCATCCTGCGGAACATAATAAATAGACGGTAAAATGGTAAGGAATGGATAAAGGAATAGAAGAAAAGTAAGGAAGAAAAGAAAGAAGGAAGGAATCGATTAGAGAATCCTTCCAAGGTAGTCCAGTGCCATTGCGGGTGCCCTTTCCTCTGACATCCTCGGCGCGCTTCCGAATATCGGCTTAACCCCGGTGACTATGGACATCACCCTTATCTGGTCCTGCAGCTCAGGTACCAGCCTGGCTCCGAATATCACGTTCGCCTTCGCGTCAAGGCTCTCCGTCACGCCTTCACCTATCCTTGTCGCCTCTTCTATCGTAAGGGACGTGCCTCCTGTGACGTGCACCATGGCGCTCTTCGCTCCATCGAGGTCGGCCTCCACCAGCGGGTGGGTCAGTGTGCTCCTTATCGCCTTCTCGACCTTGTCCGGTCCCTGGCCCATTCCTATGTTGATCACGGCCGTTCCCATATCCCTCATGACTGCCCTAAGGTCGGCGAAGTCCAGGTTTATCAGGCTTGGCATGGATATCGTGTCAGCGATCCCCTTGACCGCGTTGCCTGCTACGTTGTCTATAAGCTCGAAAGCCTTCTCGACCTGCAGGTTCGGCGCATAGCTAAGGAGCTTGTCGTTCTCTATGACTATTGTCGTGTCGGCATTCTTGCTCAACTGCTCAAGACCCCAGTCGGCCTTCAGCTTCCTGCTCCTCTCCAATCCGAATGGATAGGTTACGAACGCGACTACCAGGGAGCCCTGCTCCCTTGCCATCTGAGCGACCTGCGCAGCCGAGCCGGTTCCCGTTCCTCCTCCCATACCGGCTGCAAGGACCACCATATCGTAGCCCCTTATCGCCTCTGTTATCTCTGCCCTGCTGGCATCGGCGCACTTGGCTGCCAGCTCAGGGAAACCCCCGGCTCCCAAGCCGTTGGTTATCTCCTTGCCTATCAGCATCTTCTTGTGTGCCCTTATCATGTTGAGGTGCTTGGCATCGGTATTTATCGCTATGGTCGTAGCGCTCCTGATGCCATTGGTATACAACCTGTTTATCAGGTTGGAACCCATTCCTCCCAATCCAACTACGGCAAGTTTCGCCGTGAAGTCCTCGTCGCCATTTGTGCCTTCGATCATCAAACCACCAATCACAAACAATAAAAGAAATGAAAGGCATCAGCCAATCATTTCAATGTTGTTGAAGTTTGTCTCCTTCCTTTCCTCAAGCCTTCCTATTATGGATGAGCCCTTCACTCCGGTGACTATCGCGACTATCTCTATCTGGTCGTCCATTCCCGGTATGAGCCTTGCTCCCCACTTGATGTTGGACTTCGGATCCATCCTTTCCGTTATTATCTCTCCAGCTTTTATCGCATCTCCTATCGTTAGGGATGCACCTCCAGAGATGTGTATCAGAGCACCTGATGCGCCCTCGAAGTCTACATCAAGAAGCTTGTTCTTCAGCACCGACTCCGATGCGATGTTCACTTTGTCATTGCCCTTTCCGCTTCCTACTGCTATGAAGCCGACCTGGCCTCCTCCTAGTATCGCGCGGACATCAGCGAAGTCTATGTTTATCAGGCTCGGCTGGGTTATTGTCCAGACGAGTCCACCTATCGCCTTTGCGAGAACCTCGTCAGCAAGAGCGAACGCATCATTCATCGGCAGGTTAGGCACTAGCTTCACCAGCTTGTTGTTATCCAGTATTATGACGCTATCACAGAACTTTCTCAGCTTCTGGATTCCCTCCTCGGCCTTTACCTTTCTTATCCTCTCAAGGTCGAATGGGTATGTTACCATCGCAACTACGATTGCTCCCTGTTCCTTTGCAATCTGCGCCGCAACCTGTATTGAACCTGTTCCTGTTCCTCCTCCCATTCCTGCGCACAGGAATACGAGTTGTGAACCGCTTATCGCATTCTCTATCAGCTGCCTGTCTACCTCTGCCGCCTTTGCGCCGAGCAGTGGATCGCCTCCAGCTCCAAGGCCTCTTGTCAGGGTCTTTCCGATGAGAACCTTCTTTATCCTCTCATCGATTATCTTGAAGTGCTGTGCATCCGTGTTAATCGCAACGAAATCGGTGCCCTTCACACCAGACTTCAGAAGCCGATTCACCATGTTGTTTCCAGCTCCTCCTAATCCAGCCGTCACAATCTTTATCTGTGCCGAACTGAATACCTCTTCAGTTTCCTTCTGTTGCCCCAGTATGTCATTTATCAGGTCGCCCATGTAATCGCCGATTAAAAATAGTCACACAACCTTTATAAGCCTTATGTAAATCCTTGGATTAAGAGTAGTCAATGTACCGTCAGGAAATTTATGTTTACTGTACTACAAGATAAGAACAAAACAGTTTGTGTTTTTACATGGATAAATATAAAAGAACAAGAATAAATGGCTTTTTTCTGCGATTTTCGTACCAAATTTTGATAAATTCGGAAAAGGAAACGCGCAAATCAGTCAAATCGTTCCACGAGCACGAAGGTTATCACTTTTACCTTTGTCTGAGGCGTCACAATTCTGGAATAATACCTGGAATATGTCCCATGCATCCACCTTCTCCGAGGAGAAGCTCTCGTACCATCCCTTATCCTGCCAATCGGGCTCATAGGGTGCCGCCCCAGTCACTTTTTTCCAGCTCAGTGAAATCCCAGATGACTTTAAGGTCTTCCGCGCGTCGATTGGCGCTTAGATCACGTATCACGTTGTGGAATATACGTATCCTAATCCCTGCGGGAAGCTCAGGAATCTTATCACATTCCCATTCGCGGTATTTATCTCGGCCACGCCGCCAGGACTTCCGCCTGATGCATACATGCTCATATAAAGCACCGAATTATTGCTGCTAATCGCGAGATAAGTACTATAATAATTCGATACGGTTGACCATTCGGTCGATGTATAATCAGATAGGTGTACCCTTTCCACGTTATCTCCGTTTCCTGCGGCATAGAGGTAGCTGCCCTCGCTGCTCAGGATATTGTAATGCATTGTGCTCGGAAAATTCCCCATGGTGTTTACCACCACATTGTTGCTTGTATCAATAGTATAAAGTCCGCCATCGTAGCCTGGCACATACAGATCGGCACCATTGCCGGAAAGCATAATGGAATCAGGGAAGGATAAACTGGATGTGGACCCAAGCTCAATGTAATTAGAGGTGCTTATACGTTCCACCATCCCTCCTCCATATCCGTCAATATATGCTGTGCTTCCGTCCGGCGAGAACGAAATCACCCTCTCAGCGTTCCATCCGTTTGTAGGGTACGCTAGGGTAAATGCGGTATTTGCGACTATGCTATAGCTCGAAGTGCTTATCACGTAAGCTACTGCGTCGTAATTCAGCCAGTTTCCTGTGACCGCCCACAGGTATCTTCCATTCGGCGATGCACCCACGCCGAGCGGGGTATTCGCCCCCAGCGGCACGGTAACTACACCTTCGACGGAATTGGATACAGGATTCCACGCTATTATGTTGCCGTTGCCCTGGAACGCATACAATGTGCTTCCCCCCGGGCTGACGTTTAATGCATATGCGTTGGCAGTGAGCGGATACTCGTTTATTATCGTTCCATTATTGGCATACACGCTAGCAAGCTCATCGGTGTAGACACGCCCAGGGTAGAGGAAGCCCACATAAAGTATCCCTGCCGGCGATGATTTGCTCACAGTAGTTCTTATCGTGGCGAACCTCGAGATAAGGTCGCTCTGACCCGCCTGGTCATATTCCACCCACAGATAACCAGAGTAAGGCGTTCCGAGCGTTGCGCCCGATTGGAGAGGGCATGAGACGCTTACGCTCTCCTCCTGCCCGGGCTGTAGGTCAGACGATCCTGACAATGCGAAGGATGCCGGGGCAGTGGTGGTATTGGTGCATGCGAATCCTATCACAGTGACGTTCGGCCCCTGGTATCCGTAGGTGAACGCCAGTGTTCCACTGGCCGAGAGGAGCGGATCGGAGCACAGGTAACCGGGCCCTGCAACGCATGTCCCTCCCAGGAAGTTCGCTCCGTTGAAGATACCCAGCGAGTAAAGGGCCCCCAGGACCACAGCGATGATGAGTATCGCCCACCCGTATGTCATAAGGTACTCCATCGCGGACTGGGATTTTGAAACTCCTCCCATACAATCAATTTATAATGTTAAATCAGATTATTAATAATTCCCCGGTCTCATGTGCTCCCGCTTCTGCCTCACTTCTTCAGCGTGTAGTTCCCCACTATGCTTCCGGACTGGCTAAGGGCAACGTAGTAATCGTATCCCGCATTGGATGCGCTGTAGTTGACAAGCCAGATATTCGCGAACGACCTGTTCATGGGCGTTACACTTGCATTGAGCTCGGGATGGAACGTCGCGTTGACGTTGGTATTCGCATATCCCCATTCGGACACGTAGCCTTTCGCCGCGACCCCGCTCGCTTCATAGGACTCGACTATAGCTATCTCCGGTGAGCTTATCACATAGGACGGGGCTGTCGATATCCCGTAGACGGTGCAATTCCTGGTGTAAAGGTTATCCACGGTGGGGGAGAGCCCTGTCGCAGGATAATCGAACCCCTCTATGAACAACGTGGGGCACGGTTTCGTGGCATTGTACGTTATGCTCACTATTATCTGCCAGCTATCGTTCTCGAGCCTGGAAGGCGAAACGTTCACGATCTGTATGCTTGCATTAGGGTTGTTGGCCTTGAGGTCCGACATGACTGTCTGCTCCGCGGCGCCCTGCGTGAGCTGGGCCTTCTGCGGATGGTAAGCTAGCGCTATCGCCGCGACCGCAACTACGGCAAGAATCACCGCTACTACTGTTGTCTTTACCAAAAGGTCCATGAAACGCACTCTGGCTGTATTAGCTTAACTGAGAAGGATTATATCTTTTGCTCTCTAGTGGTTCTGCGACAGGTACACCAGGATTGCCTGGTTCACTATCATCTTGTTCCTCGACTGCTCCCAGACCACGCTCTGTTTCCCGTCTATCACGTCGTCGGTTATCTCCTCTCCCCTATGTGCGGGCAGAGGGTGCATGACTATCGCATCCTTGTTCGCGTACTTCAAGGCGCTGCTGTTGAGCTGGTAAGGGGCGAAAAGCTTCCTGCGCTTCTCCGCTTCGGACTCCTTCCCCATACTTACATAAGTATCGGTATAGACCACGTCGGCATCCTCAAGCCCGTCCTCCAGTGATGTCGTGTGGACTACCTTCGTGTACTCCATCGCCCTGTTGACATAAACCGAATTCGGGTAGAAGCCCTTCGGCCCGATCAACGCGACATCTGCGCCGAGCTTTGCCGCTGTGAGCATGATGGAGTTGGCCGTGTTCTGGGCGACATCCCCCATAAAAGCTATCTTTATATTGCCTAGATTGACTTTGTGGGATCTTATCGTGAATGCATCCGCCAACGCCTGCGTCGGATGCTCCAGGTCGCTCAGCGCGTTTATCACCGGGACCCTGGAGTTCTCAGCGAGCTCGACTACGCTCTGGTGCTTCTTGACCCTGGCCGCTATGAAGTCGCAATAGCCGCTCAAGACCCTCGCGGTGTCTGCTATGCTTTCTCCCCTAGACATCTGGCTGACATTCGTGTCAAGGTAGACCGAGTGTCCTCCGAGCCTCGCCATCGCAACGTCAAAAGAGACATGGGTCCTCGTAGAAGGGAGTTCGAACAGGAGCCCCAGCGTGGAGTGCTCCTTTACCGATGCCACCGACTTCCCTGCGGCGATATCCTCCGCGATATCCAGTATCCTGTTTATCGCATCCTTGCTTAAGTCGTCAGTGCCTATAAGGTGCAATCAACCACCGAATATCGCTCCAAAGCCAGCATTTGCTTTCGATTCCTCATCCTCTTTCAGCGCAATGAACTTCTTCTCGACTTCAGGGTCTGCGCGCTTAACGCTCTTGAACTCCTTGGCGAGCTTCTCATCGGCAAGCTTCAGGAATTCATCAGTAGCCTTGACATAGAGATAATATTTGCCTCCGTCGAGCCCAAGCGCCCCGCCTTCCCTGAAATCCGTGTCCTGCCGCGCGAATATCACGTTCATCATCGGGTCATTCCTTAGCTTCTCCGACGCTGCCCTGGCTGCTGCATCCTGTTCATCGAGCTTCTTCTTTTCCTCTGGGCTCATCCTTGCCAACTCCTTCTCGTCCACCTCTCTCGTCTTCGGGATAAGGTTGGAATCCAGATAAGGGTCATAAGCCAGAAGCTTCTTCAGCTTCTGCGCCTCTGAAGCGTCACATTCGTATACGCGGACCGTCATCCGATCACTCCACGAGCTTCGCGTTTACGCTGCCTTCCCTTCCAGGCCTATTTACCACTACGGCTTTGCCCAGGTCGGTGTTTATTACCGTGCCTTTCGTGATCAGGTTCTGCCTGGCGAAGTTCCTGTTGTCCTTGGACTCAAGGACGCCTTTTATCCTTACCTTCTTGTATCCTGATTTCGTGAGCAGGTTCGCGAACGCCGCGCTCTTGAGCTTTGCGGTCACCTTTCCTCCTCTTCTCCTGATGTCGGAGGTGACATCCTTATCCTTCTTAGCGTCAGCCAGCTTCGTGGCTGAGAAGTAGTTCCCGATCTCGTATCTCTTCTTGTCCCGGAACTTTACCTTCCTCTTGCCGTTGCCGTATCTCTTTGTCTTCGATCCCGAATGCAATTGTTTGCCGAATTGGCTCATTTAATCACTCTAATGTGCTATCTAATCTACATGCGAGCGGTGCAGATTTGCCGCTGCTTCGCGTTTATGCCTTAAGAATAGCACTATCTATTGCTCAACAACCGCTTTAAATGTTTCTGTCATCGTCGGTCTGCCCCCAGCGGGATTAGCGGAAGGCAGTCGTAGCCTTTAAATATTTGAAAAATAAAAATCAATATTGTGGGTGAGAACATGGCAAGAGAACCAAAAGAACAAGAGGAGCGAAGCTCCTTCAGGAACGAAAGAATAAGGGAAAGAGAGAGGGAAAACGGGAGCGGACAGGGCAGGGGCCGGAGCGAGCTGGAAGAGCGCACCAACCGTGCACGTGAAAGCGCGAGAGAGGCGATAGATGAAGAGCGCCTGGAGGAAGTGCTGCGTGCTGCGGGTGCGCGTGAAGTGACCGAACCTGCGAAGCGGGCCCTAAGGGCACTGAGCGAAGAGGCTATCGCAAGATACGCGATAGAAGCCGTTCAGATATCCAGGGAACGCAAGGAGTCCGAGGTCAGCGAAGAGAGCATAGCATGCGCCGCTGCCGTGAGTTCAAGGCAGTAGTGCGGAAGGAAGCTCTACTATAGAGGTGGTGTCCAGGTGGGTGACTAAATGAGGGAACGGGAGCGTGGCCGCTGAAACGAGGGCCACGCTTTCATATTTCATTTCAAATCATGGCTTATGTTCTATTCTCTTCCTTTAACGATTTAACAAAGTGAGCGGGAAATCCCACGCCATTTA
Organism: Microcaldota archaeon; assembly: GCA_021785805.1. GTDB lineage: Archaea > Micrarchaeota > Micrarchaeia > Micrarchaeales > Micrarchaeaceae > JAJZYD01. The sequence goes on along the minus strand of JAJYEJ010000016.1, from coordinate 836 downwards.
TGGGTGGGATGAGAGCGAACCGCAGAACAAGAAGGTATAAGAATTTAGGGATATGTAGACAAACAAAAGGGAATCTAATGGAACTGACAAGAGCCTACAAATTCAGGATCTATCCTGATGCCAAAAGGCAGAAAGAGATAGACGAAAGGCTAATCCTTGCGCAACAGTTCTACAACAAGATCCTTGAGAAGTCAATCGCATCCTATCGGAACGGAAAGACAAAAGCATCAATGGCGCAATTCAATAAATTTGTCAGAGAAATAATCCAAGAGGACAAGAGATACCTGAAGTTATACTCGCAGACGAGATGCGAGATAGAATTCAGGCTTATGAAAGCATATCAGAACTTCTTCAGGAGGATCAGGGAGGGAAACAGAAGGGCAGGATTCCAGAGATTCAGGTCGAAGGACAGATACAAGTCAATAACGTATCCGCAGGACAATGGTTCTTTCTCAATAAGGAAGGATACCCTCGGACAGAGGGGAAGTCACGCTCAGGGAGAGAGTGTAAGACCTCAAAGGGAGGCAGTTCTCGAGGAACTGAGAACCGATAAAACACATCCTTTGCTGGGTGCAGTGATTGCATGAACGCAGAGGAAGCCCACGCCGTTCACGGGTGGAGGATGTCACGATAAATATCCTCGTAAATAGGGCCATTTTCAGTGAGGACGCTCTTCTTGAGCGCTATGTTGTTGCACCTGAATCCGCCGAAGTCCTCCAAGGAGTGTTCGTCTATGAAGTCCAGGAGCCTCATCCTTATGTTGCTGTTATGGCGCTTTACCCTGCCGATAGTGATGTGCGGCGTGAACCTCCTGTTTTCAATACGGATGCCAATGC
>JAJYEJ010000066.1 GCA_021785805.1 Microcaldota archaeon | reverse complement strand
GAGAAAGCTCTTAAACCCTTGTAACATAGATATTAACGATTAATTGGCGGTGACAGTAGTAAGGTAATCGGCGCCTTTTGCTGCATTTGAGCTGGAATTGCATCACGTATCGATGGGATTTGATGGAAGAAAACGGAGCTAGGGGAGGTTCCGGGGAAGAGCACCCGAGAAAGACCGGATTCAACATCAGCCTTGGCAACAGGTATCTGCTGATCGCGATAGCGCTGGTAATACTCGCTTTGAACATTTACCTCAGGATGGGGCTCCTTGGGAACCAGGGCCTGTTCGAGCCGGACGGCTTCTTCTATTACACCGCGATCAAGGAGACGATAGCAAACCACTTCATAGAGCCCGCGAAGGTGGCGCTTTCAGGTTTCCCCCCATACAACAACGGCATAAACGAGGCACAGGGACTTATCTACGTGGCTATCGTGCCTTATTATTTCCTTAGGTTCTTCGGCATTAGCATTTATACAGTAATGAGATGGATACCGATAGTCTTTGGTGTCCTTTATGCGATACTGTCATATTTCATTGCGAAGTACATGACAAAGAGCCGGTTCTTCGGCCTTGCTGCGATGTTTTTCGTCTCCATATCGAGCGGCAATATAGCGAGGACCGCTGGCACGGTCTTCAGGGGTGACAGCTTCGTCCCGCTGACCCTCCTCGTTGCCCTGCTGCTTATGCTCATGGCGCTGACCTCCGAGCGCAAAGGGAGGAGGCGTTATTACTATATGCTGGCTTCAGTCGTTGTCCTGAGCTTTGGTCCGATAATCTGGAATGGATGGCCGTTCACAGCAGCTGTGTATGAGACCGCATTGCTCATGTTCATCGCCTATGGCTTCCTCATCGCGGACAACAAGCTGCTCTACGATGTAGCGATCCTCTCCGGTATGCTCATAGTCACTTTTATACTGATAACGGCGTATGTGGCCCTTGGTATGGCGCGTCCGCTCTATCTCTTCGAAGGCGCAAACTTCTTTGTTACCTACATCCCGCTCATCCTCATAAGCGTCATAGCTTTCCACCTGACGAACAACCTGGACAGCATCAAGGCCCTGTCTTCCATGAAGAACAGGGCGATAGCCCTTGTCCTTGCGCTGATCGTGGTCGCGACTGTGGTGGATGGTGCGTTCGGGACCTATGTCAACAGTGCGTTCGGCGCTACGCTCAGCGGCAACTCGATAGGCGCCACCACTCAGGAGCTGCAGCCCGTAACCCCGCAATTCCTCTTCGCAAGCTTCAGCTACCAGCTCATCCTCGCCCCTCTCGGCATAGTGCTCTTCTTGTTCTTCTCCAAACTCGATGATGAAGGTGAGAAGAGGAAGAAGCTCAGCCTCAACATCAACTATGGTTTCCTTGCCGTAATGGCATACCTCCTGATTACCGCTTACCTGCAAGCGACAGCGATAAGGTTCAACTCCCTTGTATCGATACCGATAGCCATATTTGCGGGGTATGCGCTCTATAAGGTCCTCGACCTCTCGTACCGCAAGCATTTCGTAATTATGTTCGCTTCGCTGATATACATAGTGGCCGCAACCTTCATCATAGTCTTCTTCTATCTGCTCCCCGGGGGCGCAGGGCCATGGGCGCCTTTCGTCATGGCCGCATCGTTGGCGCTCTGCTTCGTCGCGTTCGCGCTATACAGGATAGCCGAGTTCGATTACAGGCTCATAGTCGCTTTCGCTGCGGTGTTCATGATCATTGTGCTCAGCTATGCGATCTATATCGCATATATACAGTCAATCACGAGCGGACAGGCAGACGGCATAAACCCATACTTCCTGCAGGCGATGACATGGTTGAGCAACAACACGCAGACCAACGCCACGGTCCTCGCGCTCTGGCCCGATGGCTCAGTCGTAGAGGGCTGGGGCAACCGCGCGAGCTACATGGACAGCGTGGGTGGGGAGAACGGCACCAGGATCACGCGGTTTGCGCAATGGCTGGCAAACATAACTCCAGACTCGCAGTATCTGTACAACATAGGCAAGCCGAATTACTTCATAGTAAGGAACTATTGGTTCGATGAGCTCGGAGGTGCGCTCATGGAGGGCAACCTGCAGAATATCTCGGATTATGGCACGGTTACGCTGACAGGAGGGACCAGGAGCACCAACCCTTCGTCGAATTCGCTTTATTATAACTTCAATAACGCATATTGCGACCCATATGCGAATCCACCGCAGATCTGCACCGCAGAGCTGGTGACAGGACCGGTGAACGGGACGGAGACCGCATCCGCTTTTGTAGGGTTCGGCACATCAAGGACCCTTTATAAGATAACACGGGTACTTTTCTATAACACGAGCAATGGCGCGGCCTCATGGGTGAATGCCTCTTCTGGGAACACCTTGAACTACACCATGATGCTATCGTATAGCCCTTCCGGACTTAGCGGCGCAAGTATCCTGGGGTCCAAGCTCCCCGAAAGCAACGTCTTCAAGTTCCTCCTGGAATGCACCGCGACGCAATGCCCGTGGAACAACAATGGCGCCACACTGCAGTTGGTCTATCAGAATCCAGACACTAAGATATTCAAGATAAATTATATCTAATGATACCGACGCATGTCGCCACCGGCTTGGGGATGGACTTGAGAGGGCTTGTCGTTGGATGTCTAATGGCGTTTAGAGGTAAGTTTGAGGTGCCTATTGGCGCGGTATAGGCTATCAACAAGCAGTTTACGCCTTTTGCTCCATTCTTTATTGTTGGTTCGTTTCAGCCATTCGGCATGTAGCGTAACGAACTTCATATTATCTTCGAAATTCCTTTTTTTACTTAGAGCGAGCTCTCGCATGAATTTTTTATGATTCGTCACTCCAAGCAGGTTTGTCTTTTTCATAAATCTCCCAATATCTTTTTGACTGTACTTTTATTTATGTGCAATTCACTGAGAAATTCTTTGAGCTTTGATTTATCCAGTGCGTCTGTAAACACGATATAAATGTGTCTCGCATCGGCAAAATCTTTTTCGCTTCCAAGATATAACTTATATGCGATTTCCAGTTCTAGAGGTGAAATCCTCAATTTCTTGTCTTTGCCGAGTTCTACGGTTAGCGCATGGTTAAGTGAATAGAAATCTGTTTCTTCTTTAACAAATTTGATTTCGAAATTCGGTACGAATGTATCAGCTTCGGCGAATCTCAATGAACCGCTATGCATTAGATCGTAGGCGTCCGTTGCGTCTTCTGCGTTTAATGCGTAATATTTGGAGTCCGATAATATCCTTTCATAAAACTTGGAAAATTCTTGAAACCCTTTATCTTCTATAAAAATATCTATATCCTCGGTGTTTCTGCTTCTTCCGAATAATATGGCAACGTATCCGCTGATTATAACGTATTTGCACCCGATTCGCGATGTAAAGTCTAAAGCCAGCTTATCCAATATTGTCAGTGCCATATTTGGCAATTTTATAATTCCGTTCGAGTATTTGTACTCCATAGGAACCACACAATTAACACATACAAACTATAAATAATAAGTGCTCCCATC
>JAJYEJ010000065.1 GCA_021785805.1 Microcaldota archaeon | reverse complement strand
TACTGTGGCCTTATCACGCTTATCCCGAATTCGGGATAAAAAAGATTATCCCGAAGTTTTAGTTATCCCGAATTAATTGCCTATGTCCTGTTCAGAGTGTTCGGAGTAGGAAAATCTTCGGGATAACTGAAACATGGGACAGCCCAACATCTCGCCGAATCTGAACGTCGTCCATACTTGTGCAACACCGGCATCCATGCCGGATAGAGCTTTGGAGGAGCAGATGGTAGAACAGCTTTCACTTGAGGATTTGATTGCTCATACGAAGGAAGCGATTGCTCCCTTCCGCTACAGCAAGTCGACGCTGGGGCAGTATGACTACGCGTGGGAAGAGCTGCGCTCTTATTTTATTTCCCATGACAGTAGCTCTTTCTCGGTTGACCTGGCAGGTCGTTTTGTTGATGAGGCCAGGGAAAAGTACGAGCAGGGTGAGCTGAAGGCGTGGAGATTCAAGCTCATCCGCAAAGCTACGGATCTTTTAGTTCAGTTTCATGAAAATGGAACTGTGCAATGGACGCACTTAGCAAAATGGGGAAGCCAAGGGATCAAGGAGCAGTACTTCATCGACATTTATGACACTTACGTCCAAAAGCTAAAGATCACTGGCTACGGGGAAGGAACCGTAGAGTTTTATGCCTTAGTCGCCAAGGAGTTCTTCAAATATCTTGAAGATAGGAATGTAAAGAGTCTTGGCCAGTTGACTCTGAAGGATGTTGGCCTGTTCATTTCCGTTATTTCCGGGTCCTATCAGCCAACCAGTATGCGCACGATATTGTCCGGACTTCGAAGCTTTACCCGCTTTGCTCTACAGACGGGTCTCACCCCATCTGACCTAACAGCAGCTATTCCGAAAAGTTTCGGGAGAAAGACAACACTTATCCCCACGATCACAGCCAAAGAGGAAGAGCTACTGCTTGCAGCCGTCGATCGGACAACCATGGTCGGCAAAAGGGACTTTGCCATACTACTGCTGGCTCTGCGGCTCGGGCTGCGCTCCGTCGACATCATTCAACTCAAACTTGATGACATCAAATGGAGAACAGACTCTATCTCGATCATCCAGCAGAAAACCTTGCGTCGGCTAGAGGTCCCGCTACTCACAGATGTTGGCAACGCCATCATCGATTATCTAATAAATGGCAGGCCAGAATCGAATTCACCATATGTATTTGTTCGAAGTCAGGCGCCTTATGTAAATCTCTCACCCCGCGGAGGCCTCTACAGCTTGGTAGCTTCGTATATGGAAAATGCTGGAGTCCGCCAAGAGACAGGACAGCGACGAGGTCCTCATTGCCTGAGACATTCCTTGGCCGCACGTCTATTGGCTGGAGAAACCCCTCTGCCGGTAATCTCTGCTGTTCTTGGCCACGCTAACAAAGACAGCACAAAGACCTATCTGTCTACCGATTCCGAGCATCTACGCCACTGTGCATTGGGACTTGAGGGAATTGAAGTCACCAGCGAGGCTTTGTCATGAGCAAATTTTCAAGTAGCTTCAAAAAAGACCTGGAAGGCTTTGTTGCTCAGAAGCGAGCAGTCGGATTCCCTTACGATACAGCGGAGCGAATACTTGGTGTCTTTGACAGATTCTGCCTGGAAAGTTATCCAGATGAGTGTCTCTTAGGGATGGACATGGCGATGCATTGGGCAGAAAAACGGCCTGGCGAACACGTCAATACGCTCATCCGGAGGATCACCCCAGTCCGGCAGTTTGCGAAGTATCTGCTTAGCGTTGGAATCGACGCGTATGTTATCCCAGATGGGATTCCAGCTAAGGGAATCCGCTATGTGCCGCACGTATACACCAAGGACGAGCTGAAGACATTCTTCTCGGTGCTCGACCAGCTCAGCTACAGCATAAATTCCCCTACTCGCCATCTGGTTGCCCCGGTCATCTTTCGCTTGCTTTATTGTTGTGGTCTACGTTCATCAGAAGTCATCCGGCTGAAGGCACAAAACGTGGACCTTGCGACTGGAACCCTGAGCATCTTGGAGTCAAAAGGACACAAGGACAGAATCGTGATGATGAGTGAAGACGTTCTTCGCCTTTGTCAGATTTACCATCAAAGAGTCAGTGTGATCTGGCCCGAGAGGACCTATTTCTTTCCAAACCATCGTGGGGAGCGATATAGCAACGGGTTTTTATGGTACACCTTTCAAAAGTGCTGGACGGAGTCGAATGTAGGACCCATAAGCGGGAATTCGCCACGAGTTCAAGATTTCCGCCATAGTTTTTCGGTCAATCGGCTGAATCGGTGGGTCGCCGAGGGGAAAGACCTAAACGCATATCTGCCCTACCTCTCCATGTACCTCGGCCATGCGCATTTGAGCGAAACTGACTACTATCTTCACCTTGTTCCGGAGTTTTTCCCGACCCTCATATCAGCTAGCGAGCAACGGTTTGCTCATCTGATACCGGAGGTGAACCAATGAACCAAGATGACCGCTTCTTTCGCTATGTGCGTGACTTTCTTTTGGTATACCTACCCAAGAATCGCTGTTTCAGCGGGAACACGGTGAAATCCTATCGCGACGCCATCACGCTACTTTGCACATTTGTAAGAGTAGAAAAGAAACTGGATTTTTCAGAGATCACCTTTGGTTACCTCAATCACATTCTCATCGGGGAATTTATAGTTTGGCTGGGTGAAAAACGAAACTGCGCCACCTCGACTCAGAACCAGAGGCTGGCGGCGCTCAAGTCATTTTTCAAGTATGCGGCTCAGCGAGATATCTCCCTGATGGCTTCATACCTGGAACTCTCTAAAGTTCCGCTAAAGAAGGGACCTGCATTTCCTATGCGATACCTTTCGGAAAGTGCCTTAGAAGTACTGCTACGACAGCCGAACACAAAGACCCGCCTTGGAATCCGTGATCAATTCTTTATGGTGCTTCTGTACGACACCGGTGCCAGAATTCAGGAGATACTGGATCTTCGTCTTATGGATCTCCACCTAAGCGACACTGTCCCAAGTATTTATCTAACGGGCAAGGGACAAAAAACGCGGGCGGTCCCGCTGCTTTCAAAAACTGTCCGACATCTCGAGTCGTACATGGGATATTTCCATAACCCAAAGCCACACGACGTGCAAGAGCTGCTCTTTTATACGGTGATAAAAGGCAAACCCAGCAAGATGTCACCGGATAATGTTGCGTCCTTTCTCAATCGTTATGCGAGATCAGCAAGACAAATTTGTCCGGAAGTCCCCGAACGAGTCAACCCTCATTTATTCCGTCATACCCGGGCAATGCACTTGTACCAAGCAGGGATGCCACTCTCGTACATCAAGGACTTTCTCGGCCATGCAAGTGTCAACACTACCGACATCTACGCCGCTGCTGACTTGAAGATGATGAAACAAGCACTTGAGAAAACGTATGTAAACGACGATGCCCCTCGAGAGATCCCACTCTGGCAAGACAATGAAACACTGTTGATGCAATTATCTGGGTTGAAGTAAACGAACTTGGTTATCCCGAAGATTTTCCTACTCCGAACACTCTGAACAGGACATAGGCAATTAATTCGGGATAACTAAAACTTCGGGATAATC
>JAJYEJ010000064.1 GCA_021785805.1 Microcaldota archaeon | reverse complement strand
CAGCGAAGAGAATTTAGAAAGGAAATTCGGCTATTATGAGCGGCATTTTGGAGAAAGCAGAATGGATATCATAAATAGGGTGATTAATGGGCAGGTATTTCTCCTGGGCTGTTCATTTTACACCAGGATACTGCTGCGCGTGAAATATGCTTCATGTTTCATGAACGAAAGAGTAGAGACACTGGATGATGTCATAAGACTCATCAGCCCGAAAGAAGACAAATTCCTGAAGATGCTCAGGGGAGCGGATCTTTCAAAATATGCGGAACTGAGAGGGATGTCGGAAGTCCTGAAAAACACAAACGGTCCCGTAAAATCAAAGCAGAGATAATGGACCAGTGCCATTTTATTGCGTAGTATTATCAGTTGCAGTACAATCTTCCGCTCGGCACCGGGTTGCGGCGTTCCTGATTTTGTCGACAGAAGAACACGAAATAGCAGACTCTCTCCCTGCTCCATCACCTTTCGTCAGGCTTAAATATCTGGCAGAACTCTGTCATTACAGTGATTGAATCACGGAAACAGAGGTTTTATTACAGCAGCTTACAGCCGCATTAGATACGGATCAAATCGATCATGATATTGTATCGAATCTAGTGAAGTGGATAAACGAAAGTCCAGAAGATAACGATGAATCCGTGTATGTGATGGAAAGGGAACTGCTCGCTGGCCTTGATGTCAATAAAGCCTGTCGCAAAAGGAACTCCAAGAACCTGTGATACTATGGGCACACCATCAACAATGACGAGAAGTCCGGCTGTCAGGGCTTTAAGTGGTGAGCACTTTGCAGCGCAGCCAAATACTGTCTACTTCAGCCAGCAGGTGCTAAAGCTGCTTTATTCCACTTACTCAAGCGGATTTGAGGCAGAACACGCAGGCGTGCTATACGGTGATACATTCCAGGTACACGGCGGAGAATGTAGGGTGGTTTGTCTGGCAAGCCGGATTTCCAGTGGATCTGGCGTCAGTGTAACCCTAACTCCCGAGGCATTAAAGGAAGATTATAGGGTCGCTTATAACCAACTGCGTTCGATGGGAATAGCCGTCGTAAAAGTCGTTGGAGAGTGGCACAGCCATCCTCCAAATTATCTGGAACCGTCTCCAGGGGATTTAGACACAATAAGAACAATGCTGAATGTGTTCCATGCCATGACGGGTTTCCTCTGCGTCGTCGTCTCTGAATGTGATGGAGGTATAAACGCCACAACACGCCTTCTTAGGCGCGAAGCAGGCGGCTTCGTACCCCAAATCGTTTCGAGCGATACGGCGCTTGAGTTTATCCGGTAACTTTAGCTTTTTTATCAGTTTGCAGGAGCTACCTTCTCATAGCGGGGAAGCAAAACTGCGCTGACACTAGACAGAAATAAGCGCCACTGCAGATAAATGGAAAGCGTAGAATGTTCCTCGGACTGCTCATGCATCTATGTGGTGGAATATAGAGCTGGGATATGGGTGTCAAGCAACTGATAAGTAACATCAATTCCTAGATATAAATGCGCAGAATGCATATAAATAAATAACAGATCGGGTAGAGCATATCATATGGGAGCCGGTCCTGCATTAATGGCTCAGAGCGGTAAGGTCCTGGGCGAGCAGCTTGTAAAACCATTTTCGACGTTAGAAGCGTCAAAAAGAGAATACGCTTTGCCGGTGCCAAGAGCGCTCATACAAGACTTTGGATCATTGGGATATTCTCCTGCACATCAAGGAAATCTAAGAAATTCGATAGATTTCTATACATCGGAAGGAACGCCGGTGCTTGCAGCTGCCGGCGGAAATGTCGTCAGACTGAGAACTACCTCTTACGAGAGCGGAATAGAAACGTCCTATTGGGATAGGGGAAACTACGTGGAGCTGAGGCATGACGATGGCGAGTACACGCACTATGAACACATGCTCCCAAACACAACACAACTAAAAATTGGAGACGCGGTCAAAGAGGGCCAACAGATAGGAAGGGTCGGCATGACCGGATTCGCAGACAAGCCACATCTGCATTTCCAGGTGCATAGATATTATGGCAAACTAGATGGCGAGATATTGACTCTGAAAGCAAGACTACGCCTTTTCCCTGATGTTTATACCCTGGACCTCATGAAGCTAGGCCGAGAACCTCTCTGACGGACTACGCGCTTATGCATCAAGCGCAATGGATACGGTTATCTTATAATAGGACTGGATAAGCTGCTCGATATTCTGCTTTTCCTTGTTGACCGATGCATTCAGTCTTTCAAGCTTGGTTTTCATGTCAAGAAGCATCTTGGCATGTGCCTCTTTCTTGGTATCCTCGGATTTTATCTGAGTGATGAGTCGTTCTATATATTGTATCTCATCATCAACAGAGCGCATTCTTTCCTCCAGTATACCAAGCATTGTAGCATCTTCATAAAGGTTGGCATTCCTTGCCTTCTCTATCTCCGCTAAGGTCTCCGACACGTCTTTCACTTTGACCTTAAAGGTTTCCACATCGCGCTTCAGTTCATCCAGCATGGAACTGAACCCTGAGAAACCCTCCTTTGTCAGAAGGAAGCTTCTAGGGGAAGCTATCATGTCAGATAGTCTAGCCCTCCGTTGTGAAGAGTGATCGTAGAGCCTTGCTACTCTCTGCAAGGGCATAAGCACGGAGAACATCCTTGAAGATGTCGTTTCCATCTCCTTTGCTATGTTGTTCCTATCCCCGCGTCTTTCACCCAACTTTTCTGACAAAGCGTCTATATTTTCACGTGCCGCACCATTTGAAGGTTGAGTTGATATCGGTTGAAGCGATCCCAACTCTGCTCTGAGGGTAGATATTTCGTCTAATAATGTAGATGTGTTTGTAATATGTGTCCTTATGTCGGTATATTCTACATACTCCCTGCCCACGCTGTCAAGTTCCCTTTTTAGGCTAGTGGTTTGGAGCTCCAGGTATGAAAATATCCTTTTGAAGTTGCCAAGGTGCTTTGAATAGGCTAGCATGACCATCTTGAACCTATTGTTGGTCTTCAAGACTTCATCAATCATGGACTGCAGCGAAGAAAGCTCCGCACTGCACCTTGAATAGGAGGTAGGGTGCTTGGTCTCCGAGGAACTCCAGATAATCCTGTGTAGCGCGGTCACATATGCACTCTTCTGGCTCCTTACTTGATTGATGTTCCAGGCTCCGATATACTCAGGGTCCGGGGCACTGACTACGCTATCAAACTCATCGCATGCCAAAGAGAACCGCTGTTTGGTTTCATCGACTGAGCTGATAATGCCTGACGCCCTGGAAGCAAACCTCCTGAGTTTATTCTCAAACAGTTCATCCAGTCTCCTGTTTAACTGGCTAAAGCCTATCTCTTCCATCCTATCAGATTGCCTTCCGAAAATCATCCACAAACCGATAGGGATGCACATTCTACTAATTTATAGGTTATGAAACAATTGCCTGTGCAAGCACAAACTTTATAATGCTGCATAATAAGAATATAGTGCCTTTTCTGGGCATTAAAATGTGCGATCGTAGTCTAGCCTGGTAGGACATTGCCTTGCCAAGGCAGAGGCCCGGGTTCAAATCCCGGCGATCGCATTTCGATTATCCTATCTTACGTTGTATCCTCTC
>JAJYEJ010000063.1 GCA_021785805.1 Microcaldota archaeon | reverse complement strand
TCGCCAAAGTCGAGCCTGCCCTTACCTAGGACTAGAACTAGTATGTCTGTCTTTGGATCATATTTATATATCATAGCGAACACTCTTTGCCTTGTACGTAGTAATTACGACTAGAAAGCTTTTATGCGCTTCTACTATCACACGTAGAACGTGGCCGTTTAGCCTCTTTTGGTATATCCTGCGCTCCGTGTGGCCTTTAGTAACTGAGGTCTGGAGCCTCAAGCGTCTTTTCGACCATTGCCTTATCCACGCTGTACTTGCGCATGCGCTCCAAGGCGTGTGCGGTGAATTCTACATCCATAGTTAGCATAGCGAGTTCAAAGCTTAAATAATTGCCGCACCGGCGTCTCTACATACTCCAAAGTTCTCTACATGCTATATTGTTTTTATGTAGAGAAAAGTCTCGACGGAAGTCCTAAAAAATGACATGTTTTACGAGTGACTACTGCACATCAACATTATAGCCGTCCGTGTAGAGTTTCATGTAGAGACTCTCTCTGCCTTGCAGCCTTCGCCCGCCCAAAAGACACCTTCGGTGTCGCACGGCGGGCTACGGCTGCTGCAGCTACTTTGTAGGACATGGCGACGTTAAGGCTGATTTTGACCCCCTGCAAAATCAGCCGCTTGCTAGGTTGCTAGCTTAAATTCCGTGGGGACGACACCATCGTGAGCTAATCGGCGAAGCCAGATTAGCAATAGAGTGGTGGTTTAAATTGTTAGGGTTACCCAAAAGCTAGTATCCGCGCCAGCTAGAATTCTTAAGAAACCATGCAATTAACCCTATTACTACGCCAACAATAGCAAGTATTAGATCGTCAGTTGGGTCTTCCAGAAAAAGAACAATATTTTCTATTAAGCCTATTGTTTGCCCCGTTGACTTTATAGACTGCGAAGCACTTGAATTCGCTCCTGATTGCTTTACAGATGCATTGTATAAGGCGTTGTTAATTGAGCCAAAAGCAGAGAAAAGTATGCCTAACACAAACAGCATCAGTACCCAATAGATTACTATCCCCGGGATGCTAAAGACCTCTAGGGGACTAAAGACCCTATAGCCCAAAAGGTCTTTAGTATGCTCTCGAAGACAACCTAAAGACCCCTCCGTTTTCACGAGGGGCTCCTAACCAACCCTCTTGCCCCTCTTGATCAGGTAATATGCCGACGCCGCAGCTATCGCAATTATAATCACCGCTAAAACCAGGTATGACGAAGCGCCAGGGATGTGTGACGGTGAAGGCTCGCTCTGGATACTAGAGCCTGAGCTCGTATTTACTGTTGTGCTTGTACTGGTTGTACTGTGGTAGGTCACTGTGGTAGTGGTAGATACAGTAGATGTCGTCTGCCGCGACGATGTAAGGGCGGTGAGATTTAGGTATACTGATTGAAATGTGGTGTAGTTTTTGGTGGCGAATATATTGATTGCCGGATAGCTGAAATTCACCGGAAATGTTGTTGTCTTGTTTATGATATGCGAAATGATGTGTTTTGCGTAACCGCTGCCGTTTAGATATACGAGAGAGACGAAGGTCTGGCCGCTTACACCGGATAGGATTATATTACCGCCGCTTATGTTCACGGCGAATATCCCGCTGCCAGAATCTGGATTCTTGTAGTGGTAAGCTCCATACAGAGGCATAGTGAGTTGCGGCGATATGGCCGGGACGTCTAACAACGGCGCGAGAGTACTGCCGAACAGCATGGAATCATTGCCCAACGATGCGTTCTGCAGGTTTCCTTCCACCCCCCATATGGTCAGATAGAATGATGGTGATTGGCTGAATCCGCGGTAGCCTGCACAGATGCAGCCCAGGTCCAGCGACGGCTGGTCTACCCACTTTCCGTTTTCCTTGAACTGCATCATCTTCAGTATATGTACAGGATTCGTCACGTTCGGGAGCCCTCCTCCCTGATCCACGAAAGTCTCTACTGCTGAGTCTGCATTTGAGTTCGCTTGTGCGCTGCTAAACGTGTATGTCCCGTTCTGAATGGTTGGCGTACTGCCGGTTATCAGTGTGTTGTTGACGAAGAACCCCCACGTGTCTCCTGAAAGCTGTTCCATCGTGAATGCATAGGTGTGCCCAGGCACAAGAGGATAGCTATAATCTACCTCGCCAGGCGCAGAATTGCCTCCGGGAAACACCTCGAAGAACGGGTATGCGATTTCTCCGGCTCCGAAATTGGGCGTAATCGTGGAAAAGCCTAACTGTGCGAACCAGCCGGACCCGCCTTCCCCGGTCCATATCGCCAACGAGGTCGGACCGGTAAAGTTCGGCGCCACTAGGACGATTCTGTCTCCAATGTTTGTTGGCGTGCCATTTGGAGGATTGAAATTTATTGCAAATTGCCCCGAATAGGTTATTAGTGCCGCAATACTGGAGTTTATCGAGGTATTGTATATGTTGTATGCAAAATACGCTATGTTACTTCCGACATTCTCGACGTGCATCTCGATGCTTCCTCCGGAGGAATTGAAGTTCAGATAGGAATAGCTGCCCGAAATTCCTGGATGCTCGAACATGATATTGAATTTGCTGCCGGTCAAGTTGCCTGAATACAGGGTGCTGCTGCCCTGCGTTATCTTCACCGTTACGATGCTGTTATAGACTCCGAAGCTAAGACCTGTTTTAGCTCCTGCACTAGGCAATAGCGTGTAATTGATGTTGCTGCCTGAATCGATTGTAGTATATCCCGAGTAACCCAGCGAGTACGGCCCCTCCGGGTCCTTAGAGGTTGTGGTGCCTGCTCCTGTGCCGGATCCTAATGGCACACATGCGACGGTATTTGCAGATACGCTTTGGCCGGAATGACCATATGCGGTTGCGGTTACATTATAGCAGCCCGCTTTCTCGTATGTGTGGGATTCGGGAAACCAGCCCACGTTAGTGTTTCCATCGCCCCAATTCCAGTCTATCTGTGTCGTATTGGATACGAAGCCATTTATGGTGACGTTAGGGCCGCTGATTGCAGATATTGATAAGCTTATGGTTGGATTTCCAGGGTCTTGTGCACTCGCAACGCCTAACACGAAAGTCAGAAGCAGAATTGCTGCCCGGATAGTTGCCATATTGCGCATATTACACCAACTGATACATAGTCAATAGCCTCTGGTTATTAACCATTTCTGATATCGCGGCTTCCTGCGTCGTACAGACCAATTCCTTGGCATAAAGGTGCTGTGCTAGGAAGCGCTTTGATGTGCCCGTAAATCGTATTTGCAGATATGCCTTTCGCTTCGATGGTCGCCAGACAGGATGCGCTAACCGCCCCGCGGGATAAATGCCTTCTACCAGTCCGCCAGCCTGCATAGAAACGCTATCGATAGAGCATCAGTTAGCCTTAAATATCTGGAAATGCGGGTATATAACGTGAGTCTATGGATAGAAGAGACGCATCCAAGCCTAAGTTTGTTAATGGCCATAGAGAGGAGCTCGTAGCGGCTGGAGCCTGTGCCATACGTGGCATCAGTGAAGCGATAAGCACATGGCACGAAAGCGAAGGCACACCGGAAGATAAGAATGTGCTTGAGGAGAGGCTCGTACAGGTATGGAGAAGGTTTGGAGACCGATTAGGAGTAGGGGATGGTTCTACGAAAGTGTCTGTAAAGAAGATAGAGGGAGAAAGGCTTTTCGAAA
>JAJYEJ010000062.1 GCA_021785805.1 Microcaldota archaeon | reverse complement strand
AGATTAAGGTCTGAAACCCTTGCGGCGATTGTACTTGGGATAACCAACAACGTCAACAGGCTTCTGCTGCTCGCCTTAGACCAGTTAATGGTTGACAACAGGTTTAGGGGCGACATCGATGGGATGATGCCTTACTTATACGCAGCTGGGTTCTTGGCACTCTCTGGACAGGACCTGACGAGTAAGAGATTGAAAGATGCGCTGGAGGCAGTGGGGGAGGAGGTCGACGACAGAAAGCTGTCGCTATTCTTGAGCACAGGGATAAGGGCGGATCTCGTCTACCTTTATTCTGCATATTACCTGATAGTGATGGGTAGGCAGGTGACCAAGGAGAACCTTAAGAAAATAGTGCTGGCGCTCGGGCATCGCGTGGACGATGAATCCGTGAACAGGATGCTGGTCATGTACAAGGAAGGATTAATACCATGAACTCGCGTAAGGAACACAGGCCATTGGATGGCGGCAGGACCAGAGTTAACCACATCGATATGGAGCATACGTACGCTAAGCGTCTCCTGTCGAAAGAGAGGAGGAAGGAGCAGGACCCAAAGGCCATCTTGAAAGCGGCAGGCATTAAAAAGGGAATGGTGGTTGCTGACCTGGGATGCGGACCGGGTTACTTCACCATCGATATCGCATCCATGGTCGGGAAGAGCGGACTGGTCTACGCGGTGGATACGAGCCCTGTTATGCTTGATTACCTAGCGAAAAGAGCCAAGAGGAGAAGCGCAATATCGAAGACCATAAAGGTGATGCATTCGGATGTTTCATTTACAAGGATACCGAGCAAGTCGGTAGACCTGGCGTTCTTCGCCAATGTCCTTCATGACATAGAGGATAAGACGGCGTTCCTGAAGGAGGTCAGGAGGATATGCAGGGATGGCGCTGTAGTGGTAGATCTTGATTGGAAGAAGATAAAAACCGAACATGGGCCGCCGCTGGAGATAAGGCTGAGCGAGGACACTGCAGAAAAAATCCTCTCGGACAGCGGATATGCGGTGGATAAGCGGCTCGGTATCGGACCGAATCATTATATGCTTCTCTGCATCTCCGGCCAGTAGAATGCCGCTGTCGAACGCATCGCCTGCTCGGTGTCTGCGCCTACAAGCGTAACGGTCAGCTCCCCTGTGCGTCTTCCGGTCTCAGGGTCTGTCCTTGGCGGTATTATACGATGCCCGAAAAACGGTCTTGATTCCAGGTGGTCCAGGAGCACTGATGCCTCCGGATGCTCTTTGACCTCGCGTAACAGCCTTTTCGGATCCGTATACATCCTGGAACGTATGGTGACTATCCTTAGCTTGCCTTCGCCGTTTCCTCTCCTAAGCTCAATCTCCAGATCCGTGCCTGGGCTTACTGGTATGGTCCTTATCCTGACGGTTCCATCTTTTTCGGTTTCCATGAAAACACCGGTCGACTTTAATTATAAATCCTAAAGCTATTTAAACATTTAGCAGGCTCAAATCGGCAGACGGGATGCATCACTGCGAAAGCTTCAGGAGCACCTCAATCACCACGTCGAGGGCGAAGAGCGCTATACCTACGAAGAACACTATACCCCATGCCGAGTTACTCACCGTCGCGAGCAGGATGCCGCCAAGCACGCATATGATCGGCACAGTATAGGCTATAAGCCTGAATCTGATCTCCATCTTAGTCAGCCTCTATTGTACGCTCATGGTTAAATCCGTTATGTTTTGGCTGATTTACTGATATACGAAAACGTAAAATATATACAGAAAACTTCAATTTCCACAAGGTTTAAATATCTGTAACTGTGCTATATTATCAGGAGAACATGCGATTCAGGCGACCCAAGGAACATGCAGACCCAGCCGTCGCTGAGATAATGCGGGCTTTCGCCAGGGAGGAGGAAAGCCGGAAGCCACAGCCCATGGCGATAGCCGCGATGCTGAAAGGCAGGGAATTGAGGCGGGGAGGGGAGGGCTGTACCAAGGAGGAATTGCGTGAAGGCATTGAGAATGGATTCGGTGCACGCAAAAGGCCGAATTTGCCGACATTCACAGGATTGGTTTGCCTTATAACGGAACATGACAGGATTCCCGACGACTTTGGTCCTGTAGTCTTCTCTTCAGGCATGAGAATGGATACCGAAAGGTTCGGAAAGATACTTAACGGCCAGGATCCGAACGGGGTCTCTGCCCCGATGGCATTTATCCCGATGGCGAACGGACGTGTCGACGAACAAGCATCAGGACATGAAGCCGGTGTCCTTAGGGAGTGGTTGGAACAGAATGGGAATGCACCTTGGACATTAGGCAAAGCGGTAAACCGACTGAAATTATATTTTTCGAAGTTTAGGATTAGTCTGACCGGGTCCAGGCATAGGCGAATTGGGATTACTAATCAAGAGGCGGATACCTGACTGGGAAAGCACCGGATCAGCGTTCCTTTTTGTCTTTAGATAAATTTATGCAGCACGAATATCCGGGAATGGATGCCGGCGGATTCATGCTATCCGGAAGGCGGATTACGGATTCTATGGCCGTGACATCCTCGCGCCCATGAACGGTGTTGGATTTACCGCTCACTTTGTTAAATGGTAAAAGCGATAAACTGAAACGCTAAAGGGTAATAAATCTTTCGCAGCCATAGTTAGCATTACAGGTGAACTTATGAAGAATATGGTTGCAATAGGCATAGTTGTCGTAATAATCGTGATAGCAGTGGCAGCGGTGGCGCTAACTGGCGGAAAGGGGAGCAGTGCCACAACCACAACAGCGAGAGGAAGTTCCGGTACTGGAAGCGGAACAGGAACAGGGGGAAGTTCAACAAACAGCACGAGAAGCACCAGCACGACTAGTGCCCCCACTACCGTCACTTCCAGCACAAGCACACCCAGTACAGGTTATGTTGTAAATTGTACACCGTATTACCTGCAGGGTCTTCCTTCAGCAGGCGGCAATCTCACGTGCTCTGATGCTACGCTCAATGGTGGTGTCCTTAGCTTCCAGACTATGCAGGATAGTGGTCTGGACACCAACGTATCGTTCTATCTCACCTCGGCCAGCGGCAATATGGGAGGCACGTACGTGAATGGATTCTATATCAACTCCGCAAGCCCGGTCAACGCAACATGGAGCCCTGGTCAGACGCTCACCGTAACATTTGACCTTACCCCGCAACAGGTATCGTCGCTTATCGCGGCCAGCAAGAGCGGTGCGCCTGCAGGAGTAGGATGGAACTGGGACAATGCCACGTCGCAGGGGAACGGCGGGATATTCGCCTCTCTTACTGCGTTGAACGGCTAACCCGTCCAGTTACTGAGACCGAGCAGGATGCGAACCATAAACGCATCTTAGACAGGAGCGCATAAGGCACATCGCTACATTCGGGCAGCATTAGCAGCTTGCCTTAAAATTATAGCCTCCGCTACACCTCAGCGGTTGTGTGCCTCGTATCCGGTAGCTCGACTTGAATAAAGGCTACTTCTGTAGCAGAAGATTCTGGATGGGGATGCCGAGATTTGAACTCGGATATCCGCGACCCGAACGCGGAAGTCTGCCAGGTTAGCGTACATCCCCAGAATTAGAATCATGGTTACGGATTCTACTTATGGATGTACTTTATAAAAAGCTTGGGATTTGGTTACTTGCCTTCCTTTCCTCTTGTGAAGAAGCGGTAGACCATCCTTACCGTTGCTCCTCCCGTATTTTTGTTTATG
>JAJYEJ010000015.1:16839-18260 GCA_021785805.1 Microcaldota archaeon | reverse complement strand
GAGCCGTCCTTAGTCTTGTGCTTGCTCCTGAGCTGCACGAGCGCGTCTATCGCGTCCATGCCTGCGCTCTCCGCAAGGGTCCTTGGTATGACTTCTATCGCATCCGCGAACTTCTGTATCGCTAGCTGCTCCCTTCCCCCGACCTCTCCGGCGTAGTTCCTGAGATCGTTCGCCACGTCTATCTCCATAGCGCCTCCCCCAAGGACATATTGCCCGCTCTCGATTGCGCTGGACACAGCGCCTATCACGTCGGTTATTGACCTCTCGGCCTCGTCAACCACCTGCTGGTTTCCTCCCCTTACGAATATAGTAACGCTCTTCGGGTCCTTGCAGTCCTGCACGAAGACCATCTGCTCCCCGCCGATCTTCTTCTCTTCCACGAGTCCGGCGAATCCGAGGTCGTCCTTGGTCAGGTCGTCGATGCTTGTGACCACCTTTGCGCCGGTTGCCCTTGAGAGCTTCTCCATGTCGCTCTTCTTTACCCTCCTCACGGCCACTATCTGGTTCTTTGCCAGGAAGTGCTGCGCAACGTCGTCTATGCCCTTCTGCGTGAAGAGGACAGTCGCTCCGCTCTTCTTTATCTTCTCCGCCATATCCTTGAGCATGCGCTCCTCCTGCTGCAGGAATGCCTGCATCTGCTCCGGAGAGGTTATCTCTATCTTGGCATCGGTCTCAGTCTTCTCTATCTCCAAGGCTACATCAAGAAGCGCTATCTCGGCCTTCCTCACGGACTTCGGCATGCCTGGGTGTGCAATCTCCTTGTCTACAAGGACTCCGTTTATCAGTTCGGTGTCGCCTATGCCCTTCCCAGCCTTCTTCTCGACCTTTATGAAGTCGTGGTCCACTACTAGCTTTCCTGAAGCGTCCTTGCTCATTACCTGCTTTACCGCCTTTATCACAAGCTTCGATAGGTATGCTTTTGTGGAATCGTCGCCTACGTTCTTCGAACCCATGGATACCATTGCTATCTTCTGTAGCGTGGCATCGTCCATCACATCCACACTCCTCGCCTTGGACTTGAGGATCGCGGTTGCCTTCTCGGCTGCCATCTTGTACCCCCTTATTATAGTGGTAGGATGTATGCCCTGCTCTATCAGGTCTCCGGCACCCTTGAGCAGCTCTCCTGCGGTGATGACCACACTTGTAGTCCCATCGCCGACCTCCTTATCCTGTATCTTGGCTATGTCGACCATGATCTTTCCGACCGGGTGCTCCACGTTCATTTCGTCAAGTATCGTGGCCCCATCGTTGGTTATGGTTATGTCACCGAGCTCGCTCACGAGCATCTTGTCCATTCCCTTGGGTCCAAGCGTGGACTTTATCGCATGCGCGACTGCAGAAGCTACTGCTATATTCGTGCGCTGCGCGTCCCTTCCAAGGATCCTAGAGGCTCCCTCAGGGAGCAGAAGAATCTGTTGCCC
>JAJYEJ010000015.1:0-16739 GCA_021785805.1 Microcaldota archaeon | reverse complement strand
TTCCCTTGGGTCCAAGCGTGGACTTTATCGCATGCGCGACTGCAGAAGCTACTGCTATATTCGTGCGCTGCGCGTCCCTTCCAAGGATCCTAGAGGCTCCCTCAGGGAGCAGAAGAATCTGTTGCCCATTCAATGCATTTTCTGCCATATTTTCACCATTTAGAACATAACATTGTCAATCCTGTGCCTGATGCGGAAAGCTGCCGCTTATGACCTGCCCCTCAGCTTAGTCATGCAGCCATCTATTATCTCCTTCCTTAAGAGATCCATCCAGTTCCCTTTCCCCCTATAGAGGCTGCTGCATCTTTCGATTAAATATAATTGTAATATGCTGTCGTGTTCTCTCTGTGTCGGTACTGTGCCATCGAGTTCCATGATATCCCTCTATTTAGGTAGTCATCGTCAAATGAGGATCTGATAGGATTACTATATGCGATGTATTTTACATATACATACGTGCATACAGATTAATTAAAGCTATAGTTAATATCCGTAAAGATATAAATACCTTACCCTTCGGCGTCATATCCTGCCCTTCGATTCGCCGGTTGAGACCCCTCTCGCTATAAGGTGCGCAAGCCTTAACATACCGAAAGCGCTCCTTGAGAGGTGCTTGACATCCGGATCATCCATGGACGTGTGCACGTAGAAGCCCAGGAGCCTTTTCGGCGGGTTTTTTGCATATTCCTTCACCAACCATACCTGCCTTCCTGTCCCTATTCCAGCGGTATTCCCGTTCTTCACTAGTGCATCTATGAGCTGGCCCGGATGGGGCCTTTTCCTTGTAATAATGAGCACCTTTTTTCCAGTGGCCTTTTCCAATCCCCGTACATCTATTACGTTCAAGCCGGCTACCGCTATCCCGTTTATCGCTACTACCCTAACCTGCTCTCCGAACCTGCTCTTCCGGACCATGCTTGTTATCTTTGCCGTGGAGTCTCTCCCGTCAACCTTGACCCTCCTGGAAAGGACAGCCTCTACTATGTTGTTCCTTCCAATCACCCCTACCAGAAGGGTGTCCCCTCCTTTCGCTATCGGGCCGCTAGCCACCGCGAGGATCCTGACACCTGTCTTCATGGCAGTACTGCTCTGCCAAAGTATAAATATTTCCTTAAATCAAGCTCCCTCGGAAGACGCACTGCAGGCGCCCAAGTCGCCAAACGAGGGAATCTCAAGCATGAGGATCGAAAAGAGAACAGAGCCTGATTCTGCAGATGTAGGGGGCAGGTATTCAGATATAGTGAAAGCGCACACTGTAGACAGGATGTACAAGGCAGAGCTGGCGTTCAAATCCGTCCTTGAGCTTCTGGCCCTGGACCCTAAGTCGCTTATACTATATCACATGCAGCCTACCGACCAACCGAAGACCACTGGTGAAATCAGGAGGGGGGTAAAGTCATGGCTCAGGTCATTGAAGGTTCCGAAAGGCATCTTCAAAGCTGCGGACGGCACAGTCAAACACTACTTCTGGAACGGGAGCAATGCGGGCTTTGGGCATTCGATGGTTCCCGGGCAACTGCTGGAAGCCGGGTTCGTGGAAAGGGAGGTCTTCCTGGAGCACGGGGCGGAGATATCCAAGTACCGGATAAATGCCTCAGGCAATGACCTGGCTAAACCTATAATAGCGTCGGCAATCAATTTCGTGCATCATGCGACGAAACTCGCGAACGGTCATCGCATCAACAGCTCGCTTCATGGGATACTGGGGGAGAAAGACAAGCCGTTGATGGTCTACGACCTGTTGAAGCATATGATTGACATATCCGATTCAGCCCCTCTTACGGTCTCAAGTATAATCTCGGCGTTCAAGAATAAATATGCCGGTGAGGCGGTCCGCAGGGCGTTGTTGGATCTGGGAGAATCAGGGATCATAGAGTACACATCGACAGGTACTATACGCAGGGCTTCCGAAGGAGAATCGGACCATCAATCATTCATACGTTTCGCGCTTAAAGACATCCGACTTCCGGCCTATAGCTACGAGGAGATGGAAAGGAAGGTGATGGGCATAAGGAGGCACAGGGTGCCTCTCAATTGTTTCCTTGACGCTGCGCAGTTGTATTGGGACGTTAAACCCGCTGCCGACCAATCCGGGCAGGCCATAGGTACCCTCACCGTAAGCGGCGTTGCCGATGCCCTTTTAGAAAAATACGGAATGGAGCGCCATACTTCAGAACAGTATGCATCCGAGATATTCAGGGTGTTCAGCATACTTGGTGCAATAGAACCTATCGGCGGAATAAGCGGGGCCATGAGATCGATAGTCAAGCCAAATGAGCTGGCAGAACTTTTCTATAATACGGTGCTCAAGCCCGCAAGGTTCACGGTGATGACCCTGAGCGTCGACGAGAGGCTGAACACCGAAGTAAGCAGAGAAGCAATCCAGTCATTCCTTGAGAATTACGAAGCGCACAGGACGAGGAAGGGGGATCCAAGGAGCTGGAAGAGATAGAAAACCCTGGTGAGGTAGCTCCGGTTTATCGGAATCGGCATTACCATGCAGCTGTCAACCGACCGCTCCGGTTATAGTGTCCTCAATCTCTACTTCTCTACCGCAGGCCTGCATTCTGTCTCCAAAAACAAGATGCAACCTGGGGATAAAACCACCGGAATCAGTGGAATCATCGGACAAATCCGCCAGTCCTCATATTATAAATATATGACAGTGGCACAACCACACATGGTAAGACGAGAGATGCAACAGATAGCACAACAGCATGGCGACCTGGGGCTAGGCCAATCAACGAGGAGTAACCTTCCATCGCTGCGAGGTGTCCAAGAGAAGATACACCAAAATACATGCCCTAAAATAAGGCCGGCGCGCAAGGAGGATGTAACCGGATTCAGGAAGATCGCATCGGACATATGGGGAGAGGAGGCGAGCGTAACGGCCGAGGTAGGTGTATTCAGCAGGGAAATGTCCGGGAAACAGCATGACAAGAGACAGATAAACGTGGTTGCCGAACGGGGCGGCGAACTTTTCGGATACGCTGCGTTGAGGCCGATATCCGAAGAGCTTTTCCACTTCCACATGCAGATGCTGGGTAGGTCTGCGCCTTCCGGCACGATATGCTATCTGACCATCGGGGTCGCAAGGATGCACAGGCGCCAAGGCATAGGGGAATCACTGCTTAGAGACATAATAGAAAAGGCCAGGCGAGCCGGCCACGAGGCGATATTCCTGGATGTCCATAAATTCAACAGCGTAGCCAATCTGCTGTACCTTAAGTGCGGATTCGATTATTCGTGCGACGGCCCTGAGGCGGATGGCACAATAAGGATGTTCCTTGACCTGAAGAAGCCAGATCCGCAACAGGCGTAATGCCCAGAAAGGGATTTATACAACGAGGTAAAAGAGTAATCATGGACAGGAGAGCGTCGCTGGTCCGGGGATGCGCCAATGCGCTGGAAAAGAGGGGATTCAGCGTAGCCACCGCAAAAGGCCTCAGGTCGTGCTTCGACATAGTGTCGAAGAACAGGGATCGGATAATGTTCATCAAGGTCGTCGAGAACATAGATTCCATAACCCAGAACGAAGCCGATACGCTCCTCAGGCTTGGCGATTTCTTCGATGGAGACGTGTTCGTGCTTTCGAAGAAGCGCAAGGGCGCAAGGATGCCGGGCACGATGCGCTTCGCAAGGCATGGCGTGACGTGCGTGTCGGAGTCTGGGCTCGACCAGATTCTGGATGGAAAGATTCTGGCGAAGGCAGAGCCATTCCTGAAAGTAAAGTACAGGGTCGATGGGAACGGGCTTAGGCGGATACGCAAGCTCTCGGGAATAAGCCTGAGGGACCTTTCCAACAAGGTGCACATATCGAAGGAGACGCTTCACAGGTATGAAGGCAGCGGCTATGCGACCGCGGGCAACATGTCAAAACTGGAGGGATTCTTCAACATCGGGCTTTCTGACCGTGCCGAACCCTGGCAGCAGGAGAGCCGTGATGCATCCGCATACAAGTCACTTTCCTGGGGGCTGGACATGAAGGTGATGCTGCTTAAGGCGTCTCCATTCGAGATGCTCGCGAAGATGAACCACAGGTATGAGATGGGAAAAGAGGCGAACATAAGGACGATGAGGAAGCTGGCTGAATTCTACAGGAGCCTTGCGGACGTGCTGGATGACGACAAGCAGTTCTTTGCTTCAAGGGGCGGGATGCCGAAGAAGGCCAGTGTCGAGGGGATACCGGTAGTGGGCATGAAAGAGCTCTCGAAACTCCATGACGAGAAGGAGCTGATCGAACTGATACTATCAAGGACAAAGAGCTGAAGCGCATCATATTATGAGAAGCAGCACGTTCCCAACGAGTAGGGATATTATCGCGCCGAGCAGGATCGGAAGCGCAAGCGGCATCGCCTGCCTGTAGACCGGGAATTTCGCCCGGATGTGCTTCGCCCTCATCCTGTCTATTACCCTGTTTGTTATTAGCCTGTCGAATCCCCTTATTGCCTTTTTGTATGCGGATATATCCTTCTTCTTCATCAGGTTGAAGGCTATGATATCGCCATCCTCGAAGTCCTTCACGCTTATGTACTCGACCATCGAGTCGGTTATCGGCCTCTCGAACGTGACCGTGGCGACAGACCCTATCGTTATCGCGGCCACTACCACGATGCCCAACATGCTGGCGTTGATCTCTACATAAAGGAATGTCATGAATGCGAGATATGCGACGCATATGAGCGCCCCCCTGAGGATGTCCCTGCGCGTCACCAGCTGCTCCATCCTCCTCTTGAGGAGCCTCTTCGCCCTTGGTATGTAGTAGATCGGTATCATCAGCAGCGCAATTATCCCGGCGCCTACGAAAAGCGAGATGATAAACGGGAGGCCATACTGCTGGACTCCTAGATAAATCGGTGCAGGCTGTATCGGCATAATCAGCGATATGGCCGCAAGTTCAATCACATCGGCTGCGCCTACCTGTCCTGCCCTATAGAATATATAGCCTATCCCGAGTATCGCGAAACCTATGAGGAGGCTCTCCCCTATGGCCATCAGCTGAATGTAACCGAACGTGAAAATGAATCCGATTGCAAGGGTCGCATAAGCGAAGACCGTAGGGACGTTCCTCCTGTTAAACACGTCGAATACCGCGTACATCAGCGCTATCAGCAGCAATACGCCTATCCTATACGTCAGATAGTTATCGACCGGAACGATTGCCAACGCCACACCCCTAACTCATCATCGTATCACACACATGCCGTGTCATACCTTGAATACTACCTTGCCTAATATATTATCTCTCGGCACGCTTCCAAAAGACCTGCTGTCCTCGCTCACCAGGTGGTTGTCGCCTATCACGTAATACCTCTGTCCGGTTATCCTTGCTATGCGCTTCACGAGCTTCATCCCCTTTGAGGGATGCCTTAACACGACAACATCCCCAGGCTCCAGTTCCCCCGCTGTTCTGGCTACGAATATATACGTTCCCTCTTCGAAGTCGGGCTCCATGCTCCTGTCCTGGACCTTGAAGAGCCGTATCGGCAGTTCCATAGTCACACTTACAGTTTCGGATATACGAGCTCCCCTCCGCTCGGGTATGGGGACTTCACCCTGACCGTCTTGACGGCCTTGGTCTTCCAGAACAGCTCTGCGAACTCCTGGACCTTGCCTAGCAGCTCCTTCCCCGAGTCTATGGACACGTCCTGTTTCGCCTTGGATGCCGCCTTCATTATGTCCCAGACGAGCTGGTGCATCTGCGGGTTCGCCTGTGCGTGCTCCGGTTTCATGTAATCGCCCCATATCACCCTGACCTCGTGCTTCACGAGCTCCGCGTGCTGCTCCTTCGTGCTGACATACCTTATCATCTTGTTCCTTGCGTTCGCATCGGCCGGCGTGGCCTGCGCAGCCTCGGCTATCAGCATATCCATCCTAATGACAGTGTGCGCCGCCACCTGCGCAAGGTAAGGGTCGTATATCCCGCACGGGATGTCGCAGTGCGCGTATGCCCTCTCGAAATGCAGTACCCGGTCGGAGACTGCCAGTATGCCTCTGGCAAAGGTTCTCGTAACTCCCATCAAATCACCTCTGCTAGATGTCATAGAAGCTTTAAAAAGGTTCCCCGCTCTTTAGTATACGTGTCGTGGCTTTTCTGTTCACGATGCATCTTTTCATGGATGATGCGTGTTGATCAACTACAAAGAGATAGAACTCAAATGGCAGAAGGCGTGGGAGGAGGCGAAGGTATTCGAAGCGGAGCCGAACGAAAAGGAGAGCATAATGATAACCTCCGCCATACCTTATGTCAACTCTCCGCCGCACATGGGCCACCTCAGGACGTATGGAACCCCGGACACGTTTGCAAGATACATGAGGATGAGGGGATTCAACGTGCTGTTCCCGTTCGGATTCCACGCTACCGGGACCCCGGTCATAGGCTATGCGAAGAGGATAGCGAACAACGATAAGGACCTGATAGATGCGCTCCATGTCTTCCACGTCCCTGACGAGGACATAGCCAAGATGGTAGACCCGGAGTACATAGCGAAATATTTCATAAAGCAGCAGGAGAAGGAGCTCAGGAGGGCGGGCTTTGGGATAGACTGGCGACGGAAGTTCATAACGACCGAGCCTATGTTCAGCAAGCTTGTCGAATGGCAGTTCTACCGGCTGAAGGATAAGGGCTACCTCGTGCAGGGCACTCATCCTGTGGGCTGGTGCCCGAACGAGAACAATGCGGTAGGGCAGCACGATACGCTGCACGACGTGCAGCCTGACATAGAGGAAATAGTCGCCGTAAAGTTCAAGGAATCAGGCTCAGATGTGTCATTCCCGTGCGCAACATACAGGCCAGAGACGATATACGGCGTGACTAACATATTCATCAATACGGACGTGGAGTACGTGATAGCGAAGGTGGACGGCGCTAGATACTACCTGTCAAAGGATGCTGCGTTCAGGCTATCATTCCAGTACGGCGTAGAGGTGGAGGGAGCCATAACTCCGGACGAGCTGCTGAAGAAGAAGGCGGTAAATCCGCTCACAAAGGAGGAGGTGCCTGTGCTTCCAGGTTATTTCGTCAAGGGGACGGTCGGCACAGGCGTTGTGATGAGCGTCCCTTCTCACGCCCCATTCGACTACGTGGCGCTGGAGAGGCTGAAGGCGCAGGGCTATGCCGTGCCTGACGTGGAGTACAAGAAGCTCATAGAGTTAAGGGCTCCGGACAACAAAGGCATCGGAAGGACCGTAACGCATGAGGAGTTGAAGGGCAAGACCGGACAGGTGCTCCATCCGGAGATACCGGCTCTTGCATACCTGGAGCTCCTCAACGCCGCGTCGCCGAGCGCCGATGACACAGCTATAGAGTTCGCAACAAAGCTGGCGTATAGGGAGGAGGCGAGGCATGGCATAATGCTGGTCGGCGCCTACAAGGGCAAGAAAGAGCCCGAGGCGAGGGACGGGCTGAAAGCGGACCTCGTCAAAAGCGGTGATGCGTTCACGATATACATACTCGCTAACTCGGATGACGTGGTGTGCAGATGCAAGACCAAGGTTGTCGTGAACATAGTGAAGAATCAGTGGTTCATAAACTATGGCGATCAGGCATGGAAGAAGCAGGTGCACTCACTGTTTGCTGGCGTCAAGGTCTACCCGGAGAAGCTCAGGCATACGTTCGAGACCCTGATAGACTGGATAGACTTAAGGGCTACGGAAAGGGCGCAGGGACTCGGCACAAGGTTCCCGTTCGCGCCTGAGCACATAATAGAATCGTTGTCCGACTCCACGATATACATGGTATACTATACATTCGACCACATACTGCGGACGAACAACGTGACTCCGGAACAGCTAAAACCAGAGTTCTTCGATTACGTAATCGACTCTAAGGGGGATTCCGCCTCCGTGGCTAAACTCACCGGAATAGACGAGATGGCCATAAAGCGGTGCAAGGAGTCGTTCGAATACTGGTACAAGAACACCATGAGGCAATCAGGCCCGGATCTTGTGCCGAACCATCTTATAATGTACATGTTCAACCATGCGGCGCTGCTGCCGGAAAAGTTCTATCCCAAGAGGATCGTGGTCAACGGTATGGTGGACTACGAAGGAGAGAAGATGAGCAAGAGCCTCGGCAACATAGTGCCTATGGGCGACGGGGTAGAGAAATACGGCTCCGACCCGGTAAGGTTTATGGTGGTAGCCGGAGCCGAGCTCGAGACCAATACGGAGTTCAACACGGACGCGCTCAATGGGATAATCGCCAGGAACGAATTCATAAACTCAGTGGTATCATCCCTGGACGAGGTGCGGGGCATGGAACTGGAGCACATAGATTACTGGCTGTACTCGAAACTCAACTCGAAGATAAGCAGGGCCACGCTGGCGCTCGACGAGATGAGGATCAGGGACGCTTACACCGACATATACTACAACTCTATAACGGAGCTCAAGTGGTACTCCGAAAGGGGAGGGCGCAACCAGCAGGTGCTCAGGGACTATCTCGAAGCGCTCACGTTGATGATGGCTCCGATAATGCCGCATGTCGCGGAGGAGCTGTGGCACAACCTTGGAAGGAGCACCATGGTGGTCAAGGAGAGATGGCCTGATGCGACGCCAAGCATGGTCAACGAATCTACTGAAGCGATAGAGGACATGGTGCGCAGCACCATAGATGACATAAGCAACGTGATAGAGCTTACCGGGAAGATTCCGGCCAACAAGGGGAAGAAGCCAAGCGTGATAACCATAATAGTCGCAAGCGAATGGAAGAAAGAGGCATACAACATGCTGGCAAAGGGGCATGACATATCGGCAGTGGTGTCGCACGGGATAAAGGATGTCAGCAAGCAGGAACTGTCGAAATTCCTCTCCCTGTTCTCCAAGCGCATCAACTCCCTTGTGGAAACCATGTTTCCAGGAAGCGACGAGATATACAATGGATTCGTCTCATCGCGGGAATACATCCAGAAGAAGTTCGGGGCTAGGATAATGGTGGAGAAAGAGGGCGAATCGAAGTCGCCACGGGCAGGACGGGCCACGCCCGGCAAGCCGAGCATAGAAGTGGTGTATGCGTAATGGCAGGCATGGGTTACAGGGAAGGCGCAGTCATGCTCAAGCGATACGACACATTCATATTCGACTGGGACGGCACGCTAAGCAAATCGGTAAGGGTAATGACGCAGAAGTTCGACCCGTACTGGAAATACAAGAAGGCCAGATACACCGGAAAGAGGGGAAGGAAGCTCAGCGGCGACGAGATAGAGGCGACAGTGATCCGCAGGCATGGTAGTTCAGGCTTCGAGCGGGGCCTCCTCACGAGGCTCGCCGACATATCACTGCTTTTCATAAAGCCTAAGCTCTATGCGGATGTCAAGCCCATGCTTACGCTGCTGCGAAGCAGGCACAAGAAGGTGGCGCTCCTCACCAACGGCGCATCGTACAGGGTGTTGCGGGAGATAGCACATCTCGGCATGGGTAATTACTTCGATGTGATAATAAGCGCACAGGACATAAAAGCGCTCAAGCCGAATCCCGCAGGGCTGGAGGCCACGCTAACCGCCCTGAAGGCAAGCAGGACCAGGACAATATACTTCGGGGATACGGTCGATGACATGATGATGGCGAGGAGGGCGAAGGTCGACTCCTGCGCTGTCTCGGAAGGACTGGACAAGAGGGAGCTCCTCGAGGCTGCGCACCCGAACTACATATTCACGAACATCTCAGAGCTAAAGAAAGCCCTGCTGGGCAAGAAGACCATAAAAAAAGAATAAGGGAAGAAAGGCATCACCATGCGCATGCATGATGATGCGCCTGCACGCTTTAATTCACTTCGAAAGTGACTATCCTGTTGAAAACTACGTTGTAGAGAAGCGCAAATATTAGGCCCCCAATGAATCCCAATATGGCACCACCCACTATGCCTACCACTAGCCCGATTAACCCTGCGACTGGACCCGCGACGAAGGACAGTAGCCCTTCTATGAAACCGAAAATCATGGACACTACCGCGTAGAACTTCGCGAACGATATGTAATCTATCTTGTTTACCTTTGTTCCCATTACATTCACCATTCCAGTATTGGCTGCATGGGTTTATAAACCTACCCGTCTGGCCAGAAAACCCGCGAGAGCGGAGCATTTCTAAGACCTAAACCGCAGTTCGATTTCCCAATTAGCCTGTGGATGTTTCACAATTGCAAGCAGTGCTGCACTTCATATCCTCTGAAACACGGTAATCAGTGGCGATGCTAAAGTGCAAAGATAGCTAGCGCCAAACATCATCGCTGATTGAATATTGGCCTATTTGACAGGTTGCGTGGATAAGAGAGGGGCCTAAACGGCTTATTACCTACATCTTTCTTTATTTTCAATGCGAGCTCATCAAGTGAGACCTTTTCGGTAGTTCCAGTCTTTCTTATCCTTATAGGCAACTGATCGGATTTCTCCTCTCTGTCACCAATGACCACTAGATATGGAATCCAGTGTCTCTCGGCATCAGATATTTTGCGCTGAAGCGTCTGAGATCTATCATCAACATCAACACGTATACCCTTGGCTTCCAATATGTCCGCCACTGCGTTAGCCTTTGCGATGTTGCTATCCTTTATCGGGCATATACGCGCTTGTGTCGGCGAGATCCAGAGCGGGAGGGTCGCTCTGTTCTCTCCATCTATCAACGCGGTATCAAACAGCGTATAAATAAACCTCTCCAGGGTGCCTATTATGGCGGTGTGAAGTATTACTGGATACTCCTCCTTGTTCTCGCTGTTGTTATATTTCATACCGAAACGCTTTGCGTTGCCTACATCTATCTGAACCGTGCCTATCTCTCTGGGTCTGCCCTGCTGGTCTATTATGTGGTACTCGATGTTGAGCACCCAGTAGTAATCCTTTCCTGGTGGATAGACTGCAATCAAGGCAGGCTTTTTCTCCACTTCGAGGAGGTCTTTCAGAAACCCGCTCTCGTTTTTTATGAACTCAAGCGACGTTGTGTTGTAAAGTGATACGTAATCCCTACCGAGTTCATTCATTACCGAGTATATCTTCTTGTGGATTCGAAGCAGGACATCTTTCGCTTCCTCCATATCCTTGGTGAAGACATGCATGTCAGGCATGTTCATGCGGCGCAGCCTGAAACCGAGTACAAGTTCACCTTGCTGTTCATACCTATAACTATCGGCAATCTCAAAAGCGCCAAAAGGGAGATTCTTATAGCTGATAGTCCAATCCTTTATCATAGCGAACTGCTGATGGCAAGCCGCATACCTAAGTATAAACTTTTCGTTATCGCTCTCCAACTGATACAATCTGTCGCCGAACAATTCTGCATGCTGTTTTACTGGTTTTTCAGAGAGCCTAAACATGTTGGTGCCAAGTACGTTGTATACCGGTATACCAACCTCTCTGACCACCTGATTTGCATAATCACGCGCAAGCTCCATTATCAGTGCCCCCTCTGGTCCATACCTCATGTGTCCTACGTCAGACATGGGCTCCCACTCCATTCCGAACTTGTTCATGTGCCTTATGTACTTCGGTATTTCGTTAGTGTACTTACCTTCCTTCCCTAAAGCCTCCTTTTCGACCAGCACCCTGAAATCCGCATTGCCAGTACTCTTTAGGGTGCTAGCACTGGACAGATCGCCATCAATACCAAGGATGTAATAGGTTTTTTTGTTTGTCTCAACAGCTTCCTGTGGCTTATCGGTCATATTATCATCTTTCGATGAATATCCATTTTCTCTTGTCAAATCTACCTGCTTTGCATTGGTCATATATGGCGTTGTATAGCTATTCCACAAAGTCTATTTTACAGGCAAGTAGCCGGCTCAAGAAGCCAGCACCCAGTAAAAGAGACGGATATCAGCCTGTGCTGTTCGTGAAGTTGATCTGCGGGTTTATCCCCTTGTCCATATGGGGCGTACCGGACAGCGAGAAGTCCCCTGCGGCTATGTAAGTCTGGGAGTTCAGGGTATCGGCCACTATCTCTATCCTTACCGGAAGCCCGACCACCGTGCTGAGAGGTATGGTCGCATTCCTGAACGTGGAGCTTGAGTTGCCAGTGAACGATATGTTGTAGGTGTTATAGTGCGCGACTATGACCTGCTTGTTGTTGTAGAGTATCGTTATGTAGAGGAAGTTGTCCTGCGGGCTTATTATCTTGAAGTTCAGGAACGGCTCCTTAGCGTAGAACAGGCTGGAGGTAAGGTTCCCTGGCGATACGCTCGTGCCGCAGTTGTAAGTGGTTGCGGCATACTTCCCGGCATAGTTTATCCACGGCGATCCAAGATAGCACCTGGTAATGCCATTGGCGTTCTGCAGCGTATTTCCAGAACCGGCTGAATTCGCCGCGCTGATGTTCAAAGGCGCGGTGCCGAAACCCTTGCCGGTAAGCGTCCATCCCGCGTACGTGCCTGAGCTGAAATTGCCGTTGTACACATTACTGTATACCTCACTTTTCGGCGCAGTTGTGGTAAGGTTCAGCCTTGCGATCGCCGATGTGCAGTTTGCATTGCCTCCAATGATCAATGGCCCTGTCTTAAGCGTGACCAGATAGCTCTGGTTCGTAGCTGTGAAATTCGACCAGAAGCTGGTGCACCTGTAATCCGATGTCTGATTGACGTAGACCTTGCCGTCCGCCATGCCTTTTATCAGCACGCTCTCATAGGCGTAGCTCCCGGAAGCCACCCACAGGCCAAGCGTGCCTCCTGTCCATGTGCATTCCTCGCTGTAAGACGCATTGGCTGAATTGTTGATTATCTGCAAGGCCTGGCAAGGGGACACGTACACCACGGTCGAAGTCGTCGTGTTCTTGTTTGGGGGGGCGGTAGTCGTAGCTGTCGTGGTCGTCGTAGTGGTTGACTTGAGATTGAAGTTCGGCAATGCAAAGCCAGTAGTAAGGCCCCACAGGGCTATCACTATGATGATCATTATCAAATAGACTATGACGCTCCTGTTGACCATTGCCATCTAGACACCGCATTAACTCTTTTTGCAAAGGATATTTAAGTATATGTGATTAATACCTAGAGTATCAGTTGTCACAAGGTGTACGCTTGGGAAGCATACCTAGGAAATGGAAGAAGAAAGGAAGAATGCGCTGGAAATGGAAGAAGAAGCGAAGGAAGCGCATGAAGCGGGCGCAGAAGCGCAGAGTCGGAGAGCTCTGAGCTTAGCCTACATCCGCTACACTATTCATGCTTATGGACTTCGAAGGCAAACTCATAGAGGGGAGCCTGGACAACAGGGGCGTGCTTAAAAGGATATGGAGAATCGGAGCTGACGCTATTCCGGTAACGCCTGAAAAGAATACACATCGGCAAGATATCGGGGAATGCGCAGGATATCCATGCCTGAGAAAGGCAGACGCTATCGCAGAGGGGCTAAGCGAAGCGATATCTTTCGAGCAGGGATTAGCGCGGTTTGCCGACTGCAGCAATGACAAATACGAGGATATAAATATTATATCCTGGTGCATAGGTTCTTCAAGTACCTAACATAAAATAAAAAGTAGAAATCCGTTGCAGTATCATTTCTGGTACTGACCTCCGAGTTGCGCGATATACTAAATAAGGTATACAAATGACAAAGCTTCTACTCATGTCGAAGGGGTTGGAGGGCAAGGAGCTCCAGGAAAGATGCCTCGCCCTGCTCAGGCACGATCCTCAGGACGCGCGAGTGCTCCTTATCCCGACAGCCATGGAATGCCAACAGGCCGACGACTTCAGGGTGGCCCGTCTGAGGAAGTGCTATAAGCAACTGACGGACATCGGGATTAAGATAGGCCATATCCTGGAACTCGATACGAAGTCCCTTCCGAATGGCAATGAGGTGAAAGGGGTCGACATGGTGTATGTGTGCGGAGGGTACACCTACTACCTACTGCAAAGGCTGAGAAAGATACACTTCGATAAAGTAATAGCGGAGCTCGTGAACAGTGGTGCGCTGTATGTGAGCTACAGCGCAGGATCAATACTCCCCGGCCCGGATATAACGGTGGCTTCACTTCGCGAAAAGAATAACTTCGGATTGAGGAACACAGTGGGGCTCAAGCTCACGAAACTGACCATATTTCCGCATTACACTACATCTTGGGAGCCGTCGGTAAGGGAGTTCGAAATGGAGAACGGTGTGGAAGTGACGAGGCTAACCGATCAGCAGGCGATCCTAGAGGTCGATGGAAAAGCTGAATTGATAAGGACCGAAGCGCAGCTCGGAGCTGAAGAGGTCTAGACATTACTGCAATAATGTCCATTCCTGTCAGGGTCTTCCAAAGCCCTGCTTGCAGTTCATATCCGGTTCCACGGCGAGGCGCTGGTCCAACGCCTAAACTTATCGCCTGCTAAGTGGTAGATAATCATTTAAGACTTGTGAGGATATACGTATCAATGTACGGTTCTCAAGGAAATGGGGGAGGGGGAAACTCCTTGCGCGGCCAGTCCGCAATGGAGTACCTCATGACATACGGATGGGCCATCCTCATAGTGGCGGTTGTCCTGGGTGCGCTCTATTCTCTGGGCATATTCAACGGCGCCAATTTTCTTGGAGGGACGTGTGTCGCAGCTCCTGGATACCTATGCAGCAATCCGCTCCTGGCCACTGACGGTACGCTTTCCCTAACATACGGGTATCAGGGACCCAATGTCACAGTAGTGGGGTTCGCCTGCACCAACACTACCACTGCGCCCTCGTCATTCGCACCATCAGGGTCCTCTAACCTTGAACCTGGGCAGGAGGAGAGCGTAAGCGTATCATGCCCTCTCTCATCGAGTGCAACGATCGGGACACCGTACTCAGGTTACCTCTGGGTTGAGTATGACCAGGCGGGACAGAGCGACCTCATAGCGAGGTTCGCGACTGTAAGAAGCACCGCTTCTACGTCTACCGTGCCGCAATTCTCCGTAATCGCAAATGTGCCAGTAGGAACCAATCCGATCTTTGCCACTTATGATTCAGGCAATGGGTATGTCTACGTACCGAACTATTACTCCGGCACAGTGAGCATACTCTCAGGAACCTCCGTCGTGAACACACTCACGGCAGGACCACATCCGTATTCTGCCACTTACGACCCCAGCAATGGCTACATCTACGTGCCGAATGAAGGCTCAGGCACAGTGAGCGTAATCTCAGGAACCTCAGTCGTAAACACGGTCACAGTCGGGTCCGGTCCATACTACGCCACTTATGACCCAAGCAATGGCTACGTCTACGTGTCAAATGGAGGCTCTGGCACAGTGAGCATACTCTCAGGAACTTCCGTAGTAAGCACAGTCACAGTAGGATCCGTTCCACTCTATGCCACTTATGATTCAGGCAATGGCTATGTCTACGTGCCGAACTCAGGCTCTGGCACAGTGAGCATACTCTCAGGAACTTCCGTAGTAAACACAGCCACAGTCGGGTCCAGTCCATACTACGCCACTTATGACCCAAGCAATGGCTATGTCTATGTGACAAATGCCGGTTCCAGTACAGTTAGCGTACTCTCAGGAACTTCCATAGTAAACACAGTCACAGTCGGGTCCAGTCCAAACTTTGCCGCTTACGACCTAGGCAATGGCTACGTCTACGTGACAAATGGAGGCTCCGGCACAGTGAGCATACTTTCAGGTATATCTGTTGTGAACACAGTTACAGTCGGAACCAATCCATTCTCTGCCAATTACGACTCCAGTAACGGCTATGTCTATGTGACGAACCAGGGCTCCGGCACGGTGAGCATACTCTCAGGAACCTCCGTAGTAAGCACAGTCACAGTAGGATCCGTTCCATCCTACCCTACTTACGACCCCAGCAACGGCTATGTCTATGTGCCAAACATGGGCTCCGGAACAGTGAGCGTGATAAGCTCCACTTAGAGTCCTCACACGCACAAAGATGCTCAAGTACTGTTGCAGACAATGTACAGGAAGCTAACTATCCTATCCTGAATCCAACTCAAATTGCGTGTATAATCGGGACAACGGAAAATAGGCAAGACTGACAAAGCAAAGCATTATGGGCTATAGGCAACCTAACAGCAATTTTCCCATTCTGTCAGGAGGGTGTTGAAAATCTTTCTCGGGTTTGGAACCTGCGGCTTCAGATATGCCGGCCAGGAATCATCTACGGTGTTCCGTCATGCTGGAAAACCCAGCAATATCTACCGTCGAAACTCTAACACCCCCAACGACCGCAAAAATCAATAACAGATAATCATTTAAGACTTGTGAGAATATACGTATCCATGTACGGTTCTCAAGGAAATGGGGGAAAGGGAAACTCCTTGCGCGGCCAGTCCGCAATGGAGTACCTCATGACATACGGATGGGCCATCCTCATAGTGGCAGTTGTCCTTGGTGCGCTCTATTCTCTGGGCATATTCAACGGCTCAAACTTCCTTGGAGGGACATGCGTAGCGGCTCCTGGATACCTGTGCAGCAATCCGCTGATGGACACATCCGGAACGTTGTCGTTTACATATGGCTACCAAGGGCCTAACGTGACTATAGAGGGGTTCGCATGCACTAACAGTTCTGTCGCCCCCTCCTTATTCTCCGCGTCGGGTTCATCCGACCTCCAACCTGGGCAGGAGGAGAGCGTAAGCGTATCATGCCCTCTCCCCTCAGGAGCCACGATTGGGACCCAATTCTCAGGTTACCTCTGGGTGGAGTATGACCAGGCGGGCCAGGATAACCTGATTACACAGGTCGCTACCATACGGACATCGGCAAGCATTGCCGGAGACCAGGCTGTCGTGGTGACGAGCACAGGACTGGCGGTATTCGATGCGGGAAGCCAAACCCTGCTAAACA
>JAJYEJ010000061.1 GCA_021785805.1 Microcaldota archaeon | reverse complement strand
GCATAGAAATCCTGACGCCACGCAGGACACAGAAAAACCATATCATGTTAAATCGTAATCAAGGTGCAAAAAATGCCGACACCAAAACCACCAATAACAAGGTCCAGACAGGAAGCGAGGGAAGATTCCCTAAAGGAGATATCATATATATCCAATCAGGGCGACAGGGAGCTCAGGTCGACACTGACCTCATTGCAGAGTGCAATGACAAATGGAGTGACCGACGCCGTAGGATTTGTGCGAAGATATCTTACAGGTGACTCCGCGTCCCGTAAGGTCAAGGCTTATACTAAGCAGATAGTAAAGACAGTAGGAGACGGTGTTCTGGCAGGAAAGGCAAATCAGGATATAAAGCCTGCAGACCTTCTAAACTCCATAGCTGCTGAGATAAGCAAGACTGATGTCCTTGCTTTAGGAAACAAATTCGGAGTAAGGTTCAAGACCGACAAGACCGATGCACAGATACAGACTGAGCTTGACAGGATAAAAGATCAGTTGACGAACAGGAGCCTTCCGCCGGAGCAGGTAGCGGCAAATGTAGCAAGGGCCGCACAGAAACTCGGCGTGAAGTACACTGTCGGAGAGCCTGAAGACCTGATGGCGTTGGAGTTGGCAAAGAACCTGGCAGTCGAAGCTGCGAGGAACATGGCAATAACAAAGAAGGATGAGCCGCCAAGCAAGCTTACAAACGAAAATAGGGATAACATCTCATCCGCTTTGCAGAAAGCAGCGGCATCGAACACGGCGTTGTATGTACGGATGGTCGATGTGAAGCTAGGCGAGCTTGAGTCTAAGATAGGCACTGTAAAGGATGACCTCAATGAGTTCGTAACCGGAGGATCGATAGTAACCCTTCCAATATCCGTAAGGGAGTACCTTGCAGGAAAGGATGGTATACTTACGAAGTTCGCCGCAAAGCTGAACACCGGGGATGTTGATGGTGCTTTCGATGACCTGGAAATGGAGAAGGACAGGCAATATAGCATGCACAACGTAGGACCAGGATTGGCCGTTCCGGCAATGCCTTCGCTCAAGGAGATGAAGACTCTGGAGACCCAAGTGCAGAACCAGAATGGGGTAGGCATGCTGCAGTCCCTGTTGAAGCTTTCGGCAACATCTACGGGACTCGAGTCCGTGACAAACCAGCTATTCAACCAGCTGGCGATGTCTGAAGTCTACTTCGCACTTACGTCCCAAAGGGAAAGGCTTGACACATCAGCGGTCTCTAACATAAATAGGATAAAGAGACTGTCCGCGATGGCAAACAGCCTGAAGGACGGATATGTTGGAGCGACACAGGTGTTCGCATACTCTAAGATGTCTTACGACAGGGCAGAGGCAAAGAAGAAGGCTGATGCAAAGATAGCGAACATCGCAGTGCCAGACTACCACAAGATGTTCTTCGACCCACAGCATGGCCTGTACGCCCAGAAGGCAAGGGTAGAGGCTGAGCTGAAGGCGGCTGAGAGCATTAATGATACACGGGCAATAGCGCGCCTGACATCGCAGCTGAAGTCAATAGACGCAGTTATGGTGAAGATAGGCACAGCGGCATATCCATTGCCAATGTCAAGAGGCACGAACAACAGGAACATCGCAGAGCCAATGACATTCGTACCTCTCGAAGTGCTGAGGTCACCGCTGAAGTCGCCTGCACCGGGAGCAAGACCTGCAGTGGTGTCAAACGCTGCAGCAACAACCACCATACCGGCTCCGATACCAACGAAGTGGGAGAGGTTCAAGGCTGCGGTAGCAGCGGCATGGGACAGAGGAAAAGCATTGGTAGGAGGTAGATCCGCACCGATTGCAACAAGGCCAAGCACAACAAGGAGGGTACCTGTGCTTCCGGCATCGCCGACAGTGTCTACCGTAAGTGGGGACATCGTAGATGTGAGCTGGATACACTTCATGAGGGACAAGTACATGATAAGGAACCCGTGGGCGAGGAAGGTCTATGCTTCATTAGCAAGGACAACGCCTGGCTTGGCAGCGCAGTTCGACAATGAGACTATGTCTATAGAGAACGCGATAATACTGCAAAGGGCGCTCTTGTCACAATGGGTGACCAACAACATAGCCGTAAACGGACTGCCGACGTTGACGCAGATAAACTCTGCCGATACGCTTGATGCCTTGAAGATAGTGACGAGGAAGACCGTGTCCGCATACGCCGTCGGGAGAACCTCAAGGACACAACTCAGGGCCGCCGGACTTGGAGATGGTGACATATCGAGGATCAATACATGGGCAACCCTTGATGTGGACCAGCTTGTGCAGAAGTTGAAGGACGACTCGGATGAGTTCTGGACAGGCATCTATGCCAAACTGTATCCGACACTTGGAGCAGTAGCACTGCCACCGATGTTTGGAGCGTTCACAGGAGTAAGCCCAGGGGCAGGGACAGCAACGGGGACAGCAGCGGCAGAGCCAGCAGGCGGAGCATCGCCAGAGCCAGCCCCGGAAACCGCAAGTCCATGACCGAGCATGGTATTAGAATATTGAAGGCGCCATTTTTGGGCGCCGCTTTACTGTATTCCCTTCCTGAAAAGGCAGGGAATTCAGTTTCTCTTTTTCTTCATTTGAATACGGTGCCATTGCCTCATGCAATGTATAATAGCATTCACGTGGAATATTATTTATGATGGTGGATATGGGAGTGAAGAGTAGAGAAAACAGTAATGCCTCCTACTCTGTACGCAAGGAGGCCGCAAGGATAGTCTCTGAGATAAAGGATGGGACATACCGCTCCGTGACTCCTGATGAAAGGGCGATAGAAAGGGCCGTGGTAACTATACTTAATGCAAACGGGTTGCTCTCGCTTTCTCTTGAAAGAGGGGTATTACCAACTGCAAAAAATTTCATCCGAATGGCGAACAAGCGCAATGGTAAGGAAGCAAGCCGGTTGCTCAGGGAAGATCAGGGCAAAGCAGAAAGGCGCAGGACCATAGTAGCAGAACTTTATGTTGCCCTGTTGCTGACAGACCAGTCTGCGCGAAGCAGATCGCCTGAAAAAGTATTATGGAAAAGGAAGTCGAACGTTAAGAAGGAGGGCTACGAAACGCCTTTCGATATAAATACCCTAGAGCTAAGAGCTGATGGTGTTAGCCCACTAACCAATGCCGGCACAGGCAGGGTTTCCGCAACATCGACCGTCGCAGACAAGGCCGCGACCGTCACCCCGTTGACGCTAAGCAGGCTCAAGGCATACATAGAGGATGAGGACAGGGGATGGGTGAAATCATTTTTTAGCGATAAAGGAGCACTCGGCGGAAGCACAGGACTGGCCAAAAAGATAGAGAGCGGCACGATGACGTTCGAGGAGTCCCTTCTGGTGTATACAACAATAATGCGCGCGTGGGTGGACTTATACCACGATTTCAATGGTCTTCCCACTGCAAACGAGGTTGACCTCCTCTATTTCATCGAAGGCAACAAGCAGGAAGCCGCGAAGACCATCGAGAGGAAGGCGTTGCGCTCTTACGCCCTATGGGTGGACCATCTTGGAAGCGATGGGCTGAACAGAGCTTTGGCACCATATGAGAAGGAAAAGATACAGTTCCTGTACGAGGATCCTCTGCCTGACAATTATTATACAGCAAACGACAGTATGTGGGAGAGCATATATTCAGCGCTGCTCATGTACGCAGGTGGGATAGAGAGCAGCAAGAGGCTGTTTGACATACCGCCATATGCGCCGGTGGCATTTGATGATGACACGGTTGCGGGGGCTACCGCCGATGGGAGAGGTAAAGATTTTTTCCCAGGTGCGGAGGTGAAGACGCATCCGAATATG
Source organism: Microcaldota archaeon (assembly GCA_021785805.1). Taxonomy (GTDB): domain Archaea; phylum Micrarchaeota; class Micrarchaeia; order Micrarchaeales; family Micrarchaeaceae; genus JAJZYD01. The sequence continues at coordinate 108 of JAJYEJ010000061.1, read as the reverse complement.
AAGCTCCCTGTTAATCGCAGGGGCAATACAGGAGTAGAGGGCTCCAGCTAGTATTAAATATCTGTATCGGTTTCATAGATTAGAAGGTGGATCAATGCCATTGTTCAA
>JAJYEJ010000014.1:15508-19869 GCA_021785805.1 Microcaldota archaeon | reverse complement strand
TTTCGGATTTCCGAACCCTGGCTTGTCGCCGCAAATTGAATTTGCAGGGGGAGAGATTTGAACTCTCGAAGGCGCTAGGCCACGGGATCTTAAGTCCCGCGCATTTTCCGTGGCATTGCTGCCATTCCAGGCTCTGCCACCCCTGCTTTGAATGCAATGATTAATGGCGCTAAAATATATAAGTAGCCTGCCCTGCCCTCAGGCATACGTTGGCGGTCCAGCTGCATCGATGGCCTTCTTGTGGGCATCCTGCACCTCCCTGTTCTTCTTCAAGAGATCCCGTATCTTGTTCTCGACATCCTTAGCCTCCTTATCGAGTTCATTCACGTTCACCCCGAGCTTGATAAGCTTGTTCAGGTTGATTATCGCAGTTTCCGCATACTTCGGATCCAATATGTTCGGATCCACAGGCACCAGGATATTAACGTCAGGCAAGCCATTTGTCACGGCGTTCAATAGTAGAAGTGCGCTTATCCCGGTCGCTACCCCTTCGCCTATCGGCTTCAGCCCCGCCTTCTGGACGTCCTTCCTGAGGTCATCAGTAGAAGTTATGGCAAAGACCCCGTCCTGCTGCGGCCCATGCAGGCCTATCGGAACTCCTCCTATCGAAACGATCTTTGATATTCCGGAAGCGGCGATGAAATCGTAAAGCGTGCGGCTCATCTCATAAGTAAGATCTAGCGGTATGGCGAACTCAGCTATCACAGTAACGAACTTCCCTTTTTCATCCATGTAGACCCTTATGGGCGCCATCGGCTTGTTGTTATGTATGGCTACCAGAGGCGGGAAGCCATCGCTGTCTATCCTCCCTATATACTTCATACCAAGCTTTTCGACGATGTAGCTTATCGCCATCGGACCTACAAGCCCAGCGCCAGGAAATCCTTCTATAAGTGTGAAACCCTTCAGGTTCGCCTTCTGGGAGAGTTTTACCTCTATCATGGACTCACATATCCATTGGCAAAGGAAGGTATTTAAGTTAATGCGGTTAAGAAACGAGTTTCTATCGGTAAAATAGGTCAAAAGGTTAAATATAAGACGGTAAATCGACGATAAGTATTTAAGTCTATTCGTTGAAGTATAAAAGTCTAGGTGAATTTTATGGCAGAAAGAATAGGAGCGGAAAAACTGGCAAGAGAAGACGGATTCCTGTACTACCTGGGTAAGGATGGTTATGTATGGCGCACGCCAATGAAGACCAACCCACGCGGAAGGAAGGCGAAGGTGGGATCAGAGAAGGTAGAAAGGAAGGAAGGCTTCCTGTACTTCATCGACAAGGCCGGTTACGTTGCAAGAGCGAAGATGAACAGAAAGGGCAGAAAGTAATTACTGTCCTTTTTTCTTTTTTTCTATTTCTTGTTTTTAATACCTTATCATAAACACTGTAAAATCCAATCTAGAGTTTATCACCGGGGAGCTAAGAGAATGACTCAATCAAAAGAGTACCAGTATTATCGCCAGCTTTCTAACAAGGTAATTGAAAGTTTTCAACCTAGAGAGGCGCTGCAAAGTCTCAAACTACTGCGGCGCAAAGTCGGCGAAGACGGAACGGTCAGCCTAGAGGATAAAATAGAACTCTACAAACTATTCGATTTCCAGGAAGGAAACCTGGAGAATAAACTCAGAGGGGCAAGCACAGCCAGTTCATGAAAAAACCACGCGCATGCCTTTCCTTATGTCATTCCTGTCTGTGAACCCTGAAGCCAATTCGATAACATAGCTGGAAGCGGTGTCAGGATAATAGGTCCTGAAATCAAATCCCCTCGCTGGCGCTAGGGCTCTTTCCACATGCACTATCCGCTTTTGCTTGTCCAGCCATATAACGTCTATGCTGAATCTCATGTTCCGCATCCATATCCCATAGCGCCCCTCGCTCCCGAACACAAACAGCATGCATCTGTCTCTCCCAAGGGTTTTCCTATACATCAATCCAATCATGCGTTTCATCGGCGTATCGGCCACGAGCGCCTTTAGCCTGATTCCATTCATCACCACGATCTTTTCATGGTAATGCAGCCTTTCAGAAATAAACTTCAGCAAGCACAAGTTAACACCTTAGGGTCGTATCTCCTGCCTCGGCTGTCCAGGAAAGTTGACTTCGTCAAAAAGGACGAAGAGCGAAGGTGTAATCTTGTAGATGCTGCTTTTGGATACGCGCTTCACCAGCTCCTTCAGGTCATATAGCTTCAGGGTGTTCTTCCATTTTCTCCCGTATATCCTGTATGCCTTTACGATCTCAAGACCCGTTACCTCTTTCGCCGTGCCTTGGAATGTGACTCCCCTGACCTTCTGTCCCAGGCCTTCCAGTTTTATGTTCACTATAGCCCCCGCCACCTTCGGATTATCCGTTATCTCTGTGCTGTGCCTTCTCGCCCTCTTTGATATGAAATAGAGGTTGAGTTCCTTATCATGTGCGAACCAAACCGTGCACACCCAAGGCTGGTTCTTGTTTGATGTCGCTAGTTGCATGGCCTTTGCGGTATCAAGATACTTCTTGAGCAAGACCTTCGGGTCCATCTCATCGTTCATATCATCACTTGGTAAGCGATATGCTCTGCTCTCTCATGAACTGCTGGAGGTAGAACTTACTTCCTGAACCCTTACCCCCTACGCTGCTGCCCTTCCACCCCACAAAGGTGTGCAATCCTACGATCGCGCCTGTCGTCGCACTCGTATCCCTATTCAGGTAGACAGTGCCTGCCTGCACGTGATTAATGAAAGCTAAGATCTCCTTCCGATTCTTGCTGTACAGTCCGGCGGTGAGCCCATAATCTACATCATTAGCTAGATTTACGGCGTCATCGAAGTCCTTATAACCCTGCACAATCAGGACCGGGACGAACAGCTCCTTCCTCACCAGCTCATGGTCCGGCCTTACCTCCACTATTGCAGGTTCAACGTATAGTCCATCCAATCCCGTATCTATCCTGTTGCCTCCGTAGAGCAGCCTCCCGGAAGATTTCGCCTTATCTATGGCGTCTGCGTAGGTCTTAAGCGCATTATTGCTTATCAGCGGACCCATATAGACCGATTTATCGAGCGGGTTCCCGATACGGAAGCTCCTTGCCTTGTCGATGAGCTTGCTGATGAACATCTCCTTTATGGAATCATGGACATAAACCCTTGATGTTGCGCTGCATTTCTGCCCATCAAACCCGAATGCGGCGCTCGCAACGCCACTTACCGCCATGTCCAGATCGGCATTCTTAGAGACGATTACGGCATTCTTCCCTCCCATCTCTACCACGAAGGTCTTCTGCAATCCTAGCCCGTATGCCTTCATTATCATCCCAGTCCCTACTGCCCTCGATCCCGTGAAGACTATTCCAGCAACATCCCTGTTGACTACAAATTCATCTCCGACCTCCGATCCTGGGCCTGTCACGTAGTTGAACACCCCTGCGGGTATTCCGGCTTCCTTAAGATATTCGTAGATCTTAAGCCCAACGAGCATCGTCATGCTGTCGGATGACGAAGGCTTGAATACCACCGTATTGCCGGTTATCATCGCCCCAGTGCTCATCCCGGCCGATATCGAAACCGGGAAATTGAACGGCGCTATCACCCCAAATACGCCATAAGGCACCATCCGTATCTGTACCTTCTCCTCTCTTGTCGATGGAGCCCCCTGGAATCCTGCACTTACCTTCGTGGTGCTTCGCTGCAAAGACGTTTTTCTCAAGTAGCCTTTATTGATCTCAAGTTCGTTGGCGTAGTAACGTATGAAGTCTATGGCCTCATCAACCTCACCAACCGATTCATACCGGGATTTTCCATTCTCAAAGCTGAGGATAGCAGAAAGCTCAAACTTATGCGAAGAGAAGACATCAGCGGCCTTCCTGAAAAGCGAAGCACGCTCAGCATACCCTGTAGCGCTCCATTCCTCGAATGCCTCCTGCGCCGCTTTTATTGCCTGCCTTGCGTGTTCCCTGGTCCCTTTTTGGAACTGCCCTATCACGGTCCCGTCTATCGGAGACCTTTCAGTCAGCGTATCCGAAGCAAAGACCTCCTTCCCCCCTATATACATAGGGTGTTTCCTGCCGAACTCCTTTTTCACGGAGTTCACCGCATCATCAAAAAGCCTGTCAAACTCCTGCTCCTTTCCCGATTCAACGAACTTCTTATAAGTGAACTCGTTTCCAAAAGCGATCTTAGCCATAGTCCCACCATGCACAGTAGAGCTATTTCGCATCAATCATTAAAAATACAGCAATGAAGCGCAATATACAAGAATATCGCAATATGTCATACAGGTTGGTAGTTATAATCCGTGATAAATATTACGTTAGACGGTATGGTATTGGCATTGTTTCCGGAGTAGTCCGATGCATCGCCGTTCAGCGGCCACCAATTCTGCAGGC
>JAJYEJ010000014.1:4855-15408 GCA_021785805.1 Microcaldota archaeon | reverse complement strand
TTGCATGGAAGGGAAGAGGAGGCATACGTGTCCATGCCTCCAAACTCTGCGACGTATTTAGGCTGGAGATTCAGGCATGCTCCCTGCAGCGATATCTGGTAAGTCGTGCCTGCCCCATCCGGTCTAAGCACGCTGCACGAGCCTGGAAGCGCCTTCTGGGCCAGGCTGCTGCTGTTGAATACACCTAGAAGATACAGCGCGGCGAGGGCTACCGCAAGAATCAGGATCATCCATCCATACGTAGTCATGTACTCTACTACGCTCTGCGCCTTCGCTATCGCCATCATACCACGATTTACTTAGCAATGGAAAGGATAAAAAGGGCTCACATGCCCATTCACTTTCTGAAGGGAGCTTCCGTCATTGACACTAACAGTATTTAAACATTATTGAAGGTTAATTACTTATATTATATAACAGAGTTATAACATCAGCGACAGTCAGCATATCGTGATAAAAATGGCAGATGAAAACCTCAAGGCGGTCCTAGAGCAGCAGAGCAGCGAATACAAGGACCTATACGGGTTCAATGACGACATAGCGTACGAGCATAAGACCAAGAAGGGACTCTCTGAAGAGATAGTGCGTGAGATATCGGCGATAAAGAAGGAGCCGGAATGGATGCTGGAGAAGCGGCTCACCGGCTATCGTGTGTTCAAGAGCAAACCGACTCCCACATGGGGGGCGGACCTGAGAGACATAGACTACAGCGATATATACTACTATCTCAGGCCTGGCGGAAAGAAGGCAGATGCTTGGGAGCAGGTGCCTGACGACATAAAGAGGACGTTCGACAAGCTAGGTATACCGGAAGCGGAACGCAAGTTCTTTGCAGGTGCAGAGGCGCAATACGACTCAGAAGTGGTGTACCACCACGTGAAGGAAGAGCTTGAGAAGCAGGGTGTCATATTCACCGACACGGATACCGCAGTTAAGAAGTACCCAGAGATGATGAAGAAATACTTCGGGACAGTGATACCCCCTACCGATAACAAATTCGCAGCGCTTAACACCGCGGTATGGAGCGGGGGGAGTTTCATCTACGTGCCAAAAGGGGTTAAGGTTGCGATGCCGTTGCAAGCTTACTTCAGAATCAACGCGGAGAAGGCCGGGCAGTTCGAGCGCACCCTAATCATAGCGGACGAGGGTGCGGATATAACATACATCGAGGGTTGCACCGCTCCTATATATATGAGCTCTTCACTGCACTCCGCCGTGGTTGAACTAGTCGCGTTGCGCGACTCCCACATAAGATATGTAACTATACAGAATTGGTCCAAAAACGTCTACAACCTCGTCACCCAGAGGGCATTCGTATACAAGAATGCGCATGTCGAGTGGATTGACGGGAACATAGGCAGCAGAACGAACATGAAGTACCCAAGTACATACCTGAAAGAAGAAGGGGCAAAAGGGGAGATACTTTCAATCGCAGTGGCCGGGGAAGGCCAGACTCAAGACTCAGGCGGAAAGGTTTACCATCTTGCTCCTAATACCTCCTCTAAGATAGTGTCGAAAAGCGTATCGAAGGGCTCCGGTGTGGCGTCTTACAGGGGATTGCTCTACATAGGCAAGGATGCGGCGAACGCCAGCTCATCCGTCCGGTGCGATGCGCTTCTTCTTGATCAAACGTCAAAGACCAACACCTACCCATACATGGAAGTCCACAGGGAAGATGCATCGATAAGCCATGAAGCCACCGTGGGTAAAGTCGGCGAAGAACAACTCTTCTATCTGATGTCAAGGGGCATGAGCGAAGAAGACGCTATCACGACTATAGTGCTTGGTTTCATAGAGCCGCTTGCGAAAGCGCTCCCGCTTGAATACTCGCTTGAACTAAAACGCCTGATAAAGCTGGACACTTCCGGAGGGGTCGGCTGACCGGCATATACATTGGTGATAACACGGAATACTACAGGTCTTTCCTTACCGAAGCGCAAGAGAGCTACAAGGCGCTCCAAGAGGAACGGAGCGATCTCTACAAGAGATACTCCATGAGCATTCCGTTCGACGAGTTCGCTAAGCGCATAGGTCCCGGTAATGACGAGTCAGGGGAGACAGAAGCCGAATCGCTTAGAAAGGAACTCAAGGAGAAGCTTGGTATATTACCGGAAATAACCATAAACGGAAGCATCAGGATATCGGACGCGGCTAAGCCGTTTGCCAGGGCGTTAGACGTAAGGGAACTATCCGAAGAATACTTGAGCAGGAAGATGCTAAGCAGCAAGGACAGCAAACATGTCGCCTTTGTGCATGTGCACTCGAAAGAGATATTGCAGATAGACGTGCCTCCCGGCGGGTCCGCAGAACTTAATCTGCTATTCCTGAACATGGAACCTCTCGTCACGCAGGTTCTCATAAATGTAGGCAAAGGCGCAAAACTTAACCTGTCCGAGTGGTACGGCTCCAAATCGACAAAAAGGTCCCTGGTAAGCGTCATACACGAAGCTACGCTTCACGAATACTCCAATGTAGAGATGAATATGGTCCACAATACGGATAGCAGGACCTACGCGGCATTCACATCAAGAGTCGTAATCGGGGATAACGCAAAGCTCGAGTTCAACAGCATTTACGATGGCGGGGCGTTGACCAAAGTAAAGAACGACATAATCGCAGAAGGATACGCCGCGAAGAGCAGGATTACCGAGATGGTAATCGGATCTTCCACCCAGGGTTTCGACATAAACACGGTCGTGGTTAACGCCAACAGGGATACGGTTTCAGAGCTAGAATCGAAAGGTGCGATGTCAGATGGGTCACGATGCCTGCTCAAAGGCTTCGCCGACATAAGGGAGAATGCGCCAGGGTCGATGTCATTCGTGCATGAGCGAGGCATACTACTGGGCAAAGAGGCTCACATGGACTCGATTCCAGGCATGTCGATAAAGAACAGCGATGTCAAGGCAACCCACTCATCGGCGGTTGCCCCAGTCGACGAAGATTCGCTTTTCTACTTAATGTCGAGAGGTGCATCGATGGCAGAGGCACGCATGCTTCTGGTGAGCGGGTTCTTCTCCGGAAGCTTCGCAAAGATAACCAATCCTGCCCTGAAAGAGGCTGTGGCATCCCTCATGCGCGAGAAAATATATACTGGGGCATTCGGCAGTGTGCCAAAAGCCACGATGAGCGGCATATGGACGGATGCTGACCCGGATAGTAGCATATTCAAAGGGCATTACAAATACAAGGATGAATGAAATGAGAACGGAATACGAAAGCGTAATGAAGGAACTCCTGCCCGCACTAAGGGCCAGCGCAGCCAAGCGGCTCTCCGCACATTATGGGATGACGCAGAACAAGATAGCCAAGCTTCTCGGCATAACTCAAGCGGCAACGAGCAAGTACCTTAATGGCAGGTATTCCATCGGAGTTAAGCGTTTCGAAGGCAAATATATCAACCATAAAGAGGTCGACACATTCGTAGAAAAGCTTGTCGCTAATGATAAACTCGGGGCACAGGAGACTGTATGCAGAATGTGCTCAAGGAATCTGAGTTTCAGGTGCGGACTTATGATTACAGGAAGGAAGTGATAAACATGGCATTGGAAATCAATGATATATACGTCTCGACACGCGAAGGAAAGGAGATAGTCAAGGGCGTAAGCCTAAAGATAAAAGAAGGGGAGTTCCATGTCATAATGGGACCTAATGGGTCTGGAAAGACCACACTTGCAAAGGCGATAATGGGGTATCCCGGGCTCAAGATAACCAGCGGCAGGATAATGTTCAATGGAGAAGATATAACCGCTTTAACGCCTGACAAGCGCGCAAGGCTCGGGATTTTCCTGCAGTTCCAGAATCCGATAGAGATAGAAGGCGTCGGGTTTGTCAATTTCCTGCGTGCAGCAAAGGAGTCAGTGAGCAACAGCACGGTGGACATGAAGCAGCTGATGGCGGAGATAAAAACCGGCGTTGGCAGCCTAAGCATAACCAATGGGATAGTGGGCAGATCCCTGAACCACGGCTTTTCAGGAGGGGAGAAAAAGAAGGCAGAGATACTACAGATGTCCGTACTGAAGCCAAAGATAGCGCTCCTGGACGAGCCGGACTCCGGACTTGACATAGACGCGATAAAGGTCGTCGCAGAGAACATAAACGAAGTTGCGCGTAAGGAGAAGACCGGACTCCTGGTCATAACGCACTATAACAGAATACTAACATATATGAAACCTGAGTTCGTACATATCATGTCAGATGGAAGGATCATAGCGGAAGGGAAGCATGAGCTGATCGAGAAGCTGGAGAAAGAGGGGTACGACTCCTTCCTGAACAGCAAAGGAAAGCCGAACACTACTGTGGTAAACGATGGCAAAGTTTGACGCTGAAAAGATAAGGGGAGATTTCCCCATCCTAAGCGTAACTACGAACGGCAAGCGGCTAGTATACCTGGATAGCGCAGCGACATCACAAAAACCAATACAGGTGATCAAGGAGATAGACAGGTACTACAGGGAGTACAACGCCAACATACACAGGGGCGTATATAAGATATCCGAGGAGGCCACCCAAGCGTATGAGGATTCAAAGAGGAAGGTCGCATCGCTGATAGGCGCGAAGGGCATAGAGGAGATAGTCTACGTAAGGAATGCCACCGAGGCGATAAACATAGTCGCGCTTTCCTGGGCAGACGAGAACATAAAGAAAGGCGACAGGATACTCATCACCGAGATGGAACACCACAGCAACATAGTGCCGTGGCAGATACTGTCAAAGAAGAAGGGCGCAGTGCTCGACTACGTCAAGATAGATGCGGATACAGGTATGCTCGATGAAGAAAGCATATCCGAACAGCTATCAAAGAAGCCAAAACTGCTTTCCATCACTCACGCATCCAATGTGCTGGGCACGATTAACAGCATCAGTGAAATATCCAAGGAAGCCCACGATGCCGGGGCCACAGTGCTTGTGGACGGGGCGCAATCCGTGCCCCATATGCCTGTAAAAATATCGGAGCTGGGCTGCGACTTCCTCGCATTCTCCGGGCATAAGATGCTCGCCCCGACCGGGATAGGTGTGCTTTACGGCAGGAGCGAGATATTGGAGAAGATGCCCCCAGCTTTCGGGGGCGGGGATATGATAATGAGTGTAGACCACCAGTCATTCACGTCCAATGACCTTCCATGGAAGTTCGAAGCAGGGACCCCGAATATAGAGGGGGGCATAGGGCTTGGAGCAGCTATCGATTACCTGAATGGGATAGGGATGGAGGACATAAAGGCGCATGAGAAATCCCTCACCAGATACGCGCTAAAATGCATGGAAGAATCAGGCATCAGGACATTCGGCCCGAAGGATGAGAAAGCGAGGGTGGGCGCAATACCGTTCGAGATCGACGGCGTGCATCCACATGATGTCGCAACAATATTCGACAGTGAAGGGGTTGCGATAAGGGCAGGGCATCACTGCGCCATGCCGCTTGTGGTCGAGGTCCTGAAGAAGCCTGCGGTCTCAAGGATGAGCTTCTACATATACAACACCGAAGAGGACATAGACAAGGCCATGGAAGCCGTGTCAAAGGTAAAAAAGACATTCAAACTAAGTTGACCCATACGAGTGATAGCTTGAGCCTGGACATATATGCCGAGGAAATAATATCGCATTACGAGCACCCTCACAACAAGGGCAGGATGGATAACGCCGATGCGCAGTATCACGATCAGAACCCGCTATGCGGCGATGATATTACGATATACATCAAGGTTTCAGACGGCAGGGTGTCCGAAGCGAAATTTGACGGCATAGGCTGTGCCATAAGCGTAGGATCCGCGAGCATGCTGACGGACATGTTGAAAGGCAAGGCCCTGGAGGATGTCGAGAAGATGGATGCCCACACAGTTATAGAGATGCTTGGCATAGACCCAGGTCCAGCCAGGCTTAAATGCGCCACACTGCCCCTTAAGGCAGCACAAAAGGCGATATTCGTCTTTGAGAAGAAGGACGCAGGGGAAGCGGGAAAGAGGCTCTGACCTAGCCCCTGCTCAGGATGCCATCAATCCTTATACTGGAAACATCCCGGATACTGTGACCCGGCGCAGTCTCAAGTACCATGGTGCCATTGTAGCAGACCGGCTGCAGGTCGTACGGTGTAGCGTTATACTCGTACACCGCACCGAACGCTGTGCCATTCCCGGTGAACCATACCTGAGCCAAAGGGATCCCTGTGTTCTTCATCCAGAAACATTGATCCGAATAGTTCTGGAATACGAAAAGCATTCCAAGGCAAGGGGAATATCCATCGCAATCCCCGATTCCCGTGGCGTTCATATAGCCTTCCTCCTGCTGCTGGGCTGTGTACGCAAGATAAGCGTAATAGAGGTGCGAGATGTTATAACTTTCTACTGAAAGCCGTGCGACCATGAAATTGCTGTCTAACATGGCGTTGCTCCGTACCCCGTTCTCATACGTCCACAGATAGATAAGCGCAACGGCTACGAGGGCTATGATAAAAGCACAGGCTACGACCCGCGGAGAATGCATTCAAGTACCTCGTAAATCAGCGACTCTCTTATTCATCACAAATCAGAAATACCTCGTGAGTCATCACTGTAATTGCTTTGTAATGATGTAATATAACCCTATGTGTTATTCGCCGTCAGGAAATATGTGGCTATAATCAGGATTATCGCAAGTGCCACCTTCTTCGCGATCCCCTTCTCCCCGAACATCGTCCCTGATAGGACCACCATCACCACGTAAATCGAGTTCCTCATCGGAGACACCAGGCTTATTATCGCGGCGCTTGCGGAAAGATAGTAGAGGACCCTGCTTCCTGTGGTGAGAATAGAGGTTGATATTATGGGCGCCTTGTAAGCACGCAGGTTAGAGAACGCCTCGTGGAGCCCGCCATACTTGAGGTGGGTGAAGACAAGGGTATCCAGCGCAATAAAGCCCTCGAGCAATATGAGCAGCGCGAACGGGTTTACGCTGAGAAGTAGGTACCTGATGGAGACCGCGCCGAATGCGTTGATGAATGACGCAAGCGCGATATACCGCAGGTACTTGTTGCTGTCGAATGCCCCTTTTAGCCTGTCCTTTGAGCTCCTGAATAATATCAGGTATATCGCAACTACTATTACAGCAACGCTTACATAGCTCACAGGGGTGAGCCTCTCCCCAAGGAATATGAAAGCGCCAATTACCGTAAGCAAGATGGGAAGTGAGCTGAAGAGAGGCGATGCGACGGATATGTCGCCGTGCTTGAATACCCTTGCAGTGATGAGGAACCCTGCCGAAGATGTGATACCCAGCAAGAAAATATACAGGAGTTGCAGCGCCGTTATGTTGAATTCGGCAAATGGAAGAAGGAACAACGAAAGCAGGAATGTGAGCAGGGTAAAGCTCGAGCTGTAAGCCGATGCATGCTCTTTACGGAGCGTGCTTTTCTCCACTATGGTGGAAAGCGCCATAAACACGGAGGAGCCTAGCGCAAGGTAGTACCACTCTATCATCGTATTACCTTCCCAATCTTGGGGCTAAGCGTTGGCTTCGTCGTTCGGGTTCCCATGCTCCAAACAATGGATCCGTCGACCGAACATATGACTTTCACCGGAAAACCTCACATGGCGCAGATGATAGCCCCTACCGGATTCGAACCGATGTTCGCGGGTCCAAAGCCCGCTGTCCTTGGCCGCTAGACGAAGGGGCTGCTGGAAGTATCATGGCAGAAAAAGGTATTAAATGGTGGCTTTATCAACCCCGGCCATTACCTCATAGGTTTCAGCCATGCCCCTCAGCAGTATCGCGGCTACGAGCACTGCGATTAGCACATAACCTATCCACAACGGCCATCCGTATATGTAGACGAACGCGAGGTATGCGAATGTGATCACCTTCGGCACGTTTATCAGCGCCCTCCCGAAGTTGCCGGAGTAGACCACCTTAGCGAACCGCGTCTTCATCCTGCTGGAAGTTCCCCTGGAACCCATCAGCGCATCGACAAAGGAGTGCCTTATTATGATTATTATCAGGACGAACAGGGGCACGATGTGTACATAAGCGAACACCACCCACAGGATGTACTCGACCGCCCTGTCTCCGGCTATATCAATCCTGGCTCCATAGGGAGCTATGCTCTTGAGCCTATCCCTGTAGGAGTCGACCTTCTTCCCCAACGCCTTATTGCCCAATGCCGCTCTAAGGTAATCCATGAAGCCGAGTTTCCCGCCGCTCGCCTCCCTCCTGGCAAGGTAGCCATCAAGCCCATCGACAATCCGCTCTATCACTATGGCGAAGGCCAGCAGGAAAGGGTTCAGCTTTGCAAGGACACCATAAGCTACCGCTGCGATCAGAACGACCCTGAACAACGTAGCCGTATCAGCAGACCTCAAAATAGCACCAAATGCCATGCTACATGGATTCGACAATCTAAAAAACTAGCGTTGATGCAGGAAGCGGTCGTTGGAAGATAGATCACCACCGACTGCCTACGGCTCTGCATCCAATGGCTCATATGGCCGATATAAGAGTTATAGCATCATCCGTATCCCGTCAGGGCATAGATCCTCCCACAGTCGGAGCAAACGAGATCCTTCTGGTTGATATGGCGCTTGACTAGGCCCCCAGCTAAATGCAGACGGCAGGACTGACTTTTCTGCTTTTGACAAAGAGCAGGGATTTAGCGAAGGCTCGACGGATTATATCTACCATAAACTCATGGAGAGCAAAGTCATACATCGAACTACTATAACAATGTCCAGACCGCCAATAAGATACAATTTAATACTGTATGCCGTACAGACAGACACCTTTAGATTCAACCTAAAGCGCAAATACTACCTGCTAGACGTAGTAAGGGATACCGATACGCCTACGAATAGATACGTCCTGACGGGAGATGTGGGCGCGCCATATGAGGTGATACATGTCCTTCCAGTATACGATGAGCAGGATATAACAGAACTTGAAAATACGTTGAAAAAGATGAAAGACACGATAGAGGTAAAATACCTACAGGTCATGCAGACTGTGATAGGGGAATGGGGCTATAGGCGAATAGACAACACCATCACAAGGCAATACAGAATAATAGAATCCCTTAATAAATAGACTCAAAATTGGCAAATACTTTACCGTTATAGAACCAGATTAGTGACTTCCTGCTCCTCCCATCTTGCCTGCAACAATTAGACGGCCACTGGAAGCGAGTCAGTTATAGCCCTCATGGGGTCCTTTGTCACTGTCCTCCCTATTGAATGCTGCTCCATCGAACTCCTCCTTGGAGTCTGCCGGGCTGTCGCCCGCATAGGCGTCCTGTATCTCTACAAGCATCTCATGGACGCTCTTGTCTCCCTCGGCGCTTTTCATGCCCTTCGTCTGCCCTACAAGATATCTTACCCTAGCTGTCGGGTCAGTGAGCCTGTCTGACAAAAAGCTGTTCATCACAGCAAGGATATGCACCCAGTCCTGCCTGAACTCCGGCGAGTTTATGAAGTCTTGATCGCTCACGAACAGCCCGAGCCGCGTCTCCATCTGGCCGCACCATTCCTCAAGCACAGGTATGGCCTTTACCAGTGGGTTCATCTTCGTCTTGATGTAACGCCTCTCCAATTCCGGCCTAACTACATGGGAGACCACGGCTCTCGTAAGCGACACCTCCCCGTAGCTGGCTATATCCGCCATGACCTCAGGCACATCGGCGAGCTGGCAAATCAGCAGCCTTACCGCCTTCTCGGGAGGTCTCATGATTGGATCGAGCTCTAGCGCATCCCAGTCGGTTCCGGTTAGGGCCTTGATTATGCCATCAGCTATGCTTTCGAGTTTCTTCTCCAACACAGAATTCTTTTCCTTGTCGCTTTCCTCTTCTTCCTTCCTTGACTTTCTGCCGAAGAGCGACCACGTCCTTTTCGCGTGCGTTTCCCCTGCCCTCCCTCCTCTAGGGTCTCCGCCGTTTATTGATTTGAATTCCTCTAATGAGGATTGGGCGCGAAGTGATGGAAGTCCACCACCCTGACTATCTCCCCTATCTCTAAGCATAGTACTCGATTCCCTTTGTTCCGCTCCAGATATTTAATAGTTGCTTGTTTATGTTTTTATAGGGTTTTTCACCATACGTCAATCAACGTTACTGGCGACTACCTACTGGTTTATATACTTTTTTGCGGTAAGGGTAACCGCAGTGATTAGATGATAACAGGATTCACTATCTCGGACGTAGCAGGAAAGATAACATCGATAGACGCGCTAGGAAAACAGAGATTCCCGAAGCTCAACATCAACATAGAGGGGGTTACATCTGAAGCGACAAAGCTGAAGATAAAATACACGTTCGTAGCTGATTACTTCGACGGGGAGGCCAAGGAGTCCAAGAATGTAGGCCAGATAAAGCTTGGCGGAGAGGTAGAGGTCACCGAATCCAAGGACGCGGTAGCCGCGGCGGTAAAGAAGTGGAGCGAGAAGCACATACTGCCTGTTGAGGTCGCAGAAGAGGTAATAAACGGGCTTAACTTCAGGTGCAGCGCCACAGGCACACTCGTGTCTTACGCTCTCGGCTTGATACCTCCATTGGTAATAAGCACAACTAAGATTCAGGAGACTAAGAGTTAATCCGCTCC
>JAJYEJ010000014.1:0-4755 GCA_021785805.1 Microcaldota archaeon | reverse complement strand
CTCCATTTTCCTTTTTCATCGATTTGAGGGCAAACTGGGTTCTATCTCTTTCTCTGCGTCGGGGTCACGACCCTTTCCCCTTCATCGAACATCCGGTCCAGGTCGATCTCCTCAGTTTCCCTGATCTTCTTCGCTATCCCGTTCTCGGTGTATTCCGGGAAGTCTACCCCGCTGACGACTATCATTACCCTTAGCGCATCCTTCTGCATCTCCTGGTCTATCCTTGCGCCCCATTTCAGCATCGCATCCCCGCTTATCCTTCCAGCTACCTCCTGGAAGACCGCCTCGGCTTCTCTCAGGGTCAGGCTCTCTCCGCCTACGATGTTGACCAGCGCCTTCTTCGCCGTGATCATCTCGGCATCAAGCATCGGGCTCTTTATGGCGTTGTCGAGCGCGACGACAGCTCTGCTTGTGCCGTCCTGCGCCGCCACACCTTCTCCTGATCCTATGACTGCATAGCCCGAATCCTTGAGCACGCTCTTCAAATCAGCGAAATCTATATTGACCATGCCAGGCTTCGTCACCATCTCCACTATACCCTTTGTGGCTCCTGCCAGCACCTCATCCGATACCCTGAACGCCATGTTCAGCGGAAGGTCTGGCGCTACAGCGAGAAGCTTATCGTTGTGTATTATTATGGTGGTATCCGCCACCTTCCTTAACTTCCCGAGCCCCTCAAGCGCATTCCTCATCCTTGTCCTGCCCTCGCTCGAGAATGGCAATGTCACTATCGCGACCGTAAGCGCGCCTGCCTCCTTTGCCTGATGGGCTATCGTGCTTATGGAGCCAGTGCCGGTGCCCCCTCCTAGCCCGCAGGTTATGAATACAAGTTGTGCGTCGCCGAGCATATGCTTTATCTCATCCTTGCTCTCCACCGCTGCGTCCTCGCCCACCCTTATGTCGCTGCCAGCCCCGAGACCTCTTGTGAGCCTCTTCCCCAGCAGGAGCTTCCTCTCGGCCCTTGTCTTGACAAGATGGGGGGCATCTGTGTTCATGGCTACTAGCGTGGCGCCCTGTACGCCAACATCATGGAGCCTGCTTATGGTATTGCTTCCAGAACCTCCGGTGCCAACTACATAAATCTTCGGCTTTGCGCTTTCAATAAAGCGAAGGATCTCCTCGTCGTCCGGGCTGAGTGTATCTTCAGGCATGGAAATACCTTGGTCGCTAATGATAGATGTATGCAACAAAAGGATAAAAACCTATTGCAGAAAGCGAGGACAGGCGCTCCTATGCGAGAAGGAGGCGGCAGCCCCGTCTTCAGGGGCTGTCGATTGGTCCTGGAACACCCAGATCTCAGGCAAAAGGTCCTCGCCGATATGGACGATTATCAGGAAGCTTGGCACAAGCGTTCCCGAACCATATGCCTTCAATCTTTGTGCGTTGCACCATGCAAGGATCCTGTCGAATTGATCCATGCTTGCAACGAGTGCAACCGTCATCTTATGCCTAAGTAACGATTGCTCGGATCCAATCTCCTCTCCGCCTTCCATCATGTATGCCTCAGATATTATCCATCTATGGCATTCATCCAGACTCTCGTCTGAACCTTCGGTTTCGTCTCTCATATATCTCACCTAATAGAAAAAGAATGGGTCCACAACAAGGCGGTGGCGCGCACATACTGTAATTGGTTTATGCACCTTAAAGGCTTTATATCTTACTATATGTTTTAGTAGTTAAATAAAGATTAGTGGAATAAAGTAAAGATATATATATCATAAAGCCAAATATACAATCGCCGAAAAAGCGGCCGATTCCGTCTTTCGTCTCACCGAAAGTGGAAGAATGGGGGCATGCCCTTCGGGGCATGCCACTTATCCTTAAGGCGCCAGCAACAGGTATTTATTAACACATTGGTAATTAATGCTGCAATCTTCTGTCGATTACCATGGCAATGAAAGACCGCATTTTGAAGAAGGGGGTAAAAGACGTCAAGCTCAAGAAAGGGATGGGGGTAGCCGAGCTCATAGAATCTATGGCCTCCATAGGCGGATTCTCCGCACAGCACATGGTGGATGGTATAAAGATCCTAAAAGACATGAAAACGGACAAGGACTCATTCAATTTCC
Organism: Microcaldota archaeon; assembly: GCA_021785805.1. Classification (GTDB taxonomy): domain Archaea; phylum Micrarchaeota; class Micrarchaeia; order Micrarchaeales; family Micrarchaeaceae; genus JAJZYD01. The sequence goes on along the minus strand of JAJYEJ010000014.1, from coordinate 2,683 downwards.
TGTCGTTCCCGGCAGACATAGTATCGACCGGGGTAAGGGGCGTATTGGCGAGCTCCGTCAAATACTTCGATGCGATAATAACCACATGCGGTACCCTGGACCATGATCTGGCAAGGGCGTTCGGGGGGAAGTACTCCCTCGGTACATTCAATGCGGATGACAACGTACTGCACAGGATGGGCATATACAGGCTGGGCAACATCTTCATAGAAAACAGGGAGTACGGCACGAAGGTCGAGGACTCGTTCATGAAGATAATGGATGACATCTACTCGTCGAAGGACTACAAGAAGGAGTACAGCCCGTCCGAGTTGATACGTGAATTCGGCAAGAGGATGAAGGACGAATCCTCAATCATCAGGCAGGCGTACCTTAACGATGTACCTATATTCAACCCAGGTATAGTTGATGGGGCTTTCGGAACGCAGCTCACGCTGTTCGCACAGGACCACGATTTCAAGCTCAATGTGCTGAAGGACGAGATAGCGTTGAGCAATATCGCGTTCGACAACAAGGTTACTGGCGCCCTGATGGTAGGGGGCGGGATAAGCAAACACCATGTCATATGGTGGAACCAGTTCAAAGGGGGGCTGGATTATGCGGTCTACATAACTACAGCATCGCAATACGACGGTAGCCTGTCCGGCGCAAGGCTTACCGAGGCCGTGTCATGGGGCAAGATAAAAGAGAAGGCAAAGTACGTGACTATAGACGGGGATGCGACTATCATACTGCCGATAATGATGGCAGCTACCGAGATGGTATAGATGATGGAGGTCAGGGTCAATGACACGATGGATGTGCCGCCTCAAATAATGGAAAGCATCGAGCTAGTAAGGAAGAGGCTTTCCTGCATGGGCGATGTAGACTTCATAGATAAAGATCTCACCGGCCCCGCTACCCATCTGATAAACTCCGGCGGGAAGCTCGTCAGGCCGGGATTGGTGTTCACCTCCGCATGCGTGTTGAACCAGGATCCGAGGAAGTTCGTGGATTTGGCGGCATCGATAGAGCTTCTCCACACCGCATCGCTAATCCACGACGACATAGTCGACAGAGACAGGTTAAGGAGGGGTTTGGATACGGTACATGAGAAGTATGGGATCGAGAAGGCGATACTTGCCGGGGATGCGCTCATCTCGAAAGCGATAAACATGGCAAGCAGTTACGGCGAGCGTGTGGTAAAGAGGGCAGCAGAGGTTTCGATGGACATGTGTGCAGGGGAGATACTCGATTACGAAACCCAATTCGGCAAGTCGCAGTTGGGCATAGACGCTTATCTGAAGGTAGCACGGCTTAAGACCGCGTCGCTGATAGCGGTATCTACGAGCATTGTAGCCGACTTCCTGGATAGCGGCATGCGCGACACCCTATACGAATACGGAATGCGACTGGGCTATGCCTTCCAGATACGGGACGATATAATGAATTTCCTAGGCATAAACGACAGGAGCAGGAAGGATACCAAGACCGATGCGAAGAACTCAAGACCGAATCTTGTGAGCGTACTCATGCCTAGGTACGAGCTCGGAGCGGCGATGGAAGCGGTGAAGATAAACAACCATTATCTGGAGTCAGCAAAGGATATCGTCAAAGGCATTCACAATAACGATTATCTTGCGAGCTACGCAGAATTCTTAAAGATAGAGATCTGAGAAGGGGTATGACAAGGGAGTTACTGACCCTCCTTTCCCTTATTCTGTGCGTCTGTCTCTGGATTGGAATCGGCATCTACATTTGCAACATCTACATTGTTTGCAACATTGCCCGCATCGGAGCCATTTTCGCCTGTGCCTGCCTCTTCTTCATCCTCCTCCTCTTCCTCTTCTCCTTCTTCCACTTCTTGAGAAGCCTCCTCGTCGCCATCGACCTCCGCCTCGACACCGTTTTCGGCGCCTCCAGCTTCGGTGTCAGTGGTTTCGACCGCTACGGCATGGGGGTCTCCTGTGGCTTGTTCAGATTGGCCTTCTCCTGTTTGGGCTCCAGTCTCATCCTGCAGCTTCACAGGAGCATTAGGTTCCGTTACGTCCTGAGCCGGACCTTCCCTAAGCTCCTTAATGAGTGTTTTGATTCGTTCCTCTCGCCATTCTAGTGCTCCTGTCCTATTTTCTAACGCCAGCCTATATTGGTCGAGTTGTTTTTGCCAACCTGCTAAACGCTGTCTTTCCTCTTCTAAACGCTGCTTCTCGGCCTCGAGCTTCTTTACCGAGTCGTCGTGCCATTTGTTCCACTGCGCGGTCAATCTGGAAAGCTCGTCCATTTTTTGCCTGTGCAATGCGGCGTCTTTCGCCCTGACGGCGCTCAGTTCATTTTCACCCTTCTTCATCCTTTCAGCGTAAGCGGCGTCAAGATTGGTCTTGTGTTGTTCAACTCCGTTTGCCACCAGCTCCGCCACGTTCCTCTCCATGTCAAGTACTCTATTCTCGCGAGCCTTTAACCCATCAATCATCGTATCCTGTCTATTCTGCTCCCTCGACAGCTCGACCTCCTTTTTAGTGGCAGCGACCTCCCTCTCGCTCAAGTTCCTCTCCCTTTCCTCAAGTTGTGCCAGGGAGGTTTTGTAACCCTCCTCCTTCCGGGCCAACAGTTCCCCAGCATTCTTCAAAGAGGCCTCTTGGTTAGCTAAAATCTCCTCTCTCCTAGCAAAGTCGGTCTCTTTTGCCTTAAACGCCTCCTCCTTGGC
>JAJYEJ010000013.1 GCA_021785805.1 Microcaldota archaeon | reverse complement strand
GCGAGATGAGCTGAGTCGTCACGTTCTGTTCCGGCACCGGCGCGCTGTAAGCCACCCTCGAGTTTACGCTAACCCCGCTTTGGCCATTATCGACTACTATATAATAAGTGCCAATCGGAAGCAATACCTGGGCCGGGTAGTATAACGGTCTGGAACTTATGGCTCCGGTATTGCCCTGGGTCGAGCTGCTGCTGGTGTTGTAAGGCATTATCGCGAGTGTAGAGTCGTTAAATATGTAAATGGCGCCTTCTCCAGCCAGCGATATCGCATCCTGAAGCCCGCTGATCTCTGAATTTGCACTGAGGGCGGTCTTCCACAGAGAGAAGCCAGAGCTGTTGAACAGGTAAACGCTAACCGGTGAGCTTGAATGTTCCGCTATAATTACAAGCGATGATGCGTTAGGGTTGTTTAATTGGACTGATTGGTAAGTGCCTGCTGCCACTGTGATGTTCTGCTGGGTTATGCTCTGCTGCAAGCCCTGCAGGCTGTTCGATCCGATGAAGCTTCCGGCTATGGCTATTATGACGGCGATGACGATAAGCAGTAACCCTACATACACGACTTTCTTCATCATAAAATCCATCTACTTAATGCAAAGAAGGTATATAAACGGTTTCGCACTCTGTCACCAGGGATTTCACCCGCCAAAAGGCATAAAAAGCGGATATTCCATAATGCTAATGCCTAAGCTTCGCTTAGTCATGCTTGTACGGGTGTAATAGATGATGGGTAACGGCGCAGAGGGGAATACGATACCGAGGATTCAGACCGGTGTTCCGGGTCTAGACAAGATGCTGTATGGCGGCGTGCCTATCGAGAATCAGGTAGTCATAGCAGGTGGACCAGGTTCAGGTAAGACACTGCTGAGTTTCGAGATATTATACCACAATGCAAAACAGGGGATACCGTGCGCTTTCATAGCGTTCGAGGAGCGTCCCCTTGACATGCTAAGGAACGTGAAGAACGCATATACTGAATTCAGCGACATAGATGAAGTGATAAAGAGTAAGTCGCTCATCGTCGAAGGCGAGGAGCTTCCCGCAAGGATGGAAAACAACGAGGGTAGCGATACCTACTCGTTCGGGAACGTCATATCCTACATAGAGGAGATAGTGCAGATGAACGACGCGAAGATTGTTGCCATCGACTCAGTGTCCCTGCTCAAGCTGCTTGTAGAGAACACCAAAGCGCTGTCATACAGGCGTTCCATAGTGGCGCTCATGTCGAACCTGAGACGTCTGAGGCTTACCGCATTCCTTACGGTGGAGATGAACTCCGTCGAGAGACAGGAGTTCAGGTTCTCTCCGGAATTCTTCGTGTTCGATGGCGTAGTGGCAATGTACCAAACGGGACTGGACGAAAAAAGGGCGTTCAATCTGGAGATAATAAAGATGAGGGGTACGAACCACAGTTTCGCATTCGCTCCATACGAGGTCACCTCGAAGGGTTTCAGGATATTCACGATAGATGAATAAGTGCAAGCGCTCCAGCTCCTTTTTTCATCTGTCATGCAACGGGTTGATTACCATAAAGGGCATCGTTAGCGCCATTAAACTATCCTCGAATCCGGGAGAGAATGCTTACGCGATACTCTCGACAAATCCCATCGGTGCAAGATGCGAGATGACGTTGGAGCTTGGCGACACGGTAGAGGTCAAAGATAGCGCCATTGGTAGCGAGGTACTGCGCATCGGCGACATCAAGGTGCTGGGAAAGGCCAGCAAGGCAGAATACAGGAAGATGTTGAACGACACGCTGCGCAGTATGGGGATCAAGCAGAAGACCAGCAAGGCCAAGGCTAAAGCCATTACGCAATGGATGCCGGAGGAGCTTTCCAAGACTACCATACCTATGCTTAACGATATCGGAAAAGCCGCTGCGGTATTCAGCAAGGCGTTCGTCTCCGGCGCCCCAATCATAATAAGGTTCCATAACGATTGCGATGGGTCATCTGGCGCCATAAGCATATATCGGGCACTGCGATGCGTGTCCCCTAAAACAGAAGGCAATATCCGTTGGCAGATGAACAAGAGCGTGGCGTATGAGCCCGAGTCCGCACAGTCTGACCTGCTGGTATTCAATGGATACATGAGCACGGAGAAACCTCTCATACTGATCGTGGATTTTGGCACCACCGAAGAGAGCATTAACGCGATAAACTGTGTGGATGGGAAGTGCGACCTTGTCTGGCTGGACCATCACCCCCCTCCGGAGAAATTTCCCAAAGAGCGCATAACCAACTATATAAACCCGTGGGATTATGGCGGCGATTCGGACTACTCAGCAGGTTTCCTCGGAGGCGTCTTCGCCCAAGCGCTTTCCGGAGTCGACGTGAAGGATCTCCAGCTTGCGTCTCTGATAGGTGATTTTAGCAGGCATGCTGACATGAAGCATGAGAAGGCACAGAGGATATCCACGGTGCTCGACTTCGTCACGAGCAACAGCACCCGTACTGCAAGCGTTTACCGGATAGAGAAGCTGACCCCGCGCTACATGGATGCCTTACTGGATGATAATGAGAGGTTCGACAGTTTCTACAGGTACGCGACCAATATGATGGATGACGCGCTTGAGGCAGGAGTGAGGACTGCGAAGCACTACAAGACAAAAGCCTCGCCGAATGGCAGGGAGCTTGCCATAAACATATATGTGATGGATTTCAAGCATGTCCGGAACGAGGCGGGATACCCGCTCCCTGGAAGATATAGCTCGAAGCTTCAGGCGAAGCTTGAACTTCTCAGCGACGGCGAGACCATGACTGTAGTGCATTATGGCAACTACATCTCCATAAGAATGACCAAAGGTCTTGCAAAAGAGTTCCCATTGCACGACATAGTGAAGCGTCTCAAAGAGTCGTCTGAATATGTTCACTCTGGAGGAGGGCATGCTGCAGCCGGCGGTATAAAAATCGATGAACAGCACGCCAAGAGCGTGATAAAGCTCCTTCTAAGGGAGTTTGGAATCATAGACACGAATCAGTAAGAATATCTGTCAAGAAGCCATTCTGATTCCTTGCTATCTAGCCCGAACCTGCGCTCCATGTCCTCATATACCTGCTCCTTTCCCTCTCCGGCATCTATCGCGGCCTTTATGCCCTTCCCTATGATTGGCATCTGGTCCCTCTTTATCCTTGAAGAATTGAGGTGGATGTGCCTCTGCAGCTTGTCAGCTATCTCATCCGCGGTATTCCTCGATGACTTCGACTGGCTGAGCGTCGTTATCTTCTTAGGGAACGCATATCTCGCTGTCCTGTCCGGATAGTTCGACTTCGATAAGGCTACCCCGCTTGACATCAAAGCATTCATATACCTCCAATAAGTGTAGTATTGCGCTCTTGTTGCCCTTGTCCCGTACACAGTAGCAAGCGCCAGCGAGTTCAACGCCTCTGAGAGGTCGGTAGGGTCGAAGTACCTCTTTGGCACATTCTCGCTTATCCATTCCATGAACGTCTCGTTATCCATGTCAAGGTTTGCGGCTATGCTCAAAGGGCCAGAGAATGTGTTTGCAAAGAAGATCTTGTCAAGGGCATTGAATATGTCAGTCTTCCGGTCTCGCATCCCCATGACATCTACAGCATCTTCCGAAGCGCCATTCATCACGAAGAGGTCGTTTATCGCACTTCTGACGTCTCCGTTCGCCCTCCCTGCTATTATATCCATCGTCTCCCTGCTGACTGAAAGTCCCTCCCTGGCCGCTATCTTCGAAAGGACTTTGGCTATCGCGATCGCCGGCACTTTCTTGAAGTCTACCGGGTCGGTCGCATTCCTAAGGAAGGCGATATTCCGCTCCCATCTATCGTTAGCCGTGAATATCACAGGGTTCTTCGACATTTTCATCATCGCCAATATCGCTCCGCTCGCCCCAATGTCGAATCGTGCAGCAAGGTCATCCACCTCGTCCAAAAATATCAGGTTCCTCTCCCCGAATATCGTCCTGGATTGGGACGCGGCCCGTAGCAGCCTGTCAATCGACTCCTTGTCTCTGTAGTCGCTTGCATTCATCTCGACCACATTCCACCCGTGTTCTTTAGCGAGCAGGTGAACCGCAGTAGTTTTTCCGGTTCCTGGAGGGCCAGCCAGGAGAAGCGGATTCCTCTTTATCCCATTGCCTACGTCTGCGGCGTATTTTCTGAGGATCTGTATGGCATACTCATTGCCGATTATGTCGTCTAGAGACTCCGCTAGTCGCATATAATATAAACCAAAGGTCTCTGTCGGCATGAATACACTCCACCAGTGCTTATATCTACGCAACACCAACTATAAATAATTGAGGAATTCCTCCAAATAGGGGAACTGGCTGTTCAGGACTCCTGCGGTTGCCGGCTCTGACTAGCTTCCAATTCGCAGCCTGCCCTTCTCATCACCATCCTAGCTGCATCGAACAGCTTCTGGTCCACGCCCTCTGCCATTACGTGTGCTAGAGATGCCTCCTCAAACGCCTTCTCCGGATCGCCCCTCTTCAGGAACTCGATGCTCCTCCTCAAACACCTGACCGCATATGCCTGTATGTGTGCGGACACGTCGGCATCTGTTTCTCTGCCATCGGCTTCCCCCAGAGCGGTTGTTCCTGGTAAGCTGTTGCCCGACGGTCTAACCTTATATCTCCCCTCAACAAAGTTCAGCGGCATTTCAACACCACTACATAATCATAAACATATACAAGATCGTATCAGTCATGAATTCGTCCCCTGCTCCGTCCTAAGGCTCAGCCTGAATAGCCTCGCCGATATCTCGACACCAGCTTCTGTAAGCCTTCGGTAATCAGGATGGAATTCATGGCATCCGTTGTAATAGCCTTTCTGGTGGACCATCAGGAGCGCTATTCTCCATGCTTCTGCAGGATCGAACCCAGATCTCTTAAAACTGCCCTCGAAATCAGCGATGAGTTTCGGCAAGCCTACCTTGGAATAGCCCACCATAGCGGAAAACGTATCAGCCATCCTCTCCAACGCCCTGGCGCCTTCCGGCCTCAACGTTCCGTATGCCTTTGGTTGCATCCCCTCATGCCTGGCCTTTAAGTCTTCCGGCATTCTATCGCATCATTATCCCTCAGATTTTCCAGATATATATACTTACCGTCACGGTATCGGTTAGGTCTACGCGCAACACCGCAAGCGATTGGGGGACTGCCATGGAAAAGACCGTCTAGGGCGCAGCAATCCACAAGCTCCGAAAAGGATTAATAGATTAGTTGTGTCTAGTCTACGGGTCGTGGTTAGGTGGATAAGATTAAAATGTTAATAGACGGGGAATGGACAGATGCGAAGAGCGGCAAGACATACGACATAGTAAACCCAGCTACAGAAGAGGTGTTCGCCCAGGCACCGCTCGGCGGGGCAGAAGACGCGAAGGCCGCGATAGATGCCGCGCGCAGGGCATATGATAGCGGGATATGGTCGGAGAAGGCCCCGGCTGAGAGGGCATCGTTCCTGTGGAAGCTTGCTGACATAGTCGAGAAGGACACCGACAGGCTCGCCAGGCTGCTGTCCATAGATGTGGGCAAGACCATAAAGTATGCAAAGTACTCCGACATACCATTCATAGTCGATAATCTCAGGTTCTTTGCCGGAGCGGCCAGGATGCTCGACGGTAAATCAGCATCCGAATATACCGGCATGGGCACCAGCATGATACGGAGGGAGCCCATAGGCGTCGTAGCTGCGATAGCCCCGTGGAATTACCCGCTTTACATAGAGACATGGAAGTTCGCTCCAGCTCTTGCTGCAGGTAACACGGTAGTAATAAAACCGGCCAGCTACACCCCGGTAGTGATCATGGAGATGGTGAAGCACGCCATGAAGCTCCTGCCGAAAGGAGTCCTCAACGTGGTCATTGGTCCGGGGGAGACGGTAGGCACAGAGTTGGCATCAAATGAGAAGGTGGACAAGGTCGCGTTCACCGGAGACATATCGACGGGCAAGCGGATAATGCAGCTTGCATCGAAGAACGTCAAGCGTATCGAATTGGAGCTGGGCGGAAAAGCCCCGTTCATAGTGCTAAGGGATGCCGATATAGACGCGGCTACAGAAGCTGCTGTCGTAGGGGGCTTCTGGAACACCGCACAGGATTGCACAGCCGCTACAAGGATATACGTGCACAAGAGCATCTACCAGCGGTTCATCAAGGCGTTAGTGTCTAAGACAAAGAAGATAAGGGTAGGCAATCCTCTCGACGAGAAGACGGACATGGGTCCTCTCATATCAAAGAGTCAACTGGAGCGTGTAGAGGGCTATGTCAAGTCCGGAGTCTCACAGGGCGCCAGGCTGCAAGTCGGCGGCAGGATGCCGCGCAACTTGAAGAAAGGATACTTCTTCGAGCCGACAATATTCACCGACGTAGAACAGGACATGAAGATATGTCAGGAAGAGATATTCGGACCGTTGCTTTCCGTACTCGAGTTCAGCACAGAGGAAGAGGCAATCGAGAAGTCCAACGATGTCATATACGGGCTTGCCGCTTCGGTGTGGGGCAAGGATATAACCGCCACCATGCGGGTGGCGAGAAAGCTGCAGTTCGGCACAGTCTGGATTAATGAGCATGGGATGCTTGCATCGGAAATGCCGCATGGCGGTTTCAAGCAGAGCGGCTTCGGCAAGGACCTTTCAATATATTCGTTCGATGATTATACGAAGATAAAACACATCTACCTGGACAATACGGGACTCGTCAGGAAGCCATGGTATTGGGTGGTGTACGGCAAGAAGGACAAATAAGCGAGTGGTAAGACGATGAAGATACAATCCATCAACCCTGCAACAGAGGAGGTCAACGGTGAGTTCGAGCTCTCTACGAAAGAGCACGCACTCAATGTACTGAAGGCAACACGCAAGGCATGGGAAGAATGGAAAACGGTAGATGTGAGCGACCGCGCCAAACGGATGCGCAATCTCGCCACGGCGCTAAGGAAGAAGAAGGCGGAATATGCAAGGTTGATAACGATAGAGATGGGGAAGCCGATAAAGCAGTCGCTAGCTGAGATAGAGAAGTGCGCATGGACCGCAGAAATCTATGCGGATAACGGAGCAAGATGGCTTGAGGATGAAAGAATCGACGCAGGATACAAGAAGAGCTTCGTTGCGTTCGAGCCGCTTGGGGTGGTTCTGTCCATAATGCCATGGAACTTTCCATTCTGGCAGGCTCTCAGGTTCGGCATTCCAGCCATAACCGCAGGGAACGCCACGATACTGCGCCACTCGAACAACGTTCCGATGTGCGCATACGCAATAGAGGAAGCCTTCAAGGAAGCGGGCTTCCCGGAAAATCTTTTCAGATCGTTGCTGACGGATCACGATACGGTCAAGGCACTGATAAAGCATAAGTCTATAAAAGGGGTATCATTCACCGGGAGCACGGAAGTCGGCAAGGGGATAGCGAATCTTGCGGGAAAGAACCTGAAGAAGTGCGTACTGGAGCTGGGCGGTTCGGACCCGTTCATCGTCCTCGAGGACACGAACATGTCATTCACGTGCGCGGCAGCCGTAGAGGGCAGGAACATATCCGATGGGCAGAGTTGCATAGCGGCGAAGAGGTTCATAGTGGTAAAGGACGCGGCTACCGATTTCATTGCCCATTTCACCGAACTCATGAGCCAATACGTGCTTGGCGACCCTCTTGATCAAGAGACGGACGAGGGCCCTTTATCGAGCAAGAAACAATTGGAAAAATTGGAGAGCCAAGTCGCTGACGCCGTAAGGAGGGGTGCGAGGATAGAGACTGGCGGAAAGCGCCCCAGGATGAAAGGGTACTATTATGAGCCGACGGTGTTAACACATGATAAGATGGGAAGCAGGATACTCACGGAGGAAGTTTTCGGTCCTGTCGCACCTATAATAGTGGTGAAGGATGCTAATGATGCGATCCGTGTGGCTAACAGCACTGAGTACGGGCTGGGAGCCAGTATATGGACAAGCGATCTCGAAAAAGCGGAGAATATCGCCCGCCAGATAGAAGCAGGCAATGTATTCATCAACTCCATAGTAAAGTCGGATCCGATGCTGCCATTCGGCGGTATAAAAGCGAGCGGCATAGGGCGCGAACTGTCCCGTTACGGGCTATTGGAATTCGTAAACATGAAAAGCATAGCGATAAAATAATGGTAATCATATGACTGCAAAGATGCGTCTTAAAATATCCAAGTCCGCGAAGCTGTTCTCGCAGGCGCTTGATGTCATGCCTGGCGGGGCGACCTCGAACGCCAGGCTTTGGCAAACCGCCCAGTTCTGTCCGATATACACTCCATGCACCATATTCGCCAAAAGAGCATATGGCTCCCACATATGGGACGTCGACGGCAACAAGTACATAGACTACAGGCTGGGCTTCGGCCCCATCATACTTGGGCACAGTTACCCATCGGTGCGAAATGCCATACATGCTGCAGAGAAACGTGGCACAGTATACGCGCTCGACAACGAACTCGAACTCAACGTCGCCAAGAAAATAATAGACATGGTGCCAAGTGCCCAGATGGTGAGGTTCTCAGTCACCGGTACAGAGGCGACCATGCATGCAATAAGGCTTGCAAGGGCGTACACGAAGAAGAACGTCATACTGAAGTTCGAAGGCCATTACCATGGCAATCACGACTACGTCCTATTCTCTACAAGTCCACCGTACAATACCAAGATACGTCCCTATCCGGAATCATTGGGGATACCACCGGGCATAGAGAAGCTAGTCATAGTAGAAACATTCAACAACTTCGAATCGATAGAAAGGACGGTGAAGGCAAGACACCGGCAGATAGCTGCGATAATACTGGAACCGATAATGGGCAATGCGGCTGCTATAATGCCCAAACCCGGCTACCTGAAATTCCTAAGGGAACTTTGCGACAGGTACGACATACTTCTGATATTCGACGAGGTGAAGACCGGATTCAGGGTCTCGAGGGGCGGGGCGCAGGAGCTGTACAAAGTAAAGCCAGACATAACTACGCTTGGCAAATCGATGAGCAACGGGTATCCTGTATCTGCCATAGCTGGTCAAAGGGAGATAATGGAGTTTTTCGGACCTGGAGTCCATCATGTGACCCATGGTGGCACATATGCCGGTAACCCGCACGTCTTAACCGCAGCGGAAGCCACCCTTGACGTACTGAAGGACAGGAGGATATACACCAGGCTCAGCAGGTATGGCACAAGGCTGATGGGCGGCATAAGGGAAACGCTTGAAGACACTGGCATAAAGGCGATAGTGCAGGGTCATCCTAACATGTTCCAGTATGTCCTAACCAACAACAGGACCGAAATAAACAACTACAGGGAACTGAAGACTAACTATGGCATCGACATGTATTCCAAGATACAGTACTGGCTGCTGACCCAGGGCGTAATGCTCGACGAGGATAGCCAAGAATGCTGGTACACGTGCTTGTCCCACAGCTTAGACGAGGACCTAGAAGAGACGCTCAACGCATTCAGGATAGCGGTTGAGCGCTCTAAGAACAGCAAGTTCAGGACTTCTAGGTTCAAACTCGAAACGGACCGGGCCACGAAGCAGGTAAAGGCGTAATGCGACCTTACATCTCTTCGGTCCGCGTTACTACCTTCATGCCTCTCTTCTCCAACTCCTTGAAGAACCTCTTCGCATCTAGAGCGAGTTCAGGAGGGACAACACCCTTTGTCTTCACTTCGTCAGAGGCTATCATCTGCGCAGCTATGGACAGGGGCGCACCAGTGTCCCATGACCCGCCGGGAAGATTCCATCTCTTGTTGCTTCTGACCTCACAATAGGTTATTACTTTCTTCCTCTTCTTGCCTTTTGTGCCTATCATCTCTACCCTGAGGTACTCTACATCGTCCACGGCTCCCTTCGGGAGGAAATTATTCAACAGCTTTATCGTCATCTCCCTAGGTATAACAGACGTTCCGTCTATAGTGACCTTCCTGTCTGTTATGAAGCCCGTGTCTATCAGGAATTTCACCCTATCGACAAATTCCTGGTCAAACCCCTCCAGGAACACACACTCCTCTATCCCTTTGCCCTTGAGCGTGGATGGCAACGTGGCCATTTCAGAATGTATCACAGCAAAACACATGAGGTCTCCTATCGGCTCTGGAAACTTTACCTTCTTGTATATGCTCAATGGTTCGATCTTGGTCATCCTGCCCTTCACGAGGACGTAAGGATTAAGAGTAAATTCATCGAAGAGGGTGCTTAATGCATATGGCACTACGAAAGGAGCGTTTATCTTCCTGAATGTCTTATCACCAAAGCTTATCTCTACCGATTCCACCTTGTCCAAGAAGGATGCGCTGTGCATCGCGAGGACGTTAGTTATGCCTGGCGATGAACCTATGCCTATTATGGCTGTAAGCCCGGCCCTCTTGAAATCCCGGTCTAGCTCAAGCTGCCTTTTCGTCATGTGGTATAAGCCGCCAAGGTCCACGTAATCGACCTTTGCCTCTAGCGCAGCCTTCATGACATGGATGTTGTTGTAATAGTTTGTCGCATTGAGCACTACATCACGTCCCTTCAGCGCCTTAGCGAGCGCGGTATGGTCTCTCACATCGACCTTCAGCCATGAGATATTCCAAACTCCCTTCCCCTTAAGCTTCAATGACTCCGCAAACTTCCTTGCAGCCTCCACATCCCTGCCTGCAATCGTTATGTTGCAGCCCCCGCAATGTTCCACTAAGTCTATGGTGACTATCCTCCCCATCTCCCCGTATCCACCCAACACTATAAGGTCCATTCTAATCGATAGCCTCTCACAAACAATATTTAAATAACATCCTGTACTTCAAGTCCGTTTGCGCGGCACATAGACTACCTCGAGGAAACCGCCATGTCTCTCCAGATGCTTTACCCTGAGGCCTGCTTCTGCCGCCAACCGGCGCGCTTCCCCAATGCTTAAGGTATGTGATCTGATGGCGTAGAACAGGAACCTGTATTCTCGCTTCGCTTTATGTCCGTCAAGTTCATAGATCCTTATCTCGCCGTTCGCTTTCAGGTGCCTTTTCATATTCCTGAGAGAGCCTGCCTTATCAGCCCAATGGTGCAGCGAGATGGAGCTCATTATCAGATCATATCTCCTGCCGGGTACATCTCTGCTCGAGCCGAGCATGAATCTCAGGGAGGAAGCGGCATCTGACGGTGTCCTATGCCTTGCGATATTCAACATGTGCACTGAAGGGTCTATGCCTGTGATCATTATGCGTCTGCCGCTTCCCTTTAGCTTTGCATAAAGCATCAGCGGGACAGTTCCGCTGCCTGTGCCGACATCCAGAATATCCTTCGCATCGCTCTTGGACAAATCAGATACAACATAATCGTAGAACCGCATCATCCTGGAGAGATGCCTGCCCACGAAGTCGTAAAGCGGGGACATGAACCTTCCGAAGCGCTCTTCACCATCCAGATAATAGTCCTTCATGCAAACATCAAGCATCGTTCACGGTTTGCGCTGTGAGTCTGAAAGCGCCAACGCCTTTTCGAACATGGCGCGTTCATCAGCAGTAAAAACCTCTTCCTTTATGAATGTCGCATTATTAAGTATGAATTTCACTGCATCCGTCCTATCCTCATTGCCTATCATAGTATTGGCTATGATCAGGCTTATGTCATTGAGCTTTGAATGCTGCCATGCCTCCGTTATCCAATCGCCAAATATGTCGCTATGATACATCAACATCGAAAGCTCATCGAGAAAGAGCAGGAATCGTTTCATCTTCTCAACATTCTCCACGGTCTTGGCTGTAATGTCTCCTGATCTCTCCTTGATGTACCTTGCATAAGTATCCCTTATCTGGCTCTGCTCTGAAAGAAGGTTGTTTATCACAAAGATATCGCGCGCGACCTCCTGCGACCGGTCCGGAAGCGTCACCACATAGCCGTCTATCGACACGCTACCGTCATTTATCCTCGCATGGAGCAGGTCAATGGCCTCCAGTATCAGTTCATCCTTCGCCCTCGTGAGAAGATCCTCGCACACCATCCATGCAGGATCATCCTGTACATTCTCCATGCGTACCTATCCGTATATAAGGCTAATAAAACCACCCCATTTCAGCACCATATTGCGTTATCTTTATATATCTGGATAAATTAGTTGTAGTGGATGACGAAAATGGTGATATGATGCAACATACAATTGAAAAAAAGTCGATTCTGGATGAGGTGGTCAAGATCATAACTGATCCAAAGGAGTTCTCCAATCAGGCTCATCTCCTGGAGATAATGGCGGAACTTCCGAACGTGAACCTGCTTGCAGCTCGTGGTGAATCGTCTAGCGTCGCAACAAGAACCTACATCAGGAACCAGTGCGTAAATCCTGACCCTGGGATAGCCAGCAGGGCAAGATACCTATTCGGTGCCCTTATGGCCAGCGTGAATCAGCGGAAGTGACCCTGTCGGCCGCAAGTTGTGTCTTAAGATAACCCCCAAGAGCGGCAAGCTTAATTAGCCTTTGCTGATAAGCATACTCGTTGATGACTCGGGAATGGTATCTATGATAAAAGATATAGACGCTAAGGACTGGGACGCGGAGGTCCTGAAATCGCAAAAGCCCGTCGCAGTGGAGTTTTGGCATGAATATTGCATGTGGTCCAGCAAGATGCTTCCGGATCTTATGGCAGTGACTGACGAACTTCCGGACATAACGTTCGTCAGGATAAATGTAAGGTCTAGTCAAGACAACTATAACATGGCGATGAAGTACGGTATAACAGGGACCCCTACAATAAAAGTGTTTCTGGGAGGCAGGGTCATCGGAGAGATAATAGGCCATAAGGCGAAGCCAGAATTGAAAGCGTTGATCAGCAGCATAGTGGAGAAAGGCGAGGCTGCGGTAGCTAGCAGCTCACCGATGGGTTGATTGTTTGGCTGACGCTATAGAAGCAAAGGAGCTTACAAAGAAGTTCGGGAACCTCACTGCGGTAAATAAGATAAGCTTCAAGATAAGGGAAGGCGAGATATTCGGGTTGTTGGGCCCGAACGGGGCAGGCAAGACCACTACCCTTTCGATGTTTGCTACGCTTGTGCATCCTACCTCCGGCGAAGCATATGTGGGAGGTCACAGCATAATACATGAGCAGGGTGCGGTGAGAAAATCGATAGGATTCGTGTTTCAGGACCCTAGCTCCGACGACACGCTCTCAGGGAGGGAGAACCTGTATCTTCATGCCCTGCTATATGGGGTTAATCTTACTGATATAAATTCAAAGATAGACTCAGTCTTGTCGCTTGTGGACCTTAAGGATAAGCAGCGGGTTCTTGTAAAGAATTACTCGGGAGGCATGCGAAGACGACTGGAACTTGCGAGAGGGCTGCTTCACGAGCCGAAGATATTGTTTCTTGACGAGCCGACATTGGGGCTAGACCCGCAGACAAGGGAACACATGTGGGAGTACATAAAGGAGCTTTCGTCGAAGAAAGGCGTTACGATTATAGTGACCACTCACTACATGGAAGAGGCGGAGCAGCTGTGCGACAGGATAGCGATAATCGATCATGGTGAGATAAAGGTATTAGACACTCCAGCCAACCTGCGACGCAATGTCGGTGGCGACATAGTGACATTAAGGTTCAGCGGAAAGCCCAACGTGGCGAAGCTGAAGAAGCTCAAATTCATAAGGAAGACCGAGATAAAAGGGTCTACTGTGAGGCTTACTGTTTATAATTCCGCTGTGCATCTGCAAGACATACTGAAAGCTGCAGGGAAGGTAGAAGCGGTAGAGTCAAGGTCGCCTACGATGAACGATGTCTTCCTGCATTACACCGGCAAAGAGATAAGGGAGAGCGGGGATGAAGCGGAGGGCGGGGCGATGGAACGCATAATGCACTATCGTGCAAACTCCCACAGGTGAAAACATGAGCGAAGCTTCTGGAATATACGCGCTATGGTACAGGGAATTCAAGGTATTCACCAGGGAGAGGTCGCGAGTGGTATCATCGCTAATCACGCCACTGATGTGGCTGGTGATATTCGGCACAGGGCTGGGCTCAATACTGAACGGGGCTGCCGTCGGTGGAGACTACCAGACATTCATATATCCTGGCATAATCGCTATGACTGTGCTATTCAGTTCACTGTTCTTCGGGGTCTACATAGTGTGGGACAAGAAGATAGACTTCCTCAAAGAGGTGCTCGTGGCACCTATAAGCAGGACATCGATATTCTTCGGCAAAGTACTTGGCGGGACTACAGACGGCATGATACAGGTAGTCATATTGATGGTACTGGGAACGTTCTTCGGCATACATTACACTATCCTGTCATTCATGGCCACGCTGGTCTTCGCATTTATACTGATTATTGGGATAGTCAGCATAGGACTTACCATAGGCTCCTATATGAGCAGTCCGGAAGGTTTCAGCCTTATAGGTGGTTTCGTCATATTCCCGCTGTTTTTCCTCAGCGGAGCGCTATTCCCGCTGAAAAGCCTTCCCGCATGGCTGTACACATTCGTTTCGATAAATCCGGTCACTTATGCTGTGGACGGGCTACGCGGTATAATCATAGGTATACACCAGTTCAGCATCATGTACGACCTTTCGATAATACTCCTGTTCGCATTCATAATGATCGTGATAGGGACGTACTCCTTCAAGAGGATGAAGCTCTGACTATCCAAAGGACACCGATAAGATTTTTAGCCTGTGCAATACATCCTTATTGGATTGAATGCTTCCGGAATGGCTTACAATAAGACCTGCTTCAACTGCAAAATACGCGGACGTGAAGTCCGAAATAAGCGGATTAGGGCTGCACACCGTCTGTGCAGAGGCGCACTGCCCTAACATAACCGAATGTTGGAGCGGAGGTACAGCTACCTTCATGGTGTTGGGCGAGAAATGCACGAGAGGATGCAGGTTCTGCACGGTGCCGAAAAGCGCGATGGGCGCCAATATAGATCCCATGGAACCCGAAAAGCTCGGCAGGATAATAAGCAAATGGAAGCTCGATTACGTAGTGATAACATCGGTCTGCAGGGATGATCTGCCTGACCAGGGTTCCGGGCATTTTGCCAGATGCGTGGAGGAGATAAAGCGCTCAAGCCCCAGCACGACAATAGAGGTCCTAATACCTGATTTCCGTGGCGATACGGGGTGTCTGGAACGGATAGTCAAGTCGGGACCTGACGTGGTAGGCCACAATGTGGAAACCGTAGAGCGCCTTACGCCTTTGATGAGGGACCGGAGGGCTTCCTACGAACTATCGCTCGGCGTATTGAAGAAGATAAAGGAGCTTGACAACACGAGATACACGAAATCTGCGCTCATGCTGGGGGTAGGGGAGACGGAAGACGAGGTGCTAAAGACGCTCAAAGACCTAAGATCGGTAGGCACCGACTTTATAGCGATGGGGCAGTATCTGAGACCGAGCAGCAGGCACATCGAGGTGAAGGAATACGTCAGACCGGAGAAATTTGACAGGCTCAGGGATTCCGCCATGAAGGAAGGATTCCTATACGCCGCCTCGGGCCCCTTCGTAAGGAGCTCGTACAAGGCAGGTGAATTCTTCATAAAAGCCATGGTCAAAAAACGCGCAGCAGAAGGAAAAGCACAGCCGTAGTCATCTGCTGAAGTTCCACTCATCCGAACGGTAGACGCTTTGTGCCAGGGCCTCAGCTGAGC
Organism: Microcaldota archaeon; assembly: GCA_021785805.1. Lineage (GTDB taxonomy): Archaea > Micrarchaeota > Micrarchaeia > Micrarchaeales > Micrarchaeaceae > JAJZYD01. Next base: position 4,368 of record JAJYEJ010000013.1, on the reverse strand, counting down.
TTCTTTCCTTCGCGCTTAATCCCTCCTTGGTATACTCCTTACCTTCTACGAATCCGTCCAGCAGCGCATTATAAAGCGCATCTATCGGCACATCAGCAAATGAGCGGACCTTTGTCACCCTCTCCTCCGCGCTCTTTATCATCTTGTCTGAAATCTTTTCCTTGCTCACGTTCAGCACGCTGAACATGGTTTTGAGATCCAGGTCGTAGAGCACCGTTCCATGCTGTAGTAGAATACCATCCCTCCTGGTCTGCGCATTTCCGGATATCTTCTTCCCATCAACCGCAATATCGTTTATCGGGGCGAAGTACGCATTTATCCCGAGCCTCGAAAGGCCATTAATCACCCACCCGCAGATTACCATATAGCTCTCCCTTATGCCTTTCGGGAAAGCGTCAAGAGGCGCTATCACACTGTAAGTTACCTCACCGTTATAATCGTGATACACGGCGCCGCCACCTGTCCTTCTCCTTATGACATCGATCCCGAGCTTTTTGCACAGGTCGACATTGACCTCTTCCATCATCCCCTGGAAGCAGCCTATCGAAACCGCACTGGGTTTCCACCTGTAAAACCTGATTGTAGGCATGGCGCTCCCATCCCTGACGGAATCGCAAATCGCTTCGTCTATCGCCATATTGGTAAATGCATCATTCACGCCAAGCTCCATAACTCTCCATTTCATGTTACCACCACCGATTTTATCACCTTGGCAATCGCCTCTGGCGTGACGCCTATGAGTTCGGCATCATCATCAGTTACGGACTTGGCTATCGCCTTCACGAAAACGCCCTCCCCCTCATCAAGGCTAATACCTGCTATGCTCCTCTCGATATCCGCGATTGCGTTCTCCGGATAAATGAAAAAATCTCCGAGTATCACAGCTTTTGCTATCCTCCTGTCAGGAAGCACGGAGAGCCTGACATAGACTAGCTTCCCTCCCGGAACCTTTTGTTTGGCGCTTCCTTCCATAACCGACTCACATCATCAAGATATGCTTATTATCGGCGCAAAGGATTATAAATTGGATATCCTATTCTAAACTGAAAATCATGTTGATTGTGCCATTCCTGCTTCAGCTCGCACCACTTCCAACCATACTGATGGCTGTAGCTGCTGTCATACTCCTGGGATATATAGCTGACGCACTATTCAAGTATGCGAGGATACCGGATGTCCTCCTGTTAATGCTGATAGGGATACTGATAGTCCAGGTGTTCCACGTATTCCCGGATAACTACGTGAGCATATTGCGCGGACTCATCCCGATTCTGGGATCAATCGCGCTAGTGATAATAATATACGATGGCACGAAAGGCATAAGCCTAGCGAGCGGGAAGCTTAAGAGCAAGAAAGGACTGATACTCTCAATTCTCGATGCAATACTTCCGCCACTGGTGTTGGCGCCATTGATGTATTATCTACTTGGATGGCCTCTGATCTATGGAGCGATACTGGGTGCCATATCTGCATCAACAGGTATGGTTGTAGTAATATCAATATTGAATAGGCTAAACATCCCGCATGATACGTATGAGACGATGTTAGTCGAAGCGACATTTAACTCAGTGACCTCGATACTTGTATTCACCGTCCTGCTGAGCATATCTGCAAACCAACTGACCAGCTTTACGGTTACTGTCAATTACCTTGTAGACTACGTAAGCGTATCCCTGTTCATCGGGGCGATAGCTGGGATAGCGTGGCTGTTCCTGATGAGCGTTCTGAGGGTGGCGGGAGACTACCTGGTAACTATAGCTGTGGCCATACTGCTCTACGGGACGGCAAGCTTCTTCAACGGCGCCGGAATCGTCGCAGTGTTCGTATTCTCGATAATAATAGCGAACTACCAGCTGATAGGCAAATACTTCAAGCTCAAGATACAGATAAACGAGAAGGAGGCCAGGGCGGTAGAGCGCAACTTCACCTTCCTGATAAAGACCTTCTTCTTCGTCTTCCTTGGGATGGTGGTGGTGATTTCGATGCAGTATCTGATATACGGCATACTGATAGCTGCGATATTGATAGCACTCAGGTACCCGGAAATCAAGGCGGTGATCGGTCCTAAAGACAGATACGCGAATCTATCGTTTGCAATGTTCCCGCGGGACACAACTACGGCGGTGCTGGCCGGGCTTGTTTACGCCATAGGCGGGATATTCTTCAATGACATCTTCTATATATCATTCATCGTGATAGTCGTTACAAATATACTCACCGGCCTGCTCGTTGCAAAGATGAGGGTCCCAGTAAAGCTCGGACAATGACGCAGGAGAGCATATGCTGCTTGCTCGCTGACATGGCTATTCGCTTCTACTAACGCTATGAGCATCCAAATAGAGTCCGTTCTCCTGCAACATCCCGAGAAGTCCATCCAGGCCTCTGAACGTGTTATTCGAACTAGCTTTCCTTATCCTGTTCATTATGGCGAGGCCTATCCCATCTTCGGCGAAGCTTTCTATTATCCCAAAGCCTACCTTAGCCGAATCGAGCGCTATCAGCCCATCATAGAGCCCCTTTGCAATCTCATAGGGGCGCCCTCTCTTTCCAAGCGCCATGGTCTGGCATCCGGTCATGTGCATCACCTGGCAAGACTCATTCGAACCTATGAAGGCGAACTGGGGTATTTCTATGGCTCTCATCGACTTTGAAAGGTCCTCCACATCACCCTCGTACAGGAAGAGCTTCGTATCCGGAGCATAATGTGCATATTTCGTTCCGGGTGCAATGGCGACATCCGCCTGCCTTGAGCCTCTTGCGACATCGCCCGGATCAGGCCTCTTCCCGAAGGCTTTCTCAAGCTCGTCTATGGTGAAGGGCCCTGGCCTAAGGAGTTGGAAGGTACGAAGGTCTATGATGGTCGATTCTAGACCGAAGAATGCCGGGCCTGAGTCTATGATGCAGTCTACTTTCCCGTCAAAGTACCGAAGAGCCTGTTGCGCGTTGACAGCGGTCGGCTTCTTAGAGAGGTTTGCACTTGGTGCAGCGATCGGGGTTCCAGACTCGCGTATAAGCTCCAAAGCTACCGGATGCGCTGGCATCCTGAGCGCCACGGTGTCCAATCCCGCCGTCACCTCTTCTGGTAGGTCTGTGATATTCTTTACTATAAAGGTTAGGGGGCACGGCCATACTCTCTTTATGGAGTCGAGATAATCTCCAGGTATGTCACCTATCTCCATGGCTTGATCAAGTGAAGCCACAGTGACTATGAGGGGGTTGTCACTAGGCCTGCCCTTTACCTTGAAGATGTCTGAGCACGCTTTCGCATTAAAGGCATCTGCTCCGATTCCATAGACGCTTTCTGTAGGGAAGACCACGAGTCCCCCGCCTTTTATGATGTCTGCCGCTTCACCTATTGCGGCCTTATTGGGCTCTATCGGATCTATTTTCAGGATTTTGGTTTTCATACGGGAATACAGAAATATGGAACTATAATAAGTTTATGGACTCGACGTGGTCTGATTACTTCTCCACCTTAAACATTTTGCCATGACCTGGAATGATGTAATCTGCTGCTTCTATGAGCCTTTTCCTGCTTTCGATTAGAGTTTTCATGTTCATGCCTTTTGATTGCGAATGGTCCTCCTGGTTTACATCGAACACCTGCTTCTCGCCTTTGACCCACCAAATAGTATCTCCAGCAATTGCCACCTTTCCCTTTGAAGTATCTACCAGCAGCGAAATGTGCTCGAGCACGTGACCGTGAGTTTCAACTATCTCGATATCTCTGCCAAGCATGTGTTTATCGAATTCGACCAGCAGATCGTTGTCGTAGATGAAATTAGTATCAAAAGTGATGAATTTGGCTTTCTCGAAGATTCCAGCAAGCAGGATATGGTCCGGGTGTTGGTGTGAGAGGAAGACGTAGTCTATGTCATTTGTAGTAAGTCCCTCGCCCTTTAACGCATCCAGTAGTTTTTTCGATTGCAACCAGGATCGGTGAGTATCCTCTTGCCTTCTGTAATCACTAAACAAGTGGTCGAACTAGCCCTGAAACCGTTCTCCAGCTTCTGTGCGTATCCCTCGATAAGAATCCTTATCTCTGCCATGAATACACCTGTTTTATGGACTTGGCTGGAATCGCGCCCACGACCTCCCGCTTGCAAAGCAGACTCTCCAAGCTTTTGCCATCTAGCTTTTGTTCTATTTTAGCACCGTAGATTTTATTTTCTAAGATGTGAACTCTGTGTCTTCGCACACAGATTATACTGCATTTAGAAATATAAATGGACACGGTACAATTCTAGCTGTAACCGCACCCACTGTTTTCGCCAAACCTTTCCAAAAAGGTTGCGCACCATGTTTTCAGTAAAGCTCTTCGTAAAGCATTATCCTAATTCTTTATTCAGCAGCCACTTCCATAATGGA